>JBJONV010000162.1:0-9242 GCA_046051665.1 Chloroflexota bacterium
TCGACACCTATTGCGCGAGTGCCGGTGTCGAATACAACACCTTTCCCCGTACCGTTATTTCGCACGGCACCACATACTGCTGACAGGCGACCACATCAATATCAATCCCCAAACCCGGACGTTCCGGAATACGAATCATCCCATCAGCACCAGGGACAAGCCGTAGCTTCGTCATCTGCTGTGCCAATGGTTTGAGTTCGACCGGATATTCACAAATCACATCGTGTTCGAGCCCTGCATATGGCTGCAACGACGCACTCAGTGCCAATGACGATGTAAATGTATGATTCACGTACGTCACATTCCGGGCGTTGGCATATTGCGCGACGCGGTACGCAGGCAAAATGCCCCCGATGCGCCCGGTGTCGATTTGGACATAGCCAATCGCTGCATAGTCGATCATGTGCTGTGCCATGTATTCACTATGACACCCCTCACCACCGGCTAACTTGACGGGACCGGATTGGCGTGCGAGTAATGCATATGCCGATAACGCACCCGACACGAACGGTTCTTCGAGCCAGGTCGTGTTGGCAGCCAACAATGCTTCGAGCCGTGGCAGCGCACGATCGACGTCATCGAGCCAGACGGTCCCCGCATCAACCAACAAAATCCCTTCTGCCCCGAGTCCCTCGCGCGCCGCAGCAATCTGCTCGGCGTCTGCGGCAACACTCCCCAACCCATAGGGCCCCCAGCCAAATTTCGCCGCACGGTACCCATCTGCAACGACACGGCGCGCTTTGGTGTATGTCTCGTGCGGGGTATCACCAAACAATTGTGATGCATAGGGCTGTTTTGCATGGGCTTGTGTGTACCCCAACAACCGATAGACCGGCGTTTCGAGACGTTTGCCCAGCAAATCCCATAGCGCTATTTCGATGCCCGACAACGTATGCGGCATCTGCAACAAATCGAGGCTATTGGCATGGACGACGGCACAGATACGCGCAATGTCTGCGATGTCGTTCAGTTCTTGACCGAGGACCGAATCACGGACTGGCTTGCAGGCGCTGTGCGACATCGGGCAGACAAAGCTGGCGATCGACACTAGTGGTGACGCCTCGCATTCGCCCCACCCCACGTATTGCCCCGCTTGTACCCGCACGAGCAATGCATCCTGACTGCCATCACCGATATCGAGGACATCCGGCATCGCCAAATAAAAGAAATCGACGGCATCTATGCGCATGTGACCCCTCACCTTCTGCGGTTCCATCCTGCTCTTCCACCCAGTGGCGTGATTGACATTTTACCCCGAACAGCGTAGCATTTGGGTACTCGATTCATACATGCGAAAGTCATTCAGATGAGCATTCACAACGACGTGGGTATTGGCTCAGAAGGGTTTGTCATCAAGACACAACCCGGTTCCGTCTCGATTCAGACTGACGCAGTCCGCTGGGCAGAATCATCGAGCCCGCTCTTTCGCATCGACAGCAACGACGAGAGCATTACCGCACTCAGCCCCGGCATACAGGTCAAGCAGCACACCCAGACCAACGACGCAGCCGGCATGCAGTGCACGACCATTACCTATGCATATCAATCTGATATACACATCATCCAAACGCTCAAAACGTATGCACACACCCGTTTGCTGGAAGCATCGCTGAGCGTCAAAAACCTCGGGGCAACACCATTCACCATCCACCGTGTGGATACGTGGGTCATCGACATGCCCACGGGGTCATACGAAAGTAGCGGGTTCACCGGTGGCTGGGGCAGCGAATTCGAACCAAAGTCCCAGCGACTCATCGGCGATGTGGTCTGGCAGACACGCTCTGGTCGTTCGTCGCAAGGGATGCATCCCTGGGTCGGTTTGGTACGCGACCAGCGCGCCATGTTGTCCTGCTCCGTCGCCTGGTCCGGCAATTGGATTATCCGTGCCAATGAGCTCCACGACGGCGCATACCGTCTCTCGGCAGGGCTCAATGATTGGGCTTTTTCGACCACGCTCGCGCCACAACAGACATTCGACGCTCCTGCGGTCGTCACCGTCTATGGTGCGACACCGAGTAGCGACGACAATGCCGCCGACTACGCAACGGTCGGTCGCTCGCATTGGTACCCGCGCAACACCCTGTCCGATGCACTGCCCGTCGAGTGGAATCACTGGTGGACATACGAAGACCGCGCCCTGAACGAAGCAGTTTTTCGCCAAAACGTCGATGTCGCTGCACAGATGGGAATGGAAGTGTGCGCGCTCGACGCCGGCTGGTTCGGCCCATCCGAACCGGGCACCCATTGGTACGACTACCGCGGTGATTGGCATGTGGTCAACACGACCCGCTTCCCCAGCGGCATCCGTGCGTTGTCCGACTACGTCCACGCCAAAGGCATGGCATTCGGCGTCTGGTGTGAAATAGAAGCCCTCGGCGTGCGTGCCGAAGCCGCCTCGTTGCACCCCGATATCGTCGCACGCCGCAACGATACCCCCTGCGGTTATGTGTGTTTGGCGAGTGATGCAGGTTGGAACTGGGCATTTGCCACCCTCGACCGCATCATCACCGAATACCGCGCCGATTGGATCAAACTCGACTTCAACCTCGATCCCGGCGCAGGATGCAACCGCACCGACCATGGCCACGGCGCTGGTGACGGTCTGCATGGCCATTACCAAGGCTACTACCGCCTCTTGGCAGCGATCCGCGCCAAACATCCCGAGGTCGTCCTCGAAAACTGCTCTTCCGGCGGTTTGCGCATCGACCTCGGCATCGCCCAACAGACACACATGGCGTTCCTCAGCGACCCGGATTGGCCCGAACACAGCCTCCAACTCTTCTGGGGAGCATCCGCCATGCTCGCCCCCGAGGCCATTCTGCACTGGGGCTTTTGTGAATGGGGCTTCGCAGATCATCCGCAACAGACATTCGACCCCACCAGCGCAGCGGTCACCGCGAGCCAACTCGACTACTACACGCGCATCAGCATGCTCCATCGCTTCGGCTTTTCACAGGGATTGCCCACCCTCCTGCCGTGGATCCACGATCGCTACATCCAGCACATCGACATCTACAAAACCATCGTGCGGCGTTTCGTCCGTTCGGCGCGTATGTTCCGCCTGACCAACCAGCCACGCCGCGACGGTACACTCGATCGATACGCGGGCTTCCAGTACATCGATGACACCCACGGCGATATGCTCGTCGCCATTTTTCGCCTGCCGGGTGCCAAACCCAAACGGCGCTTCTGGTTGCACCATATCGATGCCAATCGACACTATCGCTGCACCTGGCTCGGTGATAATCGGGTAGAAATCGTATCGGGTTCTACTATCGCCGCAGGGTGGATGTTTGCCGACCTGGCTGAACCTGGCTCTGCACTCGTTCTCGTCGAGCCACTCCCATAGAATTGACACACGTTGCGCTGTTGCTATAATAGACAGAGAACTTGAATTAATTTCATATATGTGAATATTTTTCTCGACAATGTAGTCGAAAGCAACCGAGGCATACATGGCAGTATCAACGGGAGCGCCACAAAAGAAACAGGCTGGCTGGCGGGCTCGCACCGAAGCGATGCATGCGTACGTCTTTATGTCGCCGGTGATACTCGGTTTATTGCTCTTCACCCTCGGACCGATGGTTATTTCGTTCGCATTGAGTTTTTCGGATTACAACCTGCTCAACGACTTTCGGCTCATCGGCACCGCAAACTACAGCAAGCTCCTCACCGAAGAACTCTTTTGGCAATCACTCCGCATTAGCGCGATCTACTCGATCGTCAGCGTGCCGTTGGGGTTGTCGATTGCATTGTTTTTGGCCATCCTCCTCAACAAAAAAATCCGTGGCATTTATGTATTTCGTTCGATGTACTACCTCCCCACGGTCATTTCCGGCGTCGGCGTCGCCATGCTGTGGAAGTGGATTTTCAACGGCAAACACGGCATCATCAACAACCTTCTGGGGATGCTGAACATCAAAGGTCCCAATTGGCTGCTCGATGAGCAATGGGCGTTGGTGGCGCTGATTATCACGAGTGTCTGGGGTGTCGGCGGCACGATGTTGATTTTCTTGGCGGGGTTGCAGGGCATCCCCTATGAGCTCATGGAAGCAGCCGAAATAGACGGTGCCAATCGGTGGTCTCAGTTCCGCCATATCACCTTGCCGCTGCTGTCGAACGTGACGTTTTTCAACCTGGTGTTGGGCATCATCGGCGCCTTGCAGTACTTCACCGACGCCTTTGTGATTACCGGTGGCGGGCCAAATAACTCTACTCTATTTATCGCAGTGTACCTGTATCGCCATGCCTTCCAGTATCTCAATTTCGGCTATGCTGCGGCGATTTCGTGGGTCCTTTTTGTCATCGTGATGCTGTTGACGTTACTGGTCTTCCGCTCGTCACCGTTGTGGGTTTTCTACGAATCAGAACGACAGGGGAAGTGACATGCAGCGAATGCTCCGCACCCGGTCTGGCCAACAACGCATCCTCGACATCCTGAGTGTCATCGTCCTCAGCGCCGGTGCGATTGTGATTCTGATTCCGTTTTTCTGGATGATTTCGACGGCACTCAAACAAAACGGCGATGTCTTTTTGGTGCCCCCGCAATGGATCCCCGCCAATCCACGCTGGGAGAATTTTTCGGATGCGTTTGCACAGCTGAAACTCGATATCTACGCATTCAATACGTTTTTTATCGTCACAGCAGTGATGATTGGGACGTTGTTGTCTGCCTCATTTGCGGCCTATGGCTTTGCGCGCTTGCAGGCACCCGGCCGCGATACGATTTTTATGCTGTTGCTGGCAACGCTGATGCTCCCCGGCGCGGTGACGTTGGTGCCGACGTACCTGATGTTCAACACGATCGGCTGGATCAATACGTTTCTGCCACTGACCGTACCCGCGTTTTTCGGCAGTGCGTATTTTGTCTTTCTGATGCGTCAGTTTTATATCACCATCCCGCGTGAACTCGAAGAATCAGCCATGATTGACGGCGCGAGTGTCTATCGCATCTGGTGGTCCATTATGTTGCCGCTGAGTGGTCCCGTTTTGGCTACGATCGCGGTGTTTACGTTTGTCGGCACATACAACGATTTCTTCAATCCGCTGATTTACCTCAGTGACGAATCGAAGCGAACTATCGCGGTGGCATTGTCGTATTTATCTGGATCGCCACGCAGTGTCGCCAAGATGAATTTGTTGATGGCTGCGGTGACGATTTCGATTATCCCGCCGATTGTGTTGTTTATTGCCGCCCAGCGCTACTTTGTGCGCGGGATTGTGACCACGGGTATTAAGGGGTAACCCTTGACCATAGATTGTTGCTCAGCAAAGGAGCTCGCAATGTCCAAACAGCTCAACGAACGCCGCAGATTCCTGCGCCTGATGGCAGTGGGAACCGCAGCAGTGAGCGCTGGCGTCTTGGCAGCCTGTGGTGCCGCCACGACCGAAGCACCAGCCGCCCCTGCAGAAGTGCAGAAGATCAAGGCCCTGATGTGGTCGAATTCGCCGACGCTGGACGAAAACTTCAAGAAGCGCGCGGATTTGTTCAACGCCAAGTACAAAGGGCAGTACGAAGCAACCATGGAATTGTTGCCATGGGACCAGTACTGGCCAAAAGTCGATTTGGCGTACGCATCCAAAGAACCCATCGATGTCTACTTCTGGGACGTGCAAGCCTACGGTCACTACACCCAGGGCAAGCTCAAGAACCTGCAGGCAGACCTCGACAAGGTAGGCGACTTCGCGAATCCCGACATGTACCCCCAGGAACAAATGGCAGTCTGGAAGTTCGACGGCGCCAACATGTACGCCGTACCCGAAAACATCCAGAGCATGGCCTTGTTCTACAACAAGGAAATCTTCGACGAGGCCGGCCTCGCCTACCCTGACGAAAACACCACCTGGGACGACATCAAAGACATCGCGGCGAAGCTCAAGAAGGGCGAAGGCGCAGACGCTACCCAGTGGGGCTTTGACGTCGGCGACCTGGCAGTCTGGTGGGGCTCGATTTCGCTGGCATGGGCACAAGGCGGCGGCTACTTCGACAAGGTCGTCGAGCCAACCACCTTCACCGTCAGCTCACCCGAGGCAGTCAGTGCCCTCAAGTGGATTCAAGACATCATGTATGTCGAAAAACTGGCACCAGACTCCGAGACGCGTTCTGTCGTCGGCCAAGAGACCGGCATCTTCGGCTCAGGCAAAGTCGCCATGTACCCCGGCGGTACCTGGATGATTTCGTCCAATGCCGAATTGCCCTTCGAGTGGGACATCGCCCCGATGCCCAAGTGGAAGGACAAGCGCGCCATGCCGTACTGGTTCGGCGGCTGGGTCGTCCCCAAAGACGGCAAGCACACCGATGCCGCCACCGCCTGGGCAATCTGGTGCGCCACCGAATACCAGGCCGAAATGGCAGCCACCGGCGACTGGATTCCGATCCGCGCCGATGCCCGCAACTCCGACGCATTCCTGAAGGGCATGCCGTCCGGGTTCAAATCGGTTTCGGATGCCATTGGCAGCGCACGCATCGGCGACGTCTATAGCGCCAAAGTGCAGCAAATCTTGGGCGAAGTCATCTCGCCGACCCTCGATCAGGTGTGGAACAACAAGATCACACCCGAAGAAGCCGGCAAGCAAATCGACGAAAAAGCCAACAAGATTTTGGCCGAAGGCTAATTCTCACCTCCTCCCACGAATGGTTTCCATTCGTGGGAGGTTTTCTATCCCCTAGCAACAGGAGTCACTATGCAATCAGTTGCTCTGACCCGTACCGCGCTCCATAGCCCGCACCTGCAGATCGACATCTGGTTCGCGGATGGTGCCCTGCACTATGCATCTACCCCCAAGAGCGTCGGTATGCCGATTGCCCGCGGCACCCTCGCACACATCACCGTCGACGGCACACCGGTCGTCTGGCAGCGGGCGATCGTCGCTGCCACCAGCGCAGACCGTGCGACCATCGAATTGCATACTCCGTTGCTCAAGGCTACCGTCCACATCGAATCCTACGCCGACCAACCATTTGTGCGCACCTCGGCAATCGTCACGAGCACGGCAACGCACACACAGCGCATCAGCGCGTGTCGTCTGTTGCATATCGAGCTCGCCCAAGCGCCACTCTATCTGTTCCACGTCGATCAATTCAGCTGGAGCTACCGCACCGACTACTTTAGCTCACACCAAAGCCAAATTTGGCCAGGCCGGACACCCATCGAAATCCGCATGGGATCCTACCCATCGCACTACAACGGCGCCAGTAGTTGTGCCTGGTTTGCCCTGCGGCCACCCCCGCACGACACCGACGAGACCCAGCCAGCCAGCGGCCCCGGCATCGTCTGCGGCATCGAATTCAACGGCAAAAGCCGGATACATGCCGCCGCCACGGCAACCACCACCACCATCCAGAGCAGCATCGATACCCTGTGCCACGACCTTGCACCAGGTGCGCTGTTCGACATTCCTGCCGTGTTTTTCGGCCATTATGACGGTGATTGGGACGAAGCCGGCTATGTGACGCAACGCTATGCCGAGGCACACGTGCACCCCGCCTACCCCGACGACCGCTACCCGTGGGTACAGTACAACTCGTGGAAGTACGGCCAAGAAATCAACGAAGCGCAGCAGCTGGCCGTCATCGACCGCTGCCATGACCTCGGTATCGAGGTCGTCGTTCTTGATTTGGGCTGGGCCAACACCATCGGCGACTGGCGCCCCAACCCCACCAAGTTCCCCAACGGCCTCGCCCCCATCGCAGCGCGTGCGGCATCCTATGGCATGCGGTTTGGCGTCCATATCGCCATCGCACAATGTGCCGCAGATGCGCCTATCGCCAGCCAACACCCCGAATGGCTCGCCAGCACATACGATGATTACTATCAGGCGGGCACCCTCTGCTTCGGCAATGATCCGTGCCGGGCATGGATTATCGAGCAGGTCTCGAACCTCATCGAACAACACGGTATCAACTACATCATCCAAGACGGCGAAGACATGGTGAAAGTCTGTCACCGCGACGACCATACCCATACGCCGGGCAACAGCAATTACGCAAACTCACAAACCGGCATTGATGTGGTCATCGGCACCTTACGCGCCAAGTACCCGCACGTCGTCTTCGAAAACTGCGAAGACGGCGGCATGATGATGACCTACAAAATGGCACGTTTGTACCACACCAGCATTACCGTCGATAACATCGGCGCGTACGCGACACGACAGGGTATCTACGGTGCGTCATACCCCTTTTCGCCGCGCTACAGCGTACGGTACTTCGAGGACGATCCGACGCCGTACACGCTGCGGAGTAGTATTTTTGGTGGGCCACTCATCTTTATGCAGCGCATCACCGAGTGGAATGCCACCGAGTATGCCGATGCCAAAGCGGCCATCATGGAATACAAAGCCTACCGTGAGCTCATTCGGAGCGCCAAAATCATCCACCTTTTGGCCCCCAAGTACAACATCAATCGCATCGGCTTTGGCTGGGATGCCATCCAGGCGGTCAGCCCCACACAGCACGAAAGCGTAGTTTTTTACTATCGTGCACAGGGAGAAAGCCCCGAACGGGTGTTGTACATCCGCGGGCTCAACCCATCGGGGAACTATACGCTGACCGATCGTGATCGCGGGACATTGGGGTCGCACAGTGGTGCAACACTGATGCGCGATGGGGTGCCGGTGCGCCTCGAAGAAAACAGTGCAGGAATCATTCACCTCATCCAAAACGCCTAAAGGTGTAGCATGCTCCACATCGATAGTCACTATACGTGGCGTGGGTTCCGCGCCGTCCATGTCGAAAATCGCTTCTACCGCGCGGTATTCCTCCCCGAGCTGGGGGGCAAACTCTGGTCGCTTATCGACAAAAAAGCCGACCGCGAAGTGCTCTGGCACAACCCACGCACACCGCCGCGGCCGGCAGCGTATGGCGCAGCCTATGACGACTGGTTCTGTGGCGGGTGGGACGAATTGTTCCCCAACGACGCGCCCACGAGCATCAGCGGCGAACCCTACCCGGATCACGGCGAGTGGTGGGCCATGCCCTTTGACTGGGACATCGATCAATCTGGTTCGACTGCGGCGTTAACCCTGCGCCGCCGTGGCGTTGTGACCGATACGACCATCCAAAAAACATTCACATTTTCTGCAGACAGCCCCACCTTCAGCATTGCCTATCAGCTCCACAATCACCAACACCAACCACTCGATTACTTGTGGAAGCTCCATCCTGCACTCGCCATTACCCCGCAGAGCCGCATCGACATGCCGGCAACGGCGTGTCTCATCGACGAAGGGTTCCGCAGCCG
>JBJONV010000163.1:0-61814 GCA_046051665.1 Chloroflexota bacterium
GTATTATTTTCGTGTTGTCAAGGATGCATACTCGTGCAACAATGAGACAAGCAAACGCATGGGGGATCGTCATGACGGATCAACGCGACGCGTTAGCAACGGCATTATTGCTCTTTGGACCGCTCTATGACAGCTGGGTCGAGCAATCGGCGCCTGACCATTGTCAGGGCGCCAAAGTGCGTTTGTTGACCATGTTGCACCACACACCGCATATGCCGATGGGTCACTATGCGCGGGTGTTGGGGATTTCGAAGGCCCACATGACGACATTGGTCGAGGATTTTGTGCATTGCGATATTGTTACCCGTGTCCCGGACGAGCACGATCGGCGTTCGTCGCACCTCGTACTCACTCCCCACGGCAGTACTCTTGCGACCGCGGTCTGGGCGCAATGGGTCACGCAGAGTGCAACGGCTTTTGCCGATATCAGTGCCGCAGATCAAGCCGTCTTTGTGGCGGTCTGTCAGAAGGTGGCCAGCCGCCTCAATGGCGCGATGTGCCCCATGCGTGAAAAGAACGGTTAGAAGGACGACGATGCAGATACTCATCCCCGATACCATTCCATTGACGTTGACGAGCCCAGGCGATACCTTCGTGGTCTATGATGCGACCGCGCCATTCGACGCACGCCATGCCGCAGCCGAGATGCTGGTAACCTGGGGCAACACCAACGCCAACATGCAGTCGGCCACCCAACAATTACCACAGCTGCGGCTGGTGCAGACATTGTCGGCTGGGCCCGATCAGGCAGTAGCTGCGGGGTTTGCACCGCACATCCTGATTTGTTCGGGTCGTTCGCTCCATGATGGTCCGGTTACCGAGCATACACTCGCATTGATTTTGGCACTGCAACGCCGCATCCCAGAGCTGTATGAAGCGCAGAAACGCCACGAATGGGTCGGATCAATGGTCCCTGCCCAAGCGGCCGCCGAGACTCGACAAGAATACACATTGGCGGGGGCGACGGTGGTGATTTTGGGCTTCGGCTCGATAGCTGCCACGCTGACGCCGGTGTTGCGGGCGCTCGGAGCCCACGTCATTGGCGTGGCGACGCGTGCAGATGAACGGGCGGGGACGCAGGTCGTTGCCTGGAGCGACCGTGCCACGGCACTGGCCCGCGCAGATGTGGTGGTGTCGATTTTGCCGCATACCACCGTGACCGACAAGATCTGTGACGCGGCGTTTTTTGCCTTGCTCAAATCAACGGCGATATTTGTGAACGTGGGTCGTGGCAAGACAGTCGACGAAAACGCCATCGTTGCCGCCTTGCGCGCTGGTCAGTTCCGCGCTGCTGCACTCGATGTCACCGCCATCGAACCACTGCCGGTTGACGCTGCATTGTGGGAGTGCCCCAATTTGTTGTTGACGCCGCACGTCGCCGGCGGCCGACCCATCAATGCGGCAGCGCTCGTACTAGCCCAAATAGCGGCATATAAGGCTGGTCAGCCACTCCAAAATTTGGTCTCTCGCTGACATCCCTCAACACACGGACAGGCAGGCTGCCGGAGCAGCCTGCCTGTTTTTTTATCCTAAAAAAGAATACATTACCGCTCTTTGAGCCGTTCGAGTTCATCCCGGCGGATGCGGTAGAGGACTTCTTCTTCGACGCGACGGACCCCACCAATGCGATCGGCGATGACGCCAAACAAAAAGATGATGAAGCCGAGGATGAGTGACGTGCTCCCGACGGTGAGTGCCTGGTCATTGGTCGCTTCGAGCCCAAACTGGCGACCGATGTAGACGTAAGCTGCACGGCCGAGGAAGACGAGGCCGATGAGGAGGAACGGCGCTGCCAGGTATGAAAACGATTTGAGTGGCTCGTAGGTGGCATAGGTGCGGGCGATGGTGGCGGCTTGGCGCTTGATGAAGTTCCAATTGCCGGTGAACAAACGCGACTGGCGGGTGACCAGATTCGTTTTGATAGGCACATGATGGATGGCCAGTTTGCGCTTGCCGGCCTGGATGAGGACTTCGATGGTATACGAAAAATCACTCGTTACAAAGGTCCGCAACGCGGCTTCGCGCGATAACGCACGGAATCCCGAAACCGTGTCGGGTACATCGGTGCCGGATGCCCAGCGGACCACGCCGGAGCCGATATATTGCAGGAATTTTTTGAGGGGTGAAAAATGCTCGAGCTGCTGGACCTGTCGGTCACCGACGACCATGTCGGCTTTTCTGGCCAAAATGGGCATCACCAATAAGGGAATCTCGCTCCCGGGGTATTGGTGGTCGGCGTCGGTGTTGACGATGATATCTGCCCCGAGGCGCAGGCACGTGTCGATGCCTGTTTGATATGCATATGCCAATCCGCGGCGTGCGGTGTGACTGACCACGTGGTCGACGCCGGCTGCCCGGGCACGGGCCACGGTCTCGTCGGTGCTGCCATCGTCGATGAGCAATACTTCGATGACGTCGATGCCGGGGATGCTTCGTGGCACGTGGCTGACGACTTCAGCGATGGTCTCTTCTTCGTTGAGTGCCGGGATTTGGACAATCAGCTTCACGGCTTTTCTCCTCAGGTGCATGTGGACATTATACCTGGCGGTTGAGGTTACAGGTTACAGGTTACAGGTTACAGGTTGGTAATGCTGTGGTAATGCACCGAACGTACGCTGTATTTGATTCGAAAGGAGGAGTCATGAAAATGCGATTACAAACCTTGAGCTATGACGTCGCAAAGTCAATCGTTCGATTGAGAGACGTACTCATCACACGCAAGATTTCGTATCCGCTTGTTCATCAATTGTTGAAATCCGGAACAAGCATTGTTGCAAACATTGCAGAATCGCGGCAAGCACAGTCACGTCCTGACTTTGCTACAAAACTCGCAATTGCATCGAAAGAAGCACAAGAAACATTGTTTTGGCTCATGCTGCTCCATGACACAGATAAAGTTACAGCTCAAGAATCAGCGACTCTTATCGAACAAACAGAACAACTCTGCCGCATGCTTTCGACTGCAACGCGTACACTGAAAAAGTAGGTTACAGGTTACAAGTTACAGGTAACAGGTAGTAGCGCACCTCAAACCTCAATCCTGTAACCTCCAACCTATATAACGCGTTCATTCCCGCCGTCGATCGGAATCTGCGCACCGGTCGTGCGTGAGAATGCTGCCCCGCACAGCGTCGTCACCATGGCTGCCACGTCGCGACTGGTAATGGTCGTGTGCAGGATATTGTTCTTTTTGTAGTCGTCGATACTCATGCCGTAGTTGGCTGCCCGGCTGGCGAGGACATCGTCGCTCCAAATCCCGGTATCGAATACCTGATTGGGATGGACCACGTTGACGCGGATGCCACTGTCACCCCATTCGAGGGCTGCCACGCGCGCCAATTGCGTGATGGCCGCTTTGGATGCAGAGTAGGCGGCGGCGCCGGGGCCCGGTGCGGGGACGTTTTTGGAGCCAATGAACACCACTCGCCCACCGCGCAACGATTGTGCCAGCAACGGCTGACACTCGCGCATCAGCACGACATTGGCATCGAGATTAATCGCCATAGTGCGGCGCCATTCGTCCATAGGCATGGCATTGATGGCACGACTTTTGGGGAAGATGCCGGCATTCAGGACCAGCATATCGATGCCGCCAAAGGCTACCACCCCTGCGTCGATGGCCGCGCTGATGGCTGCTTCGTCGCTGATGTCGCAGACAACGGCGCAGACGTCGGGTCGCGCAAACACCGTGGCCACTGCGGGATTGATATCGAGGGCGACGACAGCAGCGCCCAGAGCCAAGAACGCTTCGACACAGGCGCGGCCGATGCCCGAGGCAGCTCCAGTCACCAAGACCACTTCGCCACTGTGTATCGGTGGGGTACCAGAGAGGCGCAGTTTGGCCTGCTCGAGCTCCCAATACTCGATGGCGAACAAATCTTGATCACCCAGCGGAGTGTAGCCGCCCAGTTGTTCGGCGGCACAGATGACGGGGATACTCTGGCGATAGACATCTGCCGCGATCCGGGCGTCTTTGACGGAACGGCCGACGGTCAGCATGCCTAATTCGGGGTCGATGACAATACGAGGAGCCGGATCGAGCATGGTCAGCGGTGTGGTTGCAGCGGCTGCCTGGGCGGTGTACCAGTCACGATAGCGATGGGCATATCCCGCGACATCACGCCCGACAAGTGGGATTTGGCGCGTCCGGATGATGTGATCAGGGGTCACACAGCCGCGCGAAGCCAGCGTCTGGATGTCGGCGCGCGCTGCATATGCGCGTGTCGCGTCGTCTTGATGCGACTGCACAATCATTGGCACCCCTGCTGCACGCGTGATGTCGCCCCGGAGTGTGGCGCGGGCCATGCGTGCCACAGGGAATGTCGGCACCGGCGTATCCGCCGCGCGGATGCGTTTTTCGGCATATTGCTCTGCTGCGTCGACGGCTGCTATCATCCGTTCGTAGCTGGTTTTGGCGTCGTCTGCCCAGGTAAAAATACCGTGATTGAGCAGAATCACCCCCTCGTGCTGCGCTGTCAGCTCGCGGGCGAACTGGAGTGCACAGTGCCGTGCGAGGGCAAATCCTGGCATCACATAGGGCACGATGAGAAAACGATTGCCGTACAGCTCGCGCATGTACTGCTCGGCACGCGGGGTATCGAGCAGCGTCAATACCGCATCGGCGTGGGTGTGATCGACGTAGGTAGCAGGAATGATGGCATGCAAAATCGCCTCGACCGAGGGTGTCGGGGCGCTTGCATCGGTCATGGCGGTACGCATGGCGTTGACCATTGCGGCATCGCCGAGGGCTTCGAGTTGGGCCATGCGCACGAGCGCGTCGAGGCGAACGGGCGCAAAGCCACGGGCATCGATGGTGCCCAAATCGTGGCCACTGCCTTTGATGTAGAGGATCGATTCCTCGTCACCAAAGAGATTGCGCTCGCGAATTTTGACCGATGTATTGCCGCCACCGTGCAGCACGAGGCGTTGGTCTGCACCGAGCAGACGTGATGTGTAGATGCGGAGGGCGAGTGGAGTGGTGTATTGGTGCGCGTCCGTATCGAGCCAGCGGCTGTGCATTGCATCCCCCTGAGGTGTAATCGATGGTTCTAGCATACCCGATTTGGCAGGTGGTTGATGATAGCCGATGCCGGGTCGAAGGCCCGGAGGAGTATAATACGACGGTGAAAACCTACTCGTCCTGGGCGTTCGGTGCAGCCCTCGCCGTGCTCGTGTGTAGCGCGTGCGCATTGCCGCAAGCACCGACCGTGGCATTCCAACCGAATCCGACGGAGACACCGTCTGCAACCCCTCTGCCTCTGCTGCAGGAGTGGCGTTCGCCAGACGGCAGCGTCTCGTTGTCGGTCCCAACGGGTTGGCAGATTGAGCACCACGAAGACGCTGGGCGCACCATGTGGATTTGGAATGCACCCGATCGGCGCGGCTTACTGTCGGTGTTGATTATCGCAAGCCCGACGCTGTTGGCCGAGCCACAACGCCGCGAGTTATTGCTCCAAGCCGTCGCACAGCTCGATGCGACGCCACAAGGCGAAGTGACGACCAGCGCCGACGGCACGTTGGTGCTCGAAGCGCGGGCAATCGGCACATCGAGCAGCGGCGGCAGTGTCCCCATGTGGGTACGGGTCAGCGCACAGCAATTTGAGGACAGTGAAGCAATCGTGGTCTTGGCGATGCCCAGTGACGATAGCGCGCAGTATATTCCGCTCGCTCCGACGGTCCAGGCGTCATTGGGGATTGTGCCATTGCCGACACTCACACCACTGCCCACAGCGACACCAGCACCATTCACCCGCGATACATTCGATGCCGACGAGGGTCGCTGGTTCATCGGGGATGATCTGCGGCGCGCGATGACAATCCAAGACGGTGTGTATCACATGTACCTACGCATGGCCGAAAGCTACTACCTCAGCGCACCGGCCGAAGTCGAACGCACCGATCAGTCGATACAGGTCAATACCCGCTTCGATGGGGTGGCACGTATCGGTGTCGCCGTGCGCTTCCGCTACCGCGCTGATGAATCGCGTGATTATGTGGCCTGCTGGATTAGTCCCATTCAGCGCTACGGGTGCTTCCGCTCCGAAGGCGATGTCTGGACGGCATACAAAGAGATAGACACGAGTGATGTCATCATCCCCGATGGCGAAAACATGCTCGATTTGGCCGTCGTCGGCAGCGAGTTTGTCTTCCGCGTCAACGGCACCGAGATGGCGACATTTGCCATTGACATCCCCGACCCCGGCGTTCCGGCGCTGTATGTCGAGACGTTTGATAGTGCCGCTGGTGGTTTTTTTGATACCGTCGAAACCAAGTAGCCCAGGTGAGGAGTCGCAGACCATGACGAACGGCATGTCACCACAATCGGAACCACGCAAACCAATCCCGATCCACACCACCGGTTTGCTCCATCCTGATCCCACATTGATGCATGCACCGGTCATCAACGATCTGACCATGCGCTTCCGCGCGATTGCGCATCAGGATCCGCACATCGAAGAATATGTCGAAAAAGTCCGGCAGGCATTTGCCGTGGCCGCTGCCGCACATATCAATCAGTCGCGGGAGTCGGGTGAACCCTACATCAATCACCCCATAGCCGTTGCACTCATTCTGATCGAATTGCATATCGATGCCGAAACAATCATGGCTGCGTTGCTCCACGATGTCATCGAAGATACCAGCGTCAGCTACGAACAAATCGAAGCATTGTTTGGCCCTGATGTGGCTGCACTGGTCGACGGGGTAACCAAATTATCCGAGCTCGAAGTGCGTCCCAAAGAAGAAGCCCAAGCCGAAAACTACCGCAAAATGTTTGTCTCGATGGCCAACGACCCCCGCGTCGTGCTGGTCAAGTTGGCTGACCGGCTGCACAACATGCGCACCATCCATGCCACCAAACCCGAAAAACAAAAACGTATCGCCCGTGAAACAATGGAAATCTACGTCCCGTTGGCACATCGCCTCGGTATCGGCCAACTCAAATGGGAGCTCGAGGACCGCTCATTTGCCATCCTCGAAGCAGAGCATTACACCGAGATTAGTCGACAGCTGGCGATGCGCCGTGACCTGCGTGAGAAAACCGTCCAGCGTGTGGTCGACCGCCTCAATGAACTCCTGCAACACGAACACATCACCGGCGATGTCACTGGTCGCCCCAAAAACATCCATTCCATTTATCGCAAAATGAAGCGCAAAGGGGTGCGCCTCGAACAAATCTATGACCAATTGGCGGTGCGCGTCATGGTCAATACCATTCCCGAGTGCTATCAGGTGCTCGGGTTGGTGCATACCACGTGGCCGCCGGTGCCGGGCGAGTTCGACGATTACATCGCCAACCCCAAAGAAAGCCTGTACCGGTCGCTCCACACGACCGTCCTCATCCCCGGTGGCCAACCGTGCGAAGTGCAAATCCGCACCCACGAGATGCACGAAGTCGCTGAGCATGGGATTGCTGCACACTGGCGCTACAAAGACGGCTACAAGAGCTCGGACGAAAACTTCGATGCAAAAATCGTCTGGTTGCGCGGTTTGATGTCGTGGCGCAACGAAGTTGCCGATGCAACCGAGTTTGTCGAGCGTTTCAAGAGCGATTTTCTCGAGGAACAAGTCTTTGTCTTTACACCCCGCGGCAAAATCATTGACCTGCCGCTCGGTTCAACACCTGTCGATTTTGCCTATCGGATCCACTCCGATGTGGGTAATAACTGTGTCGGTGCGCGCATCAACAACCGGATGGTGCCCCTCGACTACCAGATTCAAACCGGCGAAATGATCGAAATCATGACCAAGCGCAGTTCGAATGGTCCCAGTCGGGACTGGTTGAACTTCGTCAAAACCGTCAGTGCCCGCGGTCACATCCGGCGCTTCTTCAAGCGGGCGGACCGTGGCGAAAACATCGCTGCCGGCCGTGAAATGCTCGAGAAAGAATTCAAACGACTCGGCCTCGTCGTCTCGCTCGAAGACGCCGCCAATCTCGTCGGCATCAAAATCATCGACGACATGTTTGCTCAAATCGGCGACGGCGAGTTATCGGCCCGCACCATTGGCCAAAAAATCCTTGCGGTCCAGATGAAGGAAAACGAGCCGGTCGATCCGCCGCTACCGAATGCCCCCAAAACCACCACGGTAGGGAGCGCCGACATCCGCGTGCGTGGCATCGATGGCATGCTGACCCGCTTGGCACGCTGTTGCAATCCCGTCGTCACCGAGCCAATAGCCGGGTACGTGACGCGCGGACGCGGGGTGACCATCCACCGTGCCGACTGCCACAACATCCTCAACGAGCCAGATCGTAACCGCATCGTGGCCGTCAATTGGGGTGGTTCGGTCCCCAAGTTGGGCTTTTCGGTGCCGCTCCAAATCGAATCATGGGATCGGGTGGGATTGTGGCGCGACATTTCGAGCACGATTGCCGACGCAGGGATCAATATCGACGTCGTCGAACAAGTCCCGACCAAGCGCCACAATGTCTCGATGCTCCGCGCCATTATTCGCGTACAGAGCGTCGAACAACTCACCCGACTGCTCGATCGGCTGAATCGCCTGCCCGACGTCATCGAAGCCCGCCGCGAGACAGGCGCCCGCAAGAGCTAGAGATGTGATCGATAGAAAAGCCTCGTGGCGAACGAATCGCTACGAGGCTTTTTGTATATTGATGTTTTCTGGGATGTTGTTCAGTGCCCGATAAGCCGCCCGGGGGTATGGACAAACAGACGATCGGCGGTTTCTTTGCCGTAGCGTTCGCAGACTTTGCTGTAGCCGCTGCCCATCTGGGTCGGGCGGTACGTATCGCCGTGGGCATCACTGGCGACCAAGTCGACCAGATCGTGGTCGAACAGGGTGATACTGTTTTTTTCGGTCACTGCTTGGGCGGTGACCTGGAACAAAACCCCTGCTTCGTGGATGCGTTTGAGGTCATCCAGGTCGCGTTGGTTGTAAATGTAGCGCTCGGGATGGGCGAGGACGACGTGGTACCCCTCTTCCATCAGCTCGACAGCGGTGGGTAAAAAGCGCATGTCGACGGCAAAAACCGGCATTTCGATCAGCACGGTCCGACTGCCCGCAAGCGGGATGATGGTTTCGGATTTCAGGTGCTTCGAGATTTGGTTGTGATAGTTAATCTCGGTCCCCGGCAAAATCGTGATGTCCAAGCCGTCGGCCTGGGCAAGCTCTTGGAGCTCGTAGGCGCGTTCGCGGATGAGCGCGGGGCTGTATTTGCGTGACGCCGACGAATTGGGGCTATGTGGTGTCCCGATGACCGTGGTGACGCCTGCAGCGTGTTGTTGGCGCGCCATGTTGAGCGACACATCGCGACTGCGGGGGCCATCATCGAGGTCGTGGAAGATATGGCAATGGATGTCTATCATGTATGCTCTTAGCCGTAGTAATCGGTGGTCGCGTTGAGTTCGGCGTCGTTCAGCACAATGCCGACGATGTTCGCTTTGGATTTTTCGAGCACTGCCCGGGCTTGTTTGGCTGGTTCGCGGCGCGTATGCCCGGCGCGGAGCACCAAAATGACCCCGTCTACCCGTGGGGCAAGCACCACCGCATCGGTCACCGCCAACACCGGGGGAGTATCGATGATGATGACATCTGCCACATCACGGAGCGCATGCAAAATTTCGCCGATGCGCCGTGACCCGAGGATATCCGCTGGTCGTGGTGGCAAAGGGCCACTCGCGAGCAACTGCAAGCCCGGTACTGCGGTCTGTTGTAACGGCGCTGGGGTGCCTTCGGTGGCCAGCAACATCGTCGTGATGCCGACATCATTGCTCACACCGAACAACGTATGGAGCGCTGGTCGGCGTAAATCACAATCGACCAATACGACGCGTTGTTCGGCCTGTGCCATGGTGATAGCCAAGTTGGCGGCGACTTGGGATTTTCCCTCGTCAATGCCTGCCGAGGTGACGGTCAGGAGTTGCAGTGTCCGATCGAGGCCTGCAAATTGGATGTTTGTCCGTAAGGTGCGAAAAGCCTCCGCGGCCGCAGATTGTGGATCGCTGAGTGCCACCAGTGTGGATGGGGTAGTTGTGGGACTGGTCATATGGTCTTCCTCCCTGCACTGCGGCGGTCGGGATTGATTGCTTGCAATGGGATAGCACCAATGACGGTCAGTCCGACGTGTGTTTCGACGTCTTCACTGCTCTTGAGGGTGTCATCGAGCGCATCGAGGACCAGTGCGAGCAGGAGACCCACAATCAACCCCAAAAATGCACCGGCCGCCACATTGATTCTCGTCTGTGGCCGGTACAGCGTCGGTGGGGTCGCTGGGGTCGTCATGCGCATGTTGATTTTGTCGGTGCCTTCGAGTCCGTCGTTGAGGGAACTCACCAACGCTGCCATGTTTTCGCCGACTGCATTGGCCAATCGTGGTGCCAAGTCGACATCGGGGTAGTCGACTTGCACAATCATCTTGCGGTCATCGGCATTTGCTTGGATCGATATATGCTCGAGCAACCATTCTGGGGTGCGATCGAGCTGCAATTGGGCACTGAGTTTTTCGATTTGTGGTCGGGCCAACGCCAGCTGTTTGTAGCTGTTCATATTGTTGGTCAGCACGATTGATAACCCGTTGTCATTTCGATTGGGGACTACCAAGTAACTTGCTTCGGACCGATACAACGGTTCTTGGAGCTTGCTGAAGACATATGCGGCGACTGCAGTAACCATCATTGCCAAAAATACCGGTAACCAGCGGCGCCGGAAAATTTTGAAGTATTCACTCATGCGCATGCGCGTATTCTCCCTCTCGAGCGCGGAAGGTAATCACCAAAATGCCGAGCATTGCACCGGCCAAAGCGCGCAAAAACACCGACGCGAGTCGGTCGCGCCATACCGACACCCGCTGCGGGTCATCGCGTTGGTCGAGGAGCGCGATGTTGACGGTCGTTTGACCGCTCGTGTTGCCCCACAGTAGTGTACCATCCCGCGCGAGGACTGCCACGGCTGCGTCACGTATTGCGACGAGCCCCGTCGGGTCACTGCCGGTCACCGTGAACGTCACCGCACGGTCTGCATTGCGGACGTCCAATGCGTTTGCAATGTCTTCGGGGGTCGTCCCTGCGCCGACCAACTGTGCGACCTTGAGCCGGTACGACGCACTCCGGCTAATGGCGGGGAAGTCATATGCCAACGTGTCTCCCGTGTCGTTCATCGGCGACCGGTTCGTCAACAGAATCGTCTGCGAAACGGCATAGCGTGCGGGTGCACCGACGATGGGAATGATCGCAGTCGCCATCAAGACAACTGCAGGGAGCACCACGGCCCACCACTGGCGTCGCATGTGCTGTGCCAATCGACCGTACTCATCCATTGACCACCTCGTGATGATTCGCGATGAAGTCGCGCATCCGTGCGATGAAGCGATCACGGCCGAAGTATTCGGCATGCGCACGTATCGCCCCTGCATCCCAATTGATCTGTTCGGCGCGAATGATGGCATTGCGGAGTGCATCTGGTTCTTGGATGTGGAAAAACACCCCGGTGGTACCCTCGACGACCGTGTCGAGGGCTCCACCGCCATGGAATGCAATGACCGGTCGCCCTGCGGCCATGGCCTCGAGCGGGGTAATTCCAAAGTCTTCTTCACCGGGGAACAAAAATGCTTTGCAGCCCGCATACAAATCGAGACGCTCTTGCTCGCTGATACGCCCCACGAAGCGAATGGTTGGACCAGCCAATGCCATCAACTCGGCTTTGTCACGACCCTCGCCGAAAACGACCAATGGAACTCCCAACGCAGTGCATGCGCGAATCGCCAGATCGATACGTTTGTACGGGACCAAACGCCCACCGGTCAGGTAATACTCACCAGGAGGTTGATTGCGGAAGGGAGCCAAATCGACGGGTGGAGGGATAATCGTTGCGGAACGGCCGTAGTGCGTGTTGATGCGTTCAGCCACAACCTTCGAATTCGCAATGAAGTGCGTCACGCGTGCCGCGCTTGCCACATCCCAGCGCCGTAAGGATGCCAGCATGGGTTGCATGATACGCCGCCGGAATCCGTCGATGCGTTCACGGGCGACGTATTGATCGGTCTGCCACGCAAAGCGCATCGGGGTATGGCAGTAACAAATATGTGTTGCACCAGGCGGTGGGATGATACCCTTGCCGTAGGCGCTGCTACTGCTGATAATTAGATTGTATGGGCGCATATCAAACGATTCGAACGCCCGCGGGTAGAGCATAAAGTAATGGCGAAAATACCTGCGCCATGCGGGTAAGTGCTGCATAAAGCTAGTACGGATATCCCACGTTTGCATCTGCACCGGCATTGCGCCCGGATCAAATATCGACGTGTACACCGGTGCGTGGGGCACGATCTCGTGCAATGCCTCGAGCACACGTTCGGCGCCACCATATTGGTTGAGGTAATCGTGTACGAGGGCAGTTTGCACTGACATGCTATTTTGCTTCACATTTGCTATTCACAGAACGCCATATTGTGATTATAGTATGATGGCGCAACGATGCGATGGTTTCGCATGATTGAATGACGAATGTAATTCGTCAGAGGAATGGCAATGAATACGTCCGAACAAGAGTTGCATCAACTCTTTACCAGCGCCAGTATGGGTCAAGTCGCATATCGCACATGGGCAGACCAAGCACGCAAAGAACGGCGATTCAATATCGCACGACTCTTCGATGCGCTCTGTACCGCCCGCGGTGCGCGTGCCGAACGCGCCTTCGTGGCGACCCGTGGTGTGGGGAACACGGCACACAACATCGAGTGTGCGCTCAATGGCATCATCCCGATGCAGGTCGATATGGAACGCATTACCGGTACGTCTGATCGATCGCGCGAATTGTTGGGACGTGCAGCCCATGCAATCGCCGAACGCCGCGATATGAACGCCAACGAACTCGGAGATTTGTATGTATGCATTACCTGTGGCGAAACCCGCGAAGGCGAATTGGTCGGTGCATGCCCGACCTGTGGCGCAGTTCCCGAAGCCCACAAGCGCTTTTTGGCCATCGAAGCAATGGGCACCCTCGGTCCACATGCGATAATGCACGCCCTCGAACACACCGAAGCGACTTTACGGGCGATGCTTAGCGACGTCGACGATTCGATTCTTTCGTGTCTTGGTCAAGACAATGCCCCCTCACTCAAAGAAGTGCTCGGGCATTTGAACGATATGAACTTCGTCTTCTGTGAGCGGGCGACGCTCATCCTCGATACCAACAATCCCCAGTTGTCGTCAGCGCATCCACCGAAGTTGGTTGCTGCTGCCCATTACCGGAGCCGTGATATCCGGGCTATTCTGCAGGCATTCCACGATTCGCGGCACGAGTGCCTGATGATTTTGCGTGGCTTGACGAGTGCAGCATGGCATCGCGGTGCCGAACACGTCTCGTACGGTCACATCAATCTGCTCCATCAAGGCAATTGGATGGTCCAACACGAGCGCGCCCACTTAATCGAAATGGCGCAGCAACGCCATGATTTGTTGGTTGCCTGTGGCAAAGGTCAACTGGATGCAGACCGCTGCGATTTGATTGGCGATCGTGTGAATGAAGGCGAATAAAGCTCCCAAATACGCCATCGAAGAAATAACACCGAATCATTTCATCATCAATGACGTCCGGGTGACACCGTTTTTGCGTGGCGAGGGTGACCTCGTCGGCAATCGGTTCACCCTTACGTCGTGGCGCCGCAACGGCATGTTGGCACGTATCGCCGAACGTGGATTATCCGTTTATGCCCTCGAGCAGATGATCGAAAAACTGCCGCACATTCCCATGGCAATTCCCATCGGCGAAGAGGTATTTCACCCACAGCACAACACCACCGATCGCTACAGTTTTTTCCATCCCGTGACCTACGCCATCACACCGTGTGAACCATACACCCACGAAGGGGTGCCGGGCGTGATTATGCGCTTGGGTACAATCATCCGGGTGCGGCGGAGCCGTGGGATGACCGAGTGGTATGTGTGTCGTATGGGTGGTCGTCAATTACAATGGACGCACCCGTTGAGTGAACAAACTGCACTCCTTCATGGGTATGCCCAAGCCCAATTCGAAGCACCGGTGCTCTCTGCTCAGGTGAACGATGAAGTCGTTACCGTTTCGCTACCAACCCTTCCTGATGCATACGAGCGTCTCCTCCGGAAGTGTGCACTCCCCGATGCACAGGTACGCGTGTGGACCTTCCCGATGGCGCATGCCGTCTTTGTGGTCCAGATCCTGGCACACCTCGGGATAACACTCGACACCAGCAATCTCGTGCTCCCGGAACCCGACGAAGATGATGGAGATATCGACGACGAAGACGATGACAATGGTTAGATGACGACGAAGAGGATGACGATGACTGACTTCCGCGATATTTATGCCGATGTCTCCCACGCCCGTGCCTACCACGAATTGGTCAGTTGCGAAGATTACCAGGGCAACATCGCACGACACATCCGGACATTCGTAGACCTCCCAACGTGCCTTGTCCTCGATATGGGCTGTGGCACCGGTCGCGTCGCAGCACTCCTGGCCGGCGACTGTCAGACATTGACGGTGTGTGACCGGGCGCCTGCGATGCTTACCGTCGCCCGCGAACATCTGCCTGCCACGGTGCGTATCGACGAAGCAGATAACACTGCCTTGCCCTATGCAGACGCATCGTTTGACCTGGTAACCGCTGGCTGGAGCTTCGGCCATGCGACTGAATGGCTGCCGGGGGTCTGGCAAGACAACGTGCGTGCTGCCGTGGGCGAAATGCTCCGTGTCTTGGCCCCAGGTGGGGTGGCAATCATCTTCGAAACTCTCGGATCGGGCGTGACCCATCCTGCCCCACCCAACGACCAGTTGCGCGCGTGTTATACGCTGTTTGAACGCGAATATGGTTTTGTCTGCACGCCGCTGGTCACCGACTATCGGTTCGCATCGGTTGCCGAAGCTACCCGCTTGACACGATTCTTTTTTGGTGTCGCCATGGCTAGTGTCGCGCAGCCAGATGGGAGTGCCATTGTGTCGGAGTGGACCGGTGCATGGCAGGTACAGCGCGCCCGGGTATAATACACACGGTCTGTGTGCGAAAGCACCCTTAGCGGATAAGTCATTCGTGCATGCGTGAACAATTGGCAATCTGGATTGGTCGAGCAGCAGGGTCGCTGAGCCGGCGACTCGGTCGCGGCGGGGGGACGACAGTCCCCGGACGTGTTGCGCGCCGAATTGCCCCGGCAGTGTTGACGCACCTTACCCAGCGCCTGCCCCAGGGCGTGATTGTCGTGGCGGGTACCAACGGCAAAACGACCACAACGCGCATGATTGCTGCATTACTCGCTGCCGCAGGGTGGCGTGTCCTCCATAATCGCTCCGGTGCCAATCTCGTGAGTGGGGTGACGACAACGGTCATTGACGGCGTGCGTTGGAATGGTGCGCTACCCTACGACGCTGCGTTGTTCGAATGCGACGAAGCAGCACTCCCGCAAATCATTCGTGAATCACAACCACGCCTTGTCGTGCTCCATAACTTGTTTCGTGACCAACTCGATCGCTATGGCGAGGTCGATACCATTGCCGCGAATTGGCGCAATGCACTGTTGGCCCTTCCTGCGAGTACGGTCGTGCTCTTGAATGGCGACGACCCGTCGTTAGCACGCCTCGGGAGCGAACTCCACTGTACCGTGATTGCGTACGGGAACAACGACGTACAAAGTGCGCGCGCTGCGGTAGCACATCTGGCAGATGCGGGGTTTTGTCGCTGTAGCAGTGCGCTCGAGTATCGTGTGCGCTTTTTTGGTCACATCGGGCACTATTCCTGTCCGCAGTGCGGGTTTGCGCGGCCCGATGCAACCTATGCCCTCACCCGCGTCGTGCCGGAGGCGTTGCGCGGGAGCACCGTGACCATCCAATTGCCAGCAGATGCGATCTCGCTCGTGCTGCCGATGCCGGGTCTGTATAACGCCATGAATGCCCTTGCTGCCGTCGCAACGACACACGTCCTTGGCGTTTCACCAGACTACGCCACGGTATTTGGCCAATTCCAAGCAGCATTCGGGCGCTACGAGGTCGTCCAGACCCCACACCACACGCTCGTGCTGGCGCTCATCAAAAACCCCGTGGGAGCGAGCGAAACCATACGGATGCTGGTCGAAGCGTGGCACACACAGGTCACGATGCTTATCATCATCAATGATCGTGATGCAGACGGTACCGATGTCTCGTGGCTGTGGGATGCAGATTTCGAGATCCTACCGGAGCACCTCGCACAGGTCACCGTGAGTGGTACCCGCGCCGCAGATATGCACGTGCGCCTGAAGTACGCCGGCGTGGCAGATACTCGCATCACGCCAATCGACGATATCGCGACGGCGCTTGATTCCACCTTGGCAAACCAGCCCGACGGTGCTACGGTCTATATTTTGCCTACCTACACGGCAATGCTCGAGCTCCGAAGCGTCCTCGTGGCGCGTGGTTGGGCACAGCCGTTTTGGAACGATTAAGTTCATTGTCAGAAAGGACCCTTCTGTGGAATATACACTCGATCGCCTCCATCGTCAGGCGCGTGAAGCAATCCTTGCGACGGGATTGGCGAGTACCGAGCACATCGAACTCGTTGCCCCAAAACCCAACATCCCTGCTGATGTTGCCATGCCAGCCTTCAAAGCGGCACGTGACAAGCAAATCCCACCACCACAATACGCCCAACAACTGGCCGCTGCGGTGACCATTCCTGCGGATTCTCTGTTGAGTGCAGTCGTTGCTGCAGGTCCATTCGTCAATTTTTCGATTGATAAAAGCCGATACATTGCGTCGGTCTTGGCGGAAATTGCTCAGCTTGGAAATCAATATGGAAGTGACGATTTGGGCTCCAATAAGCGTATTGTCATTGACTATTCGTCAGTAAATATCGCAAAATTGATGCATGTAGGCCATATTCGTTCGACGATTATTGGGCAAGCGTTGGCGAATATTTTCCGATTCTTGGGCTATACCGTAATCGGCGATAACCACCTGGGCGACTACGGCAAACAATTCGGGATGAACATCGCCGCCATTGTGCGTTCGGGCAAGCCCGAGGGCCAAGACGAAGAAGCGCTCGCCCAAATCGATAAACTCTATGCGGCCTACTCCAAAGAAGCCAAAGACAACGAAGCACTCCATGACGAAGCCCGGGCTTGGTCGCTGAAGCTCGAGCAAGGCGACCCGACAGCCGTCGAACTCTGGCAGTGGATGGTCAATCTCACCTTGACTGCGATTCAGACGAACTACGATCGGCTGGGTGTGAAGTTTGATCATGCGCTCGGCGAAAGCTTCTATGCACCGTTGAACGAGGGCGTCATCGAAGAGTGTCTCGCCAGTGGTTTTGCACATCGTGACGAAGCCGGAGCGGTCGTGGTCAGCGAGCTCGAAGAGGGCATGCCGACCTTTTTGCTCCAGCGGAGCGATACAGGATCGCTCTACCACACGCGAGATATGGGCTGTATCAAGTACCGCATGAGCGAGTTCAAGCCAGACCAGATTATCTATGTGGTCGGTACCCCCCAAGAACTGCACTTCCGGCAGTTGTTTGCACTCGCCCGCAAAGTCGGGTATGTGCCTGAAGGTGTCGAGCTCGAGCACGTCAAGTTCGGGACGATTTTCGACCAGAGCGGCAAGCCGTTGTCGACCCGTGCGGGGAACATGGTCTATTTGACCGAGCTCCTCGATGACGCACATACACGCGCCCGGGCGGTGGTCGATGCCTCGAGCCCCGATTTGCCCGAAGACGTCAAAGCAGATGTCGCCGAAAAGGTGGGCATCGGTGCCGTCATGTACAACGACCTATACCAAGACTCACGCCGCAATATCACCCTCGACTGGGACCGGATGCTGGCGATTGAGGGGAACAGTGCACCGTACATCCAGTACATGTATGCACGCTGTCGCTCAATTGTGCGGCGTGTCTTGGGTGATGCTGCAGGCATGCAGATCCCTGCGTGCGATGCAGCCGTGTTGACCCATGCATCCGAGCTGGATTTGGTCCGTCAGTTGGCCAAGTTACCGGGGACGGTACGCGAAGCCGCCGATCGTTATGCAACGTTTGTCATTGCAGAATGGTGTTACGATACCGCCCGGACGTTTTCGGCATTTTATCGTGATTGTCCGGTGGTCAAAGCTGAGGACGAGGCCGTACGCACGGCACGCCTCGCGCTGACTGCTGCCACGGCACAGGCGCTCCGCAACGGATTGGGATTGCTGGGTATACATGTACCCGAGCGCATGTAGGAGTATCTGATGAAACCACTGACGAGCTATAACACATTGCTATTGGATATGGACGGTGTTTTGTATCGCGGTCATGAGCGCCTCGAAGGAGCAGATCGATTGATTGCGTTCTGCAAAACCCACGGCATCAAGACAGCCTGTATCACCAACAACGCGACGATGACGCCGCACCAATTTGCCGACAAATTGGCCGGCATGCACATCGAATTCCCTGCCGAACACATCATCAATTCACCGGTGGCCGCCCAACGGTGGATGAAGGCGCGCTCACCACAGGGCACGAAGGTCTTTGCGATTGGGATGAACGGTCTGCGTACTGCCTTGTTTAGCGATGGATACTTTGTCGAAGACGACGAAGCACCTGCATATGTGGTGGTGGGCCTCGACACCGAAGTGACCTATGCAAAACTGCGCAAAGCATGTTTATTGATCCGTGCCGGTGCGACGTTTATTGGAACCAACCCGGACGTTTCGCTCCCGATGCCCGAGGGGCTCGTGCCGGGTGCTGGTTCGCTCCTGGCGTTCCTCAAAGCAGCGACAGATGTCGAGCCGTTTATCATTGGCAAACCTGGCCCGACCATGTTTCATATCGCCACCGAAGTCCTGCAGTCTGACCCCACCAAAACACTCACCATCGGCGATCGCATCGATACCGATGTAGCAGGGGCATTGGCCGCAGGGATGACCGCAGGAATGGTGCTCACAGGCGTTGTCACCCGTGCCGACGTCGCTGCATCGCCCATGAAGCCTGATCTGCTGTATGCCGATTTGCCCGAATTGCTCGAAGCCTGGCATCGCGATATGGAAAAGCAGCGTAGCACGTAGACACTTCTCGACTCGAGCCCGAGGACGATTGTCCCGGGCTCGTTTTTTGTGTGGTTCTGCGAACGGGAACCAGCGCCTGTCCGCATTCGTCCGACTATCGTAACGTTATTTGTAAAGCGGAGGGGTGAATGGCGAAATGGATTATCGTGATGGTAGTCGTAGCACTTGTATCAGGGTATGTTGGTCAGCGGTTCGAACGCTTCCAATATGACGATGCCTGTCTGGATTTCGGTGGTGAGATCCGCACTGATCGTGCTGGGTTATGCAATTTCGACGATACAACGCTTCCCGCAATGCCGTAGTCAGTGGTCTTTAGAAAAACACACGCCGCCCCGGACGAAGTCCAGGGTGGCGTGTTCTTCGTTTCTTGATTGTTCACCCGCGCCGCGCCAACGTTAGTCCGGTAATGATGGTGACTGCGCCGATGATGTCACGTGTGGTGATCGGGTCACCGAGGATGTAGTACGCCGAGACTACGCCACAGGCAGGGAGCAGGCTCAAATAAATACCGGTACGTGTCGAACCGACTTTGCTGACCCCGTTGTACCACAAGATATAGGCAATCGTGATACTAAAAATCACCGAGTATGCCATTGCGCCCCAGTCTTGGAGTCGGACTGCGGTCCAATCGACCTCGGTGATTTGTCGCGCACCGAGCAACAAGACGGGGATAGCCCCGACCGATAATGCGATTGCAGTAATCCGCAAGGGCGTATAGATTTTCAATAGTGCTTTGGCAGCAATCGTGTAGTACGCCCAGCAAATCGCCGAGCAAAGAATCAAAATATCGCCACCGATTGCCGCGGCGCTCATGGCTTTCCCATCTAACAAAATGACAAAGACGCCGGCGAATGATAGGACAATGCCAGCCCAGCCAATAGGCTTGAGCCGCTCTGCACCACGTACCTGACCCCACAGTGCTACCCAAATCGGTGTGGTGGCTGCGAGGAGTGCTGCACTGCTCGAATTGGTCAGGTTTAGGCCTGTGACAAAGAAGTACTGGTAGCCACCGACGCCGATAAGCCCAATGAGAATCAGACTCAGCCAGTCTTTGCGGGCGATGAACAAGCTTTTTTCTATGAGGTAGACGACGCTCAAAATCAAGACAGGGACAGCGAGGAATCGTGCCGTGTTGAATGCCAATGGGTCCATGGTGGTGAATGCGGTCTTGACAATGGGCATATTGAGTGCCCAAAACAAGATAGTGGTCAGAAGGCCGAGATCACTCCAGGGGATTTTTGAACGGATGGTCACGTCGTGTGGTCCTTGCTATGGTACCGGTTGCCGAGAATGGCAACGAATGGACAAAGGTACAGTGTGCAGATGATTAGTGCATCATGTCTATGGAGCGGGTGGTATGTGCAATCGGTGTTGTTCGATCACAAGAGAACCCACACGCGTACCGACGAATCGACTGAATACCGCACCGATGTCCATGCATTATACAAGCGACCGCAAAAAAACACCCATCCGCAATTCGCGGATGGGTGTTTCGCCGGGAAGGAACGCGTTAGCGCCGACCTTCTTGTTTGATGTAGTTCATGAAGCCTTGCACGGCGTTGAATGCCGGTCGCGGACTCCAGTCGGGGTTGAGAATGCCGAACGATGCCTGCTCGTGGAGTGGTTGATCTTGGGCACCCCACAGGACGGCAAAGTTCATATTCCAGAGGAACATATTGCCCAGCCACGGTGAACCGTCTTCGTTGCGGTATTTGTTGTAGGCCAACTGCATGGCTCCGAGGATGTATTCGGCTTGCTGGTCCAATGTGACCTGGTTGCCGAACTCATACCCTGGAGTAACGTTTTCGGTAGCCCAGCCGAATTCGGTGATCCAGATTTGGTGGTCACCGACACCTTCTTCGATCATGAACTTACGTACATTTTCGACGTGGCGGAAGTAAAACGTCGGGTCGGTTGTCCAACCTTCGGCAGTGCTCGGGTTATCTGGCCACAGCGTCTCGGGCGGGTTGGCTGAACCACCGGGGTGGACTGCTTGGACGTCAAAGTAGTCTTTGATCATGCCATCTTTGTAGCGGTACATCTCGCGGTAGTAGGTCTCGTCTGCCACTGCCAATGCAGGATCGGTAATGCCAGAAGAGGATGGTGCGCCAGCCAACACGATGGTCGATGGTTCGACCGCTTTGATGCGGGTATAGCACTCTGCAAGAAGCTCAACATAGCGGCCTGCGTCTTCGGGGACAATACGTCCACCGTTTTCGTGGGCTAAGTTCTGTTCATTCCAGATTTCGACGGCTTTGATTTTGGTGCCATAGTGCTTCATCAATGCTTCGACGAAGTCTCCCATGGCTTTTGGATCATCGGGCATACCGTTCGTTTCGCTATAAAACGACGGTGCTTGCACAATCGAAATCAGCAGTTTGAGGTTGTGTGCATTGGTATCTTCGACAATATTGTCGAGCTGGTCCCACAGGTAGTTGCCTGCCGGTCCTTCGATGTCCTTCCAGACAATCTGTTGACGGACCCAGTCGAAGCCTGCGATGTTGGTAAGCGCCAAGACGCGTTCACGGTCGGTGTAGTAGAGGTGATCAACAACGCCAAACTCCATGATTTTGGAGGTGATGGGTTGGCCTGGTGCAAGTTCCGGTTCTGCAGTGGGAACTGCAGTTGCGGTGGGTTCGGGCAGTGGGGTGGCTGTGGCTGGTACGACGGTGTTTGTGACAGGGGCGGGGGTTGGCTCGGAAGCCACCCCGCCACTGCATGCCACAAGCAGTGGCAACACACAGAATACTGACCAGAACCCGCGCAACGCGCGTGAATGGTTCATCATTGTCTCCGATTATTTGGGCATTGCCTGGAGGGCGCGGTAGGCTGGGCGAGGGCTGTAGTCGCCATTGATGACGCCGTACGATGCTTGTTCGTGCAGCTCGTTCCCCTTGGCCTTCCACGGCACCGCAAAGTTCAACTGCCATACAAACATGCCGCCCATCCATGCGCTGTAGTTCGTGCGCGCCATTTGGAAGGCACGGACGAGGTATGCAGCCTGCATGTCTTGGCTGATTGCATTGCCGAATTCATAGCCGGGGGTGTTGTTTTTGGTGGCCCAACCAAATTCAGTGACCCACATCTTCTTGGTGATGCCCTTGCGCTGCATCAATGCGTAGACGTCTTCGACACGGCGGAAGTAGAATTCGCGGCTGTTGTAGAAGTACGGTCCAGGTCCACGGTTATCTGGCCAGAATGTGTCAGGTGGGTTGCTCGCACCACCCGGGTGAACGCCAACCACGTCGACTGCTGCGTTGAAGCGGGCATCGCTGAACATGGAGTCGAGGTAGGTGATGTCGCTGATTGCAACGCTCCAGCTGTTGGTCTCGGTCGATGACGGTGCACCGGATACGATGATGGCACTTGGGTCACCGGCTTTGATGGCCTGTGAAGCGCCGACCAACATGTCCATGTAGAACGTTGGGTTGGCGACGCGACCTGCGTTTTCGTGGGCGAGGTTCTGCTCGTTCCAGATTTCGTAGGCCTGTACCTTGCCCTTGTAGCGCTTGGCCATTTCGCCCATGAAGTAGTTGTAGTCTTTGAAGTGGTCGCGGTCCGGCATACCGTTTTTGCCGTTGCTGGTGGCCCAGCTTGGGGCAGCCACAACCGACACCAGAATTTTCACACCCATGCTGGATGCGTCGTTGACGATATCGTCGAGTTCACCCCAGTAAATGGCACCGGAGCGGTCGTGCAGGTCCATCCAGCGCACTTGCTGACGGATCCATGGCATCCCAGCATCTTTGGCCAGCTGTAGCGTTCGCTTACGATCGACTGCGCCGCCCTGGTTGTACAGAATTGCATTGAACCCGTAGACAAAATTCGTGTTCGTCGGTGCTGAAGGATTGGAAGCGACTTGACCGTTGTTGGCACCGGACAATTCGTTCGGCAACGCAGCACCTGCGGTGAACGCTGGGTTCGTTTTGTGGTTGCCGTCACGGTATTCGTTGCCCAACAGACCCAACATAATGCGATATTTGGCGTTTGGCTCGTCTGGATGCCACTCCATGCGCTGGCGCTCGAAGTATTGGACCCAGTATGTTTTGCCATCGGCTTTGTTGAGCTCTTGGAACTGCTCAGACAATGGTCGACCAAATGCACTCAACCCACCATTTGCGTCATAGAACGACTTGAATGGAGCAGGTGAATCGCTCAAGTTGTGTTTGGTCACATCGTCGTATGCACCTGCACCTTTGGCAGCAGGCTTAAATGCTGCTTCACCACCGCGCGATGCAGCCAACTTCGAACCGAGCAAACGGCCCAAGATGTAGTACTGACCGCCAGCGTTTTCAGGATGCTCTTCGAGGATGGCACGCTCGAAGTACTGCACACGATAAAATTCACCCGGATTGGAGAAACTCTGCTCGATGAATGGCTGTGAAATAGGCAGACCATACACAAACAATGCGTTAGGGGTGGCGTTCCAGGTCTTGAGGAAGTAGTTCGCAACGGTGAAGCCGGTTTCGCTAAAGGTACGGGAACCCGCAATTTGTTGCGACTGTGGTACCTCGCTAGGGCTGTGCGGCGTCGCTTGTGCGACTTTGGGCACAATCAGTGCCGACGTGACGACCGCAATCAGCGCGATTGAAAGCAGAAAACGTTGAAACAAAATGCGTTCTCCTTGACTCATACGCCGAAAAGATGGCTTCTCTTATCCACAATTGATTCTACCACAGTCAGTAGCAATCAGACGTCTGCGATGCGCTGATAGTCAGATGAGAATCATCTCACTACGCGGGTGGATCGATGTATTCTTCCATCACAACCGGCACGGGAATGGGTTCGGTGACGGTTTGCGTGCGCAAATAAAAATAGTTCGCAATCGATGCAGCAACGCCTGCCAACGGGGTACCAAACAAAATTCCATATGGTCCTGCCACTTGCGCGCCAATCAGCAATGCAGCAAATACCAACAACGGATGTAACCCCACAATCCGACCAACCATGCGCGGCAAAATCACGCTGAATAAAATCTGCTGGATGACCAGCATGACAATCAAAAAGGGCGCAAGACTCGCCGCCGAACCAGTCGCCAAAATCACGATAATCGGCGGAATCAGCGCAAAAATCCCCCCGATGACAGGTACCATCACCACGATGCTGACAATCACCGTCGTCAACGTGATATTGTTGAGATCAAAAATCCACATCACTAGCGCGTTACAGAGTGCATATATCAAAGAGCTTATAATCTGCACGCGCATGTACCCGCCGAACGTGTTCGAGATAATCATTCCGAACGTCTGCACTTCTTCGCGCCAACCGGTTGGCGACAACCGAATCAGCTTGTTAAAGGCTTTCTGACCATCAAATGCCATGTAAAAGCTCAGAATCAATACGATAAAGAGGTTAAATATGACAATCGCGACACTACTGGCTGCCCCGAGTGTCTGCGAAAAAGCCTCGCGTCCGACCATCCCTGCCTGTGACAAAAACATATCTGCATTGAAGTACGTACGGATGTCGCTGTTTACCCCTATGTTCGACAATTGCAGTTGGATATCATCGAGCGTCGCCCAAAACTGTTTGGTTAATTCTGGTGATGCCACAATCAGCCCTTGAATCTGGGTCGCTACAATGGGAACAATCGCTACCACGCCGAAGGCAATCAGCGACAACAGCAACACATAGACGACAGGTACTGACACCCGCCGTGGAATATGAATCTTGGCACACCATTCAAAAACGGGCTCGATGATAATTGCAATTAACCACGCAAATGCAAACATCAACAGTGGGCCGGCTAACAATTCGGTAATGACCGCAAATCGCTCTACCAAAAAAAATGAAATGCCGATGATTGCGAGCCAGAGTACCGCATTGGACAATCGTGGATTGGGCATTGATTACTCCATTGTGGCCACGTGCGCAAAATACTGTTGACAATCAGCACGGTTTTCTGCCGTACCGTCGACGTTGCGCCTCCACTTGCCATCATACGCTAATTGCCGCGATCGTTCGGTATCGCGAAGGTACACAGGCAAAAAAACGTCGCTGATCCACTGCCGTATCTCGGGGTCATTGATGGGGAAGAGCGTTTCGACGCGCCGATCGAGATTGCGCTCCATCAAATCTGCGCTACCGACATAGATTTCTGGATTGCCGTCATTGCCAAACCAATAGACGCGACTATGCTCGAGGAAGCGCCCCACGATGCTGCGTACCCGGATACGTGCACTCATACCAGGTACACCAGGGATCAGACAACACATGCCGCGAATAATCAAATCGATTTCGACGCCCGCATTCGACGCACGATAGAGATGTTCAATCAGCGCAGGGTCGACAAACGAATTTGCTTTAAAAATAAGTCGACCCGTTCGACCAGCCTGCGCGTGGGCTATTTCGCGGTCGATGAGTGCTTCGAGGCGTTGCCGCATGTTGACGGGAGCGACGAATAACGCAGCAAAGTCTGCATGTTTTGCATAGCCGGTCAGGAAGTTGAAGACATTCGCCACGTCTGCGGTAATCGCTGGGTCACTGGTCATCAACCCGAGGTCGGTATAGATCCGTGCCGTGCCTGCGTTGTAATTCCCGGTCCCCAGATGGACGTACCTGCGCAAGACGCCTCCCTCACGACGGATGACCAATGCCATCTTGGCGTGTGTTTTGAGGTTCGGGACGCCATAGACGACATGGACTCCGGCCCGTTCGAGGGCACGTGCCCAGGTGATGTTGTTTTCTTCGTCGAAGCGTGCTTTGAGCTCGACGAGGACGGTCACCTGCTTGTCTAAATCACGAGCGCGCATCAACGCATGCACGATGGGCGAATTGCTCCCTACCCGATACAACGTCTGTTTAATCGCCAGCACGTCTGGGTCGCTGGCCGCGCTTTCGATGAAGTCGATGACGGGTTGGAACGAGTCGTAGGGGTGATGCAAGATCACATCACGTTGACGGAGCGTGCTCCACAGTTGGCCAACCTGTTGCATGTCGCGTAATGGGGTGGGAATACGGTTCGTCAACGGACTATCTTTGAGTTCGGGTCGGTCGATTTTGAGGAGCGACATCAATGCAGATAGGCCTAATTGACCGCGTATCTCATATAAATCGTCTGCATCGAGGTGCAAATTATTGAGGAGGAGTTTGCGGAGCGATGCGGGCATATCATGTTGGACGGCAATACGCACTACCGTACCAAAGCGGCGCTGACGGATGTTTTCTTCGATGGTGGCCAATAGATCGTCGGCCTCGTCTTCTTCGATTTCGAAGTCTGCATTGCGTGTAATCCGGAATGCATGAACGGCCATGACGCGCTCGGCGGGGAATAACCGATGCAGGTTGGCAGCGATGACTTGCTCGTTCCAGACCAACCCAACACAGTGCGATGCAGCGACACCGGTAGGGATGTGCGTGGCATCGAGGGTCACTGGGATGAGGCGTGGCAACACGCCAGGCACTTTGACACGTACAAATCGCTCTTCGCCATCACTCCCGATGACTACTGCGAGATTCAAACTTAAATTCGAGATAAGCGGGAAGGGATGACTCGCATCGAATGCCAACGGCGTCAGCACCGGTTGGATCTGGTTCATGTAGTAGTCATCGACTTCGGCGCGTTGGCGTTCGGACAACTCGGCGTAATTCAGTACCCAAATACCTTGTGCACGCAATGCCGGATTGACGTCGCTCAACCAACATTCGCGTTGGACCGCGAGTTGTGTGGTTACTGCGGCACGAATGGCACTGAGTTGTTCGCTGGGTGTCAGACCATCCGGCGAGGTCGTCTGTACCCCAACACGGCGTTGTTCGCGCAACCCAGCCACACGAATCATAAAAAACTCGTCCATGTTGGTGCTACAGATTGCGAGGAATTTGGCCCGTTCGAGTAACGGATTACGGACATCGAGCGCTTCACCCAACACCCGTTCGTTGAACTCGATCCAACTCTGCTCACGATTGAACAGACGTGGAGCAGTAGCTCCGCGTTGCGAAGCGGTGCGACGGGTGCGGCTCATGGCGATGTCCTCTTGGTGGCAGATATGCGGGTATCATACCCCATCCACGGCACTGAGTTGTTAAGAATATATGAACGATGTGTATACAAAAAAACATCCCTCGGCGTTTACCGAGGGATGTGTACGAGGCCGTCTGTTATAACGTTACTTCGCGTTTCTGTGCTGCAGATGCATAGGTTGCTTCGAGCAAGCGCAGGATAGCCAGCCCATCATCACCACTGGCGACGACCGAACCAGTACCGCGAATCGCGTCGATATACCCTGAATACACCAGGTTGTGTGCTGCGTCGATCCGCGGCACGGTAGGGATTGTTTCGATGGGGCTACCGTTGTCGTCACTGTAATACCGCAGCGGTTTCTCAGCACCGTACAATGTCGGATAAAAATCATACCCGCCTTGGTCGCCAATCAACTGAATGCGCTCTTCGTTTTGTGCATAGATTGCCCAGGTGACCTCGATGGTGACCAAGCCGCCATCCGCCAAACGCAGGTGCAACGATGCCAAATCATCGACATCGAAGGTACCGTCCATGACGCGATCCGAACCCCAGCCGCCCAAGCCGCGCCGCTGTGGCCCATGGACCGCTTGTACTTCACCACGGACTGCGCTGACTTTGGGGTTCCCCAAGGCATACAGCACCATATCGAGCATATGCACCCCGATATCGAGGAGTGCGCCGCCGCCCGACAATTCTTTGCGCGTGAACCAGCTCCCAAAGCCAGGGATGCCTGCGCGGCGGATCATGCGCCCTTGTGCATAGCTGATTTTGCCGATTTTCCCTTCGGCGACTTTGGCCTTCATGTACTGCACTTCGGCACGTGGACGATTGCTCATGTTGATGGCCAGTACACGGCCTTCTTTGTGGGCCGTGGCGACCATTTCTTCACCCTGGGCAACTGTCATGGCCAGCGGTTTTTCGCACAGGACATGCTTGCCTGCCTTCAGCGCTGCAATCGACACCTCGGCATGCAGGGCGTTGGGGAGTGCAACGGTGACGGCATCGACGTTCGGGTCGGCAATGATATCACGCCAATTCGTGTATACCGTGCTTATCCCATTGCTCGCAGCCAACGCATTGGCTCGCTCTTGATTGGTGTCGCAGACGGCAACAACACTGCCATGGGGATGCTTTTTGATGCCGGGGATGTGGCCGTGCATCGCGATCGCGCCTGCGCCGATGATACCCACACGAGTCGATGTGCTCATAGAATCTCCTCAAACGACGATGTTTTGTGACGTTAGAATACCACACGCCTTGTCCATTCCACGACCGTGCATTTGGATGCAGTTCGGTATAATACAAACGGAATGTATACGAGAGGAACCAACCGTGACCAATCACAAACAATGGAAGAACGCGCCCGAGATGACCATCGATGTCACCAAAAAGTACATCGCCACCATGAGCACCTCGAAGGGCGAAGTTGTCCTCGAACTCGACCCATCGGCAGCGCCAAAGACCGTCAACAATTTTGTCTTCTTGGCCAATGAAGGCTACTACGACAACATCACCTTCCATCGTGTGATTGCCAACTTCATGGCACAGGGTGGCGACCCAACCGGCACGGGTATGGGTGGCCCGGGCTATAAGTTCGAAGACGAGTGCAAGAACAACCCACTCATCCATGACGCAGGCGTTATCTCGATGGCCAATGCCGGTCCGAACACCAATGGGAGCCAGTTCTTTTTGGTGCACAACCGCCAAGGTACTGCCCACCTCGATGGCAAGCACACGGTCTTCGGCAAATCCACCAGCGGGATGGATGTGATTCTCGCGCTTCGCCAAGGTGACCAACTGATGAAGGTCACGATTAGCGAAGTCGCAGGGAAGTAGTCGTGACCCTTGGTAGCTCGCAGGCGCGCAAAGCGCGCCTGCAGATTCATGCGAGTCCTGGACCGCACAACAGTTTGCACTACTTCCCCCAGCTTACCGGTGGATTGGTGCGCGTCACCTGGCACTCGCTGATCATCCAGATTGCCCGATATACCCCATGGTTGAATGTCAAACGGTGGTTGTATCGGAGTATTGGCGTGACTGTTGGGTCGTATGCTTCGGTCGGTTTGATGGTCATGCTCGATGTCTTTTTCCCCATGGATATCACCATCGGCGACGAAGCCATCATCGGCTATAACACAACGATTCTCTGCCATGAGTTTTTGCGCCACGAATGGCGTCGTGGACCGGTGCACATCGGCCGTGATGTGATGATTGGCGCAAATTGTACGATTTTGCCAGGGGTTGTCATCGGTGACGGCGCGAGTGTGGCAGCAGGGAGTCTGGTTAACCGGGATGTTCCCGCCGGAGCAGTAGTCGCCGGTGTACCCATTCAGCTCATTCGAGCTGCGCAGAAAGAAGCAACGCAATGAGCGCCGTTTTTGTATTTATCGACAGCGCATTGCGGCGCATTTTAGGCTGGATTTTTGCCGTGCCCGTGATTTTCTGGGCAGTCATGTTCATTGATTTTCTGGGGTTTTCGATAGGTACCGTCGTCTGGTACGGCCCGCAACTTCTCAATGCACCGTGGTGGGCGTGGCTGTTTATTCCTGACTGCCCGCTGGCTGCGTTGTACGCTATGGTGACGTTTTATCGCATCCGCACGCTCAAAAAACCTGATTGGTTGACTACCATTGCGGCACTCACGTGCATCAAATATGGGTTTTGGACGGTATTGTTCTGGGGCACGAAGTGGGGCGCCACCGGCGAATACCTTCCGCTCGAAGTCGGATTGGTTATTGTCCATCTCGCCATGGCTGGTCAAGGCATACTGCTCCTGCCATCATTCGCAATGGTGTCGTATCGGATTCGCATGGCAGTGATTGGATGGCTGGCATTGTCCGTGGTTGCTGATTACGGCTTTGGCCATCATCCTGCCTTGGCGTTCCCCATTACCCCGCTCCAAGCCGGGATCTGGGCGGCACTGTTGACCACGCTCCTGGCGTTGCTGATGTTGCTCATTTACCCACCAAACCGGATCAGCGTAGCCACTGCTCGATCAGACGTACGGTCATAGCCGTACAATCCACTTCGGCACGTACACCGAGGGGCAAAATACGTTGTGGTTCGGTATGCCCGACATCGAAGTTCGTAATAATCGGGAGCTGATCGACGCCGAACTCGGTGTGTACGACGCGCAAAACAGCTGCATCAAGGGCTAACTGTTCACTTAACGTATAATCCCGCGGCCTGCCGATGAGCAACGCAGAAATATCGTGTAACGCACCCATCAACCCGTAGTTGCGCAACCACCGCGTCACCTGCAGGATGGTGGGTTTTTCTTCGGATGTCTCGAGGAACAAGATTTTGCCATGCCAAAACCCTGGGTGTGGCCAAAACGCCGTTCCTTTGAGGAATTCGAGGACCTCGATGCAGCCACCAAATAATTGCCCGGTCACGACGCCGCGCCCCTGCAAAAACTGCCAACCGCGACTATAGTGCTGCTCTGCCAATCCATTTGGCTGTGATTCGTCTGCCCAATCACGGTACCCATTGCTGTAATGCGTGGCTGCGTGGTAGGTGTACTGGTCATGATGACCAAACAGCATGGTGTGCACATGACTGCGTGTGGCAGCTGATTGGCTCGAATGTTGGGCAATTCCGGCCATCACACTCGGCCCGTGGAATGTCACCATACCCATCATATGGATGGCGGTGAGCAATGTGGTGGTGTCGGAATACCCCATCAAGATTTTGGGTGCTTGACCGATGCGTTGTGCATCCAGATAGGGCAAAATGCGCATGCTGTCGTCACCACCGATGCTGGCAAAGACTGCAGCGATGGAATCGTCGCCAAACGCATCGTTGATGTCTGTAGCGCGGAGCGCGGGATTGGCTGCTAATTCTGCATTAGGCATGAGCGTACTCGGGTATTCACGCACGCGCAGACCCCAACCGCGCAACACCGCCACGCCTTGTTGGTAGATGTGGGGGAACGCGTGTGGGCCGCCCCATGATGGGGAGACGACAGCGACGGTGTCGCCAGGGACCAGCGCACGTGGCCGTCGGTAGTGCATCGTCATACAAACCTCCTGCTCAAAAGCAAGACCCCGAACATCGCATTGCTGCGGACGTCCGAGGTCTGTGGTGTGGCGGGAAGGGAGAGATTCGAACTCTCGAGGGCTTGCACCCTACTCGTTTTCGAGACGAGGACGTTCAACCACTCCGCCACCTTCCCGAGGGATTTAAAAAGCGGATGACGCTTGGCATCATCCACCTTTTTGAACTGGTGACCCTGGCGCGACTCGAACGCGCGACCTCTTCCTCCGCAGGGAAGCGCTCTAATCCACTGAGCTACAGAGTCACAACAGATGTAAATATAGCACCCAGTCACATAAATTGCAAATAATTCACCAAAATTGCTGTCTGACGCATCTGAATGCCGTCAACAGCAAACTGACAGAGTCTGTAATCAATTCGTAGGATGCAGGGGTTGGGCGAAACAGGGCGATGTGCTAGTATTTTGTGAGAGTAACCCAATAGTCAGACCGGACAACGACGCGTCATGGCACAGATTCCTGCAATAACGTACATATACGACATGCCCAGTGATCACATCACGTCCTTTTGGAGTGATGCATTGATAGATGACCTCGCCCGGTCGCAGGTTCGCCTGTGCATCGCAATCCGCGATACCAGCCCTGCCCGGACACTCCTCATCCAACGACTCAACGTCGCAAAAATCCCCGTCGTGGCATGGCTCGTCCGTGATGACCTCGATGTCATGCGTGACTACCGTATGGGCGATGCAAACGACCTCCATGCGCGATATCGTGATGTGATGCGCTGGTCTACTACCAACGCATTGCGTTGGGATGCGGTGGGAATCGATATCAGCGCTGATGTCCGTGACACCGTACGCTTTGGCGATAAACCGGCAGTCGACGTCAACACCTTCCTCAAACGGATTAGCAACCGTTGGCATATCGACGCAGCAACCACCAGCTACGAAAATCTGCTCGCGCTCATCCGTGCCGATGGTCATCGAATCGAAAGCTACGAGATTCCGTTTGTACGTGACGATCGCGTCAGTGGGTCGACCTTGGCACGGCGCTTGCTGGGCTTACCTGCTATTGCCGCAGATGCGGTGGTCGTGCGCCTCTATAGTAGCCATGCCCGTCCCTATGGGCCCGGGTTGATTGCGGCGTACGCCCCAGAATGCGCTGCAGTCGCAATCGGCGATTTTGCACCCGACGGCAGCAATCAGCCGCTGAGTGAATACGAACTCTGGCGCGATTTGCAACATATCTCGGGCTGTGGGGTGGCACATGTCTACATCGCCGGTCTGCCGACCATCATCGAACAGAATTGGCATACCGCGATTATCGCTGGTGGGTGGGTCCGGCGTACCTTGCCCCCTACCGACGAAGTCCATCATCAAATCGCCCGCATGCGTGCGGGGATGCGTGCACTCCTCTGGGCAGGTGCTCGTCCCAGTGTGTTGTTGCCATTACTCATTCCCGTGCTGATGTTGGTACGCCGGATGGTGCGTGGCCACGAGGACCAAACGACTTCCGCAACGAATGAAAGCACACGTTGGTGAACATCAGCGCCCTCCATTCCGTCTACCCCATTCCCACACCATGGGACTTTGATTTTTTGCCGAGTCGGTCACAAAATCATCTTGCACTGATACGGAGTGCGGATGACGCTGAATACGTGCTCTGCACCTATGCAGGGACCGATCCTGGGCCGGTGCAATACGTCCAGCAGATTATGCATCGCATTGATGCACAATCACTGCCGTTCCGCATTCCCGTCGCGATACCCACGATTTCAGGTACATACGTCGAGGTCCAACACGACGGCTATCGCCAATGGGTCGCCACCCTGACCCCGTTGCTGGTCGGTGACCAGCCGTCGCCCGAAGATACCAGTGCCGCGGGTCGTGCGGGTCTCGCACTCGGTCTATTGTCGCAACAACTCGCGCGTGTGGCGCATCCGTCGCTTCCCTGTGCAACACCGGCACTCGGGGCACTGACCGAGATTCACCCGGCAATTACCAATCCCGAAATGAACGTCCACGTCGCGCCACTTTCGGTCGATCGAGTCGTGAAGTTGATGCAGCTGGTGGAAGAATGCACCGCATTCGCCCGCACCACTGCGGCATTCCCCCAACAACTGATACATGGCGACTATACCTCCCAAAACGTCCTTTTCGAACACGATGAGCTGTGTGCAGTGCTCTCTTTTGAATCCATTCATGTCGACGCACGCATCTATGATTTGGCCATAGCCATCTCTTCTTGGTGTACGTTTGACGATACCTATGACCGTCGCGTCTTGCGTGCGTTGGGTCGCGGGTACTGTAGCGTCGTGACCCTCCTAGAGGATGAACGCACGGGTTTGCTCGATGCGATACGCATGGTCCGAATGCATCGTTTTTTGCGGACACTGGGTGAATACCAAGCAGGAAGCGTCACCAAAGTGCATGTCGAACGTGCCGCGGCTACAGTCCTGACGTATGAATCGTGGCTCAAACGCCGCAGTGAAGAAGCTCGCTTTGATATTCAGAGTTGGTCTATATGATTCGCCATTCCCTCGCACACCCGGCCCGTAGTGCATATATCCGCGCCATGCTGCCGCCTGCTCCCGACATCCTCGAAGCGGCGTTGTGTGTCGCCTGGGAAGATCAGGACAGCGATCGGCGGAGCATGGTCAGACTCATGCTCGACGATATGGCCGACGCCTTGAGCACCCAGATCGAATCCGCCGAAACGCTGCTCGATCATATCGGCGCAATCAGCGCATACTTCTTCGACGAATTGGGCTTCCACGGCAACGAAGCAAATTACAACGCCGTTGCAAACAGCTACCTCGATCAGGTGTTGCTTAATCGCACCGGCTTGCCGATTACCCTCTCGTTGCTGTACATCGCGTTGGCCCGGCGCTGTGGGCTGGCATTCCACGGAGTCGCCCTGCCGGGTCACTTCATGGTGCAGTTCCGCCCTCGTAACGCCGACCCCATCCTCATCGATCCATTCCGCAATGGGAAGCGCTGGAGCATGAGCGAAGTAGCGTCGTATCTGCATCGCAACGGCCAACACACCAACATCCAAGAATGGCTCGTACCGCCCACTCCTGAACAAATCATGGTCCGTGTGCTCCGTAACCTCAAGGGAAGTCTGGTAATGCACGGCAATTATCAGGCTGCCGCCAATGCCATCGAACGTATCCTCGTAGTGGTGCCGAGCTCGGCCCAAGACGTACGCGACTATGGCCTCATCTTGTCGCGCCTCAATCACCCTGCCCAGAGCATTGCCTACCTCGAGCGCTATGCCCACCTCGCCCCTGATGCTGCAGATTTGCAGAGCATCCGGCATCATGTGAAAACAGTCTTGGGGAAAGTCGAAAACTAACGCAATACACCGTACCCCGACACCGCGCACACCTCCCGTACCGGAGGTGTGCGTTTTTCTTCTCGTTCGTGGTACGTACGAACAGAAACGTCGCTACACATAAACGAAATCTATTTGTATTTTTCCGAACATAATTCATTTTGCGATTGGTGCTGGGTGTGACGGTGAGGGATATGAAATATCCCCGGCGGGGGTGGTCCATTCGGTTCACGTGTCGCTCTCGCGCTCTGCTGGTGAATAGACAAGGAGTGGCATGACGCAGTCGAGACACAAACCGGCCGTACATCTGCAGATGTACGGCCGGTGGCGCAGACAGGGGGTGATTAGTACAGTTTGCCTTCGCGCTTGCTCCCGGTGTAGTCGATGTAGACGGCTTTGGTTTCGGTATAAAAATCGAACACTTCGGTGCCTTGTTCACGCGGGCCGACGCCGGTGTTTTTGAGACCACCGAAGGGCATTTGTGCTTCGCCACCGAGAGTCGGTGAGTTGACGTGGGTGATGCCTGTCTCTATTTCGTGGATGTAGCGGAAGGTGCGAGTGAGGTCACGGGTATAGACACTCGAGGTCAACCCAAACTCACACGCATTGGCGGCATCGAGCGCTTCGTCGAAGGATTCGACACGGACGATGGAAAGCACGGGTCCGAAGATTTCTTCGTTGTGGATGCGCATATCGGTGCGCACTTTGTCGAAGATGGTCGGATTGACAAAAAAGCCATGGGCCGTCTCAGCTGTGGTGGGTTTGTCGCCACCGACGAGGAGCTCCGCCCCTTGGTTTTTGCCGATATCGATGTAGTCCATGACGGTTTTGAGTTGCGAGGCATCGACGCTGGGGCCCATGTCGGTGTCGGCTTCGAGCGGATTACCGATCTTCATAGCATGCACTTTGGTCAATAGGCGTTCGAGGAACGCATCGGCCACGGCGTGCTGAATAACCACACGGCTGGTGGCGGTGCAACGCTGACCGGAAGAGCCAAATGCACCCGAGTAGACGCCAGCGACGGCCAAATCGAGGTCGGCGTCGTCGCAGACGATGACGGGGTTTTTGCCGCCCATTTCGCACTGGGCACGGATGCCGCGGCCGGCTGCCCGCTTGTAAATACCCAAGCCGATGTCGGTCGAGCCGGTGAACGACACCAAGCGTACATCGGGGTGATCGACGAAGGTATTGCCTACTTCACCACCCGAGCCAATGATCATGTTGAGCACACCAGCCGGCAGACCTGCGTCGACGAAGCACTGCATCAACAACTCTGCCGTTGCAGGGGTCAGCGAAGCCGGTTTGAAGACGACCGTGTTGCCGGCGACAAGGGCAGGCGCCATCTTCCAGATGGGGATGGCTGCGGGGAAGTTCCATGGTGTGATGAGTGCCGCCACGCCGACGGGTTCCTTCATCGTGTAGCCGACGTTGTCAGCGAGCTCGAGCGGAATGACTTCGCCATTCAGGCGTCGACCATGGGCTGCACAGAATTCACTGATGTTGATGGCGCGTTGCAATTCGCCCAGCGCTTCGCTGAGGAGCTTGCCTTCTTCGCGGGTCAGGGTGCGCGCAATCTCGTGGCGGCGTTCGCCCATCAGTTGGGCAGCTTTGGCGACGATGGCACCGCGCTTGGGGGCAGGCATACGCTTCCAGCTTTTGAAGGCCTTGGCCGCAGCATCGACGGCGGCTGCGGCTTCTTCTTTGGTCGACAAAATCACTTCGCCGAGGATGTCGCGCGTATCGGCGGGATTGGTATTGAGGATGCGCTTGCTGCCTTTGGATTCGACGAACTCGCCGCCGATGAAGTTTTTGTAGACCTGCATAGTGCTTCCTTATGCCACGTACGCGTCGACGATGTCGAGCGCTTTATCGATGACTGCCAGACCTTCGCGGAGTTGTGCTTCGGTGATGGTCAACGGCGGATTGACAAAGAATGTATGCCAGCGCACGAAGGTGAACACGCCATGCTCGCGCAAGAACGCGTTGAATGCCGGCATCGGTCCCAACTCGGTCGGTTTGGGGTTGTAGGGGGTCAGCGCTTCGCGCGTCTCGCGGTTTTTGACCAGCTCGACGATGCTGAACAACCCAATCGAACGGACGTCGCCGATGGAGGGGTGTTTTGCTTTGAGTTTATTGAGCTCGACGGCCAGGATATCGCCCATGCGCGCGGCGTTTTCGATGAGATTGTCTGATTTGTAGACATTGATACAGGCTACCGCAGCGGCACACCCGACCGAGTGGGCGTTGTAGGTTAGGCCTGCCAGCAGGGGTTTGTCTTCGAAGTACTCGGCAATCGTGTCGGTCACGACCGCAGCACCGAGGGGCACATAGGCCGAGGTGAGGCCTTTTGCCATCGTCATGATGTCGGGCACGACGTTCCAATGGTCGACGGCGAACCACTTGCCGGTACGGCCGAACCCGCTCATGACTTCGTCACAAATCAGCATGATGCCGTACTTGTCGCAGAGCATACGCAAGCCCTGCATGTAGCCTTCGGGTGGGATGATGATACCGTTGGTGCCGACGACAGACTCGACCACGATGGCGGCAACGGTGTGTGGGCCTTCGAACTGGATGATGTCTTCGATGCTGTTGAGGCAGTCCATCGTACAGCCATCTTTGCTGCCACAGAAGCGACAGCGGTAGCGGTACGGATCTGGCGCCCGCACGATGCCCGGGATGCCGGGTTCGGCGCCCCAGCGGCGTGGGTCACCGGTCATGGTGATGGCGCCGGCGGTTGCACCGTGGTACGAGCGGTAGCGCACGATGATTTTGTGACGGCCGGTGACGGTGCGAGCGATTTTGATGGCGTTTTCGTTGGCTTCGGCACCGCCATTGGTGAAGAATGCTTTGGTCAAGTTACCGGGGGTTATTTCTTGGAGGAGTTTGCCGAGTTCAGCGCGGATGGCGGTGGTGGCTGCGGTGGGAGCGACGTAGGCGATTTGTTTGAGCTGGGCGGTGATGGCGTCGATAACGCGCTGGTCGCCGTGGCCGATGTTGACGCACATCAATTGCGAGTTGAAGTCCATGTAGCGCTTGCCGTCTGCATCCCATAAGTAGATGCCCTCGGCGCGGTCGATGACCATCGGTTTGATGGCCTTTTGGGCAGTCCACTCGTACAACGTCGTCTCACGCGTGAGGTCGAGGATCTCTTGGCGGGTGCGTGGTGGTGTGGTCATGTGACCTCCCATGCGTTTAAAATCAGTGCTCTGGCGCTATTGTACGCCGTACCAGGCGTGGGCGTCAATGCACTGCGCAAACGTGTGCGCAACGGCGAAAATCCATGCATTGACGGTACAACACTGATGGTGCGGTGCTAGAATATGCACAGCATTGTCGCTACAAGGAGTCACCGATGAAAATCACGAGTATCGAGCTGTTCACCGTCCCACCCCGCTGGTTGTTCCTCAAAATCAGCACCGACGAAGGGATAAGCGGCTGGGGTGAGCCGATTGTTGAAGGCCGCGCCGCGACGACAGCCGCCGCCGTCAACGAACTCAGCGAGTACCTCATCGGTCGTGACCCCAACGACATCGAAGATATTTGGCAGGTGCTCTATCGCGGCGGGTTCTACCGCGGCGGCGCGCTGGCCATGAGTGCCATCGCCGGCATCGACCAGGCGCTGTGGGACATCAAGGGTAAGCGCTATGGCGTGCCGATTTATCAGCTGATGGGTGGGGCAGTGCGGCACTCGATCCGTGTGTATTCGTGGATCGGCGGCGATCGCCCACAGGATATTGCCGAATCCGCCAAAAAAGCCGTGGCGCAAGGGTTTTCTGCCCTCAAAATGAATGCCACCGAAGAGTTGATGTACCTCGATACGCCGGGCAAAATCGACCTGGCCGCAGAGCGTGCCGCCGCTGTGCGTGAGGCCGTTGGGCCAGATGTGAGCTTCGCCATGGACTTCCATGGTCGTGTCCATCGGCCGATGGCCAAGGTCCTGGCGCGTGCACTCGAGCCGCATCAATTGTTGTTCATCGAAGAGCCGGTTTTGTCTGAGAACTATGAAGCCATCCGAGATATCGTCAACACGGCTTCGATCCCGATTGCCCTGGGCGAGCGGTTGTTCTCGCGCTGGGACTTCAAGCGCATCTTGGCCGAGGGCTTGGTCGATGTCATCCAACCCGATTTGTCGCATGCCGGTGGTATCACCGAATGCAAGAAAATCGCCTCCATGGCCGAGGCCTACGACGTCGCCTTGGCACCACACTGCCCGCTCGGGCCGATCGCGCTGGCGGCCTGCCTGCAAATCGACGCCACCTGCCACAACGCCACCATCCAAGAGCAGAGTTTGGGCATCCATTACAACAAAGGCAATGATTTGCTCGACTATCTGGTCGATCCGACTGTCTTCAAATACGACAACGGCATGGTCAAAATCCCCACCGGCCCTGGCTTGGGGATCGAGATCAACGAAGAATACGTGCGCGCCAAAGCCAAAGAAGGCCACAACTGGAAGAATCCCATCTGGCGCCACAAGGATGGTTCTGTCGCGGAGTGGTAAGCGGTGGAGGTTACAGGTTACAGGTTTGAGGTAGGTTTACAGTCAGAGCCCATGCACGTCCGTGTATGGTGATGGATTAGGGGCGAGGTCGTCGCGTAGCGGGGAACCTCGCTTTTTTATAAGCAACAGGAAGCAAGTTTGCTTCCTTGCTTGCTTTTGGTATACTTTTCGGCAAAGAATCGGAGGTTTTCCCATGAAAATGACCATCGATTTGCCCGAGGCGCTCATCAAAGCCATCAAAATCCGTGCTGCCCAAGAACAACGCACCGTGCGCGAGCTGGTAGCGGCGTATCTGACCGACGGGTTGTACCCATCAGATCCGGCTGCTGCGTCAGAGCACAAACCAACCGAGATCGAAATGGCGCCGTGGGGCTTGCCGATAATCCGCAGCATCCCAGGCTCACCGCCGTGCACGATGACAGGTGAGGAGACCATCGAGTTTATCAATAATGCACTCACCGAAATGGATTACGAAAGATATCTCAATGCTATACGACGCTAATATGTGGGTTGCGATGCTTATTGATCGGCATGCACATCACGAACGAGCGCTATCTCACTTCAATGGTGTCATTGAAGGCGAACATGTATTGCTGTTGCAGAGTGTTCGCATCACGGTACTCCGTCTCCTGACGCAACCAAGTATCCATCGCGTCTATGCATTGGAACCAATTACCAACACCACAGCGTTCGACTACCTGGCGCGCATCACCCAGTCCCCTAAAGTGCGGAATTTGATTGAGCCTGCGGAAATTTTCGTGACGTGGCGGGACCTCGCCGCCCACCCGCACCCTGCCCCCAATCGCTGGATGGATGCATACCTGTGCGCAATTGCGCGCCATGCGGGTGTGCCCATCGTGACGCTTGACCAGGGCATGTTGCAGTACCAACGCTATGGGGTGGATGTGCGAGTGCTGTGAGGGTTTGGCGGGGCTTGATCACGCAGAGCCGCTGAGGAATAGAGAGCGCAGAAAAGGTGGAGTGGGGCGTTTTTTCGAGCGGGGCATATTGCAATAAGCCCCGCTCGATGAATTGCCGTCAGCGCTGCCGAATCTCGATATCACCGGCAGTGGTCTTCAGGGTGAGCCGCACATCGGCTGGCTCGCTGCCATCGCCCGCTGCGTGGAACGCAATATCGCTGTTGATTTCGCCGACGGTCGTGGCCGCATCGACCTCGGTCTCGTAGCCACGATCGACAGACACTTCGATATCGCCTGCCATGGTGGTGGCGGTGATGACGCATGGTGCGTGCACGTCGATCGAGATATCACCGCCTGCAGAATGTGCACGGACAGTCGACTGCGCCGTAATCGACAACTCGATGTCACCGCCGGCGGTCTGCACGTCGCCTTCACCGGCAATGACGGCCTCGATGTCGCCACCTGCACTCGTCAGGAAGCACGTTGGACACTGTGCATCAGACGTATCAATATCGCCCCCCATTGATGTAACCCGGAGGCTTTTAAACTGACCGACGAACGTACCATCGCCACCAGCGGTGGTCAGGGTGATTGCGCTCCCCTCTGGGACAAAGAGGTCTATGTCAGAACGTTTGAGGTCACGACTCTGCATGGCGTGCGTGTCGATACGGAGCACACCGTTTACGGAATCGAATGACCAACCCGGCCCTTCGGGTGCAAGACCAGCATCACTGCGGAGCTCCGAAAACGTCACCAAAATTGTCTGAGAAGTATGTGTATGCACGTGCACGTCGCCACCGGCGGTTTTGAGGTCTGCCTCTATCATGCCCGCGGTCTGGTAGGTTAGCGCTGGATTGACGGGTGGTGCATCGCTCCGGCCCAAGATTTTGTCTAGGATGTTCATCGGTGCTCCTCTAGCTTCGGCCGCGACCGCGCAGGGTCTGACCGAAGGGTGATTGTGTGTGTGCGGGGCGTATCGTTGTTGCGCTGTTCAGGGTGCGAACGACCCAGCTGTTGGTCGAGATGCCTTCTGAAGCCGCCAGTGTATCGATGCGATCCTTCAAGAGCGATGGTAAGCGCAGAGCGAAACGTGCGTCGAGGTCGCCGAGTGTCTCTGCTGGCGTGCTTGCGTTTGTCTGCTGACTCACCAGGTGGATCTGGTCAGGGCTGACGCGTAGTTCAAGCTCCTGACTGTTTTTGGCCTGGTTGTACTCGGTCACAAGGGTGGCGAATTGTTCCAGCATGCGCTGCTGCAGGATGGGAATCATGAGTTCCTCGAGTCGGTTGACTGCTGCAACCAGCTCTGGTCCGCCTAGTTTGGCGAGCCGCTGCAGGTCTTGTTCGAATGTGGTAGTGAGTTGTGATGTGTTCATGACATCAATTTAATATCATTTTGGTTTCTTGTCAAGAGCATGTTGTATGTGTGATCGTTATGGAGTGTACGAGGTATGCCTTAAAAAGGGTAAAAAAGGAGCAGTGCTTTTGTGAAGAAAGCACTGCTCCGCACACTGTCCGAAGAGTCGTGTTACGTGAGCGCACGGAGGAGCACCACCTCGTCGAGTTGTTGCTGGATGTACGTCGCATCTTCGGCATTTGATTCTTTTGCGAGCCAGTGACGGGCATTGGCGATGGCGGCATCACACCCCGTGATATCGCCAGACGCAAGGGCGGCACGCGCTGATCCTTCGTGCAGACTAGCAATGAGCCATGCAGGGAAGCCCTGCATGTCATGCGCGTGTGCAGCGTGGGCATGGGCAATCGCGAGGGCGACGTGACCGGTGGCTGCACAGACACGACTGACCATCCAGTCGCTTATCGCCCATTCTTGGGGACCACCCACGACCAACCAATGGTAGCGAGAGGTATACGCGAGTCCAACCAACGTCAGGTCTTCGGCGTTCGTACGTGGGCGCTCCAACAAATCCCAGCAGGCGTTGTAGGTCTGCGCAGCGATAGATTTGTGCGAAATGTCAGACATCTGAGACTCCTCTTGGTTGAGTAGTTGTTGCGGGATACATGCTTCGGCGTACGCACCGCCTGCCGCACCATGCACACGCTAAAAACTAAAACCTGATACCTAACTCTGATAACTGATATCTGACAACTGATATTTCGTTTATCGTTCTGCGTAGACCAACACCACGGTCCCGTCTGCATTCGAAAGTGACAGTTTGGTGCCGTCGCGCTGCATGCCGGCTACCTCTTCGAGTGCGGCGAAGTAGCGCATATCGAGGAGCATCAGGGTAGGATCGACGCAGGCCATTTCGGTTTTCGCAATGGAACCAGGTTTGAGCACCGTGCCGTCTCCCGTATAAGGACCAGAGTAGAGGTTGCAGAAGGCTTTGCCGTTCAATTCACTGCCGTTAAACATAATATGTGGGGCGTTTTCGGGCAAAACGGGGTCCTCGTACAGCGTTGTGAGCACGTAGTCCCGACCGAGGTACTGCAATGCGTCCGGGTCGGGGTATGGGTACCCGGTGCCGGTATTGCTACACGCGGCAAGGGTGCTGAAGAGCATAATCATGCATAAGATACGGCGAAAAAACTGCATGTACCATTCCTCACTGCCATGGTGGTTCCATCGTGACTCTATCGTACCACCGGTCGTGATGGCGTTCTTGAATGCATCATGAGGAGGCAGAAAAAAACGCAGGGTCGGTATTCACCGACCCTGCGCGGAGAGGCGAGATTTATTTGCCGACTACGCTGGTTGCTGCCAAATGACGACGGGCTGCATACCGAAAAGCTTCGAACGTTTCGTCGTTCATAAACACAAAACGAACCAGGGTGATTTGTGTCTGTTGTTCGAGGAACTGTGCGACCGTCCGCACCGCAATGCTTGCTGCTTCGTCGAGCGGGTACCCGAAGATACCCGTGCTGATTGCAGGGAAGGCGATGCTTTGGCAGGAGTTTTGCACTGCGAGCTTCAACGCGCTGACATAGGCTGACTCGAGTTGCACCGCATCGGCACTGCGACTATGCCACATTGGCCCGACCGCATGGATTACATATTTGGCGGGCAACTTGAACCCCGGGGTGATACGTGAATCGCCGGTAGGACAGCCACCGATGCTACTACACGCAACGCCGAGCTCTGGACCAGCTGCCTTGTGAATGGCGCCACATACTCCTCCACCGGCACTGAGTTGCTCGTTGGCGGCGTTGACAATTGCATCGACCCGCTGGTGGCAGATATCGCCTGGGACTAATTCGAGAATATTCGGGCCACACTGATACTGCATGATTGGTTACCTCACACACACGAACCCTCTGCAGGTGCGTCACAGCGGTCATTGCTGTGCACGGCCCCATTGCTGTTAGTCGCAGATGCTAGCGAGTGATGATAATTCGCCCTGATTCTATGGGGAGGACCCTGAATTGTCAAATCGACAGACCCGCCCGGAACAATGAACTTCTATGAAATGTAGCGTACGGTTGCTGAATGAATTCCTATCGGTGGAGTCAGGGATTGCGCGTCTGAATGCGCACCGTGAATGCGGCGCACCACATCCATCCCACAGATGACCTGGCCAAAAGCAGCGAATCCCCAGCCGTCGGGGTTACGTGCACCGCCAGCATTCAGCTCGGGTTGATTACCGATGCATACAAAAAAATCTGCCTGCGCGGAATCTGGCGCAAAACGTGCCATTGAAAGCGTTCCATCACGGTGGAACAATCCTGTCGTGTGGGTCTGTTCCATGGCAATGGGCGCGTATTTCGTGAAGTCGGTGCGGCAGGTTGCTTGGATGACGTCGATTTTGATGTTTTGCTGGGGTTGATTGTCGGGTTGCGTCGTCACGGTGCGCCAGAATGTCCCGTCAGTATACGCACCTGCGGCACAGTAGCGGACGAAGTTTTCGCATGTTACTGGTGCTGCCTGATTATCCAGTAGTGCTTCGATGCAGCCGTGACTGGTGACGATTGCAACAATAATCATGGATGTTCCTCATGTGGTGTGGTGTCGCTGCGAATGTCGTGGTGTATGGTTGCGGTCTGAGACAACGTGGCGTGCACCGGGCAATAGCGCGGCACGATATGCATGGTGCGCTCGAGCATCTCGTCAGTCAACGCATCGCCGGAACAACGAATATCGAGTGCTATCGATTCCCATACTTGGGGGTGGGCTGCACGTTGGTGTGCGGTGACGTGAATCAGGTAGTGTGTGACGCTCTGTCGTTGTTTGCTGAGAATGCTGTCGAGGGTCAAAACCGTACACCGCACCAGGGCAGTCAGAACGAGTTCCATTGGCATAACGGTTGTGAGGTCGACGGAATCCCAGATTATCCCGTGGAGGGTTGGGATGCCGGTATATGTCTGTGAAAATGTGTCTTGCATGCGTGATTTCACTGTTGACTTTTGGGGAATTGAGGCTATTGTAGTGTAAAATACCAGAACCATATGTAACGCACGAATCCACGACTTTCTTTGTCTCGTTATTTGTCTGATCGTGTGCAGGTTATCAGGAGGAACTATGAAGATCACCGGAACTGCGGTCATCAAAGCGCCACAAGCCGCTGTTTGGGCAGCACTCAACGATATGGATGTCTTGGCACGGGTTGTGCCTGGATGTGAATCCCTAAACGACCTCGGTGATAACCATTACGAAGGCGTGGTGAAAATCGGCATCGCCGGCATCAAGGGAAGCTACAGTGGCAAAATTCGTCTCGAAGATATCGATGCGCCGAACCACTATAAACTCATCGCCGCCGGCAAAGGATCGAATGGGGTGGTAGATGCGGTCGGAACCGTCGACCTCTCGACGTTGCCCGATGGGACGACGCAGATGAACTACGGCGGTGAGGCGCAAATCGGTGGCATGCTGGCAAGCGTGGGGCAACGCCTCATCGAAGGTGCGGCACGGCAATTGATTGGTCAAGCTGTCAAAGCACTCGAGGCCCAGATTTTGCAGCGAATGCCAGCAGCGGATGCTGATACAGGCGTCGTCGCAGAAAGCCCAGTCCACGCAGAGGCAACGAGCGACACTGCCACGACCGAACCCGTACGCAAAAGTATTGTGCTGAGCGAATCGGAACAACTCAAGCCTGAAACGCTGGTCAGCGGGATGGTGAACGAGTGGCTGTCGACCACACAGGGCAAAATCATTGCCATGATTGTGTTGTTGGCAATTGGATTTCTCTTGGGGAGCATGCGCTAAATTTATCGCTGTTTCTTTTGCGTTGGTGCAAAGTACAGATACGACACGATGATCGTGACGAAGGAGGTATGGAGTGGCAAAGGTTACTGTGACCGTCAATGGAACGTCGCATACGAGTGACGTCGAAGACCGCACGCTGTTGGTGCATTTCCTGCGTGAACAGTTGAACTTGACCGGTACGCATATTGGTTGCGATACCAGCCAGTGTGGCGCGTGTGTGGTGTTGGTCGATGGCAAATCCGCCAAATCCTGCACGACCTTGGCAGCCCGCTGTGATGGTGCGTCGATTACAACCATCGAGGGTTTGTCGACGGACGGCACCATGCATCCGCTCCAAGAAGGCTTCTGGGAATGCCACGGCCTACAATGTGGGTTCTGCACCCCGGGGATGATTATGGCAGCAACCGATTTGCTTGCCCAGAATCCCAATCCGACCGACGAAGAAATCCGCCATGGCCTCGAGGGCAATCTGTGCCGCTGCACGGGCTATCACAACATCGTCCGTTCGGTACAGTATGCTGCTGCCAAAATGCGCGGCGAGGCGGTTTCTTCCCAAAACGCATAAAACATCGTCGACTCCCTTATTAATTGAATTTGTACCTGTTGGAGGATGACAATGACACCATCAGCACCGGAGCGTATGGTAGGTCAGGCACTCAAACGGCGCGAAGATCCATTACTGATTACGGGACAAGGCAGCTTCCTCGATGACATCAAGTTGACCGGAATGGCGCATGCCGCGGTGCTTCGCAGCCCGTATGCGCATGCGCGCATCCGGTCGATTGACACAACCCAAGCGCGGGCACTCAAGGGGGTCATCGGCGTCTACGTCGGTGCAGATATGACCGACGTCAATCCCCTCCCTTGCGCATGGCCTGCAGGCGGCGTTCCAAATAACCTCGTCACCCCACGTGCATTAGCCGTTGATGTGGTGCGTTTTGTGGGTGAGGGTGTCGCCCTCGTCGTCGCCGAAAATCGCTACATCGCCCGCGATGCGCTTGACCTCATTGATGTCGACTACGAACCGCTCGGTGTCGTCGTCGACCCCGAAAAGGCAACCATGCCGGGTGCCCCGCTCCTCCACGAGAGTGCTCCGAAAAATATCTGTGTCGAATGGGCTGCAGGTGATCGTCAAGGCACCAATGCGGCCTTCAATGGTGCGCAGGTTACCGTCAAAGAACGCATTGTGAATCAGCGTTTGATGCCTACCCCGATGGAGACGCGTGGTTCGGTTGCTAAATATGAATCGTCGACCAAGGAGTTCACACTGTGGACGAGCTCACAAGCGCCACACGTGATGCGCTTGCTGCTGACCGCATTTGTCTTTGGTATTCCTGAGACGAAGTTACGCGTGATTGCCCCGAATGTCGGTGGTGGCTTTGGTCAAAAGATTTTCTCCTATCCCGACATGGTTTTCTGCATGTGGGCGGCACGAAAGCTCAATCGTCCCGTGAAGTATGTCGAGGATCGCAGTGAAAACTTCAAGTCTTCGACCCATGGGCGCGACCACGTGACCGATGTAGAAATTTGCGGTACCCGAGATGGCAAAATAACCGGACTCCGCGTCAAAACATACGCCGGTATGGGTGCATATCTGTCTACTATCGCTCCTGGTGTCGCTACGACGTTATATGGCCGTATTATTACTGGTGTCTACAAAATCCCGAACGTCCATATTGATGTTATTGCGACATATACCAATACGGCAATGGTCGATGCGTATCGTGGTGCGGGTCGTCCCGAAGCCTCATACCTGATCGAACGGATGATGGATCGCTGGGCGGTTGAGCTCGGGATGGACCCAGCCGAAGTTCGTCGTGTGAACTTTATCCAACCCAACGAATTTCCGTATACCAATGGTCTTGGTTTGCTGCCATACGACAGTGGGAACTACGCACCAGCGCTCGATAAAGCGCTCGCCGCGGTGGGGTACACCAATATGCGCGCCGAACAAGCAGCATTGCGCAAGCAAGGGCGCTATTTGGGGATTGGCATCAGTTCGTATGTCGAAATCTGTGGCGTCGCTCCGACTGCCTGGGTCAGCAAAGAGGGTTGGGCTGCAGGACTGTGGGAAAGTTCAAACGTTCGCGTGCACTTGACGGGGCAGGTCGTCGTAACGACGGGATCGCTCCCCCACGGCCAAGGTCTCGAAACGACGTTCGCGCAGATAGCCGCCGATGAACTCGGTGTACCGTATGACAGTGTCATCATTGAGCATTCGGATACTGCTGGCACACCGTTTGGGTATGGCACATACGGAAGCCGGAGCCTTGCAGTAGGTGGGACGGCAATGTTCAAGTCCGTCCAGAAAATCAAGGAAAAAGCCAAGCGCTTGGCTGCGCATTTGCTCGAAGCGAATCCGAACGACTTGATTTTTGCAGACGGCAAAATCTCGGTCAAAGGTTCGCCCGATCGCGCCAAGAGTCTCGGTGAAATCGCTGCGTATGCATCAGTGGGTGCAAACTTGCCGGCTGGCGAGGAACCGTTTTTGGACGAGACGACGTATTATGATCCACCGAACTGCACGTTCCCATTCGGGACACACATCTGTATCGTCGAAGTAACTCCCGAAACCGGTCAGGTTGATTTGAAACGCTACGTTGCCGTGGATGATGTCGGCAACATAATCAATCCGTTGGTTGTGCATGGTCAGTTGCATGGTGGTATTGCCCAAGGGATTGCGCAAGCATTATACGAACATGCAGTGTATGATGATAACGGACAGTTGCTCAGTGGAACATTAATGGACTACGCTATCCCCAATGCGGGTATGCTGCTCAACTTCGAAATTGGGCATACCGTGACTCCAAGCCCTGTCAACCCGATGGGAGCAAAAGGAGCGGGTGAAGCAGGTACGATTGGGAGCGCACAGTGTGTCATGAACGCAATCATTGACGCGTTGTCGCCAATGGGTGTGCGCCACATGCAGATGCCGGCGACTGCCCAACGCGTCTGGAATGTCTTGCAGGCACAGGCGAAGTAAGTACAGAGGAGCGTTGATATGATTCCTGCGGCTTTTGAATATGTGAAAGCGAACAGCGTGGCCCAGGCCATTGCATTGCTCAACCAGCACGGTGAAGACGCCAAAGTCATTGCCGGTGGGCATTCACTCTTGCCCGCCATGAAGTTGCGACTCAGCCAGCCGGCGGTGTTGATCGACATCGCAGCAGTAGCTGAACTCAAGGGTATCAAGACGAACGGCGGCACGTTGAGCATTGGTGCTGGCGAAACGTATCATGCCATCGCCACATCGGCCACCGTCAAAAGTGCATGCCCCGTGATTGCCGCCTGCACCGGCCAAATCGGTGACATCCAGGTGCGCAATGCCGGCACTATCGGCGGCGCATTGGCACACGCCGATCCTGCTGCCGATCTGACCGCCGTCTTTTTGGCGGTCGGTGGCAGTGTCACCGTGCAGAGCGCCAACGGCGTACGCACCATCGCTGCAGACGATATGTTTGTTGCGATGTTGACCACGGCACTCGAGAGCGGTGAGCTCATCACTGCCGTCAACGTCCCCGTGATGAGCAAAGGTCAAGGCGCTGCCTATGCCAAACTCAAGCACCCTGCCTCACGCTATGCGATTGTCGGTGTGGCAGCTAGTGTGACCATTGCAAACGGTGTCGTCAGTGCATGCCGCATCGCAGTCACTGGTGCTGGTCCTCAGGCGGTACGTCAGCCGAGCGTCGAAAAAGCGCTTATCGGCACGTCGGGCGACGCAGCAGCCATCAAGGCTGCCTGTGCGAGCGCCGGCGCAGACATGGAGTACCTCGGTGACATCCATGCCTCAGAAGACTATCGTCGCGCAATGGTCAAGGTCTATGCCGCTCGTGCATTGACCGATGCCGTCGCCGCAGCCCGTGCATAGGTTGGGTTCGTGCCCGGGGTATCGCAGCGCGATACCCCGGGTTTTCTGTATTGCAAGAGGTGTACATGCAACGCTACACAGACAAACATATCGTGGTTACCGGTGCGGGGAGTGGGATCGGCGCTGCCTGCGTCGAACGGCTGGTACACGAAGGTGCAACGGTCACGGCGGTCGACCGTAACGGCGCTGCCCTCGATGAACTGACGGCACGCGTGGGTGTGTCTGTGACACCGTTGGTGCTCGATTTGACTGATGGTGGTGCGGTACAAAGTGCGCTCGGTGTGCTGTCGCGCATCGATGGTCTCTGTGCCGCAGCGGGTGGGAGTGGTCGTCGTTTGGGTGATGGGCCGATTGCCGAATGTACGCTGGATGGCTGGTTAGCGACGATGGATATGAACCTCAACAGTCAGTTTTATACGATCAAAGCCTGTATGCCGGGGTTGCTGGCCGCGCGTGGCGCGTTGGTGACCATTGCATCGGTGTTGGGGATGGTGGGTGGCGATGCAGACTTCGGGACGCATGCATATGCCACTGCCAAAGCCGGCATCATCGGAATGACGCGTTCGATTGCGTCATACTATGCGCCGCTGGGTGTCCGTGCCAATGTCGTCGCACCAGGCTTGATTGCGACGCCGATGAGTGCGCGTGCTCAACAAAACCCCGAAATCCGGCACCGATTAGCCACGCTCCAACCGCTGACCGCTGACTTTGGCTTGCCCGAGGATGTTGCTGGTGCGGTGGCGTACCTCCTCTCAGAAGATGCGCGCTTCGTCACCGGGACGGTGCTGACGGTAGATGGGGGATGGACGGTGAGGTAGGGTACAGGTTACAGGTTTCAGGTAGCAGAGAAGTTCGTACTTGGTAGTTTTTTTGTTGTAGATACCAAAAACATGCGTAGACAGACTGATACACTCGATACACGCCGAAAGGAAAGGACAAGATATGATTGATTTCAATAGCAAGACTGTGTTCAAGTTGTCACCCATAAAAGCATCAGACGTCTTGCCCACAATCGAAAGTTTTTTTGTTCCGGGTGAGCAGGTGATGCAGGCTTTTAAAACAATCCGTGACCAGGTCGTTTTTACGAATAAGCGGGTAATCGCAGCAAATGTCCAGGGCTTTACTGGGAAGAAAGTGGACTACACCACGATTCCGTACAGCAAAATTCAAACATTTTCGGTAGAAACGGCGGGTGTGCTAGATCTTGATTGTGAAGTAGAACTGTACATTAGCGCAGTGGGAAAAGTACGCTTTGAGATACGCGGTGGATTTGATATTGTTGCCTTAAACCGCGTTTTAAGTGAGTATGTGCTCTAGGGCATTCCTTTTCGGCGCATGCATGGTGGATACCACCTACAACAGGTTTAAAGAAAAAACCGCCTCCTGACGCAGTCAGGAGGCGGTTAGTATGCTGTTTGAACTACGAGATGACCGAGACGATAATTGACGTCATCAACACCGCACCGATGATGCTGTACTCCCAGTATGGGCGGGCAGTGTGATTTTCGGTGAGGGCGTTTTGGAGCATCCCGGTGACCACGTAAAAAATCACCAGTAACATCGCACCACCCAACAAAAATGGTGCTGCCCAATAATTGAGCGCCCAGAGCGCTTGGGCGAGCACAAGCCCCACCATAAACGAGAGCAACCCGAGATTCGCGCGTGTCTGGGTCCACTGCAACTGTGAGTATGCCAACAACGCACCACAGCTCCCGACCAAGACGGCGGAGTACAGCGTGCGTAAGCGTGCATAGTAGATTGCACTAAACAACCCGAATGCCATCAGCAAGGCGAGACCCTGGAGTACCATCAGGGCGATTTGGCGCACTTCGGGTTGCCGATCCATGGAGTAGTGCTGTGCAATCAATGCTGCCAACAGCAACACGCCAGTGGCGATGAGGGCCAGCACGAAGGCAAACATCTGCAAGCCAGTGCTGAAGAGGCGGAAAAACGTGAATGAGGTAATCACAGCGTAGGCCGGCAAAATCCAGAAGCCGGGTGCGAGTTCGACGACGGTGAAGCGCACATCGAGCAGCCACAGTGGGCGTGCATGCACCTGTGGGTGGTCGCGAGTGAAGAGGTCTGCGGCGGTGCTCGTCAGAATGACGATGGCTGCCAAAATGACCCACGAGACCGTAATCACCGGGAGGTCGCCACCCAATTGGGCACGTATGATATTTGGGTTTATATCGACAAGGAAGACGACTGCCATCCCGAGGAGTACCAGCAGGACAAGCGAGACGATCCGGTCATATCGTGGCATTGAGGCATCGGTATTCATACGGGCCCTTTCGGAACTCACTGGTTGGATTATACCCCAGCGATGGGATGTGGTACAATCGCGGCTGAATGGAATCACCGGACATACCAAAGGAGTCTGGGATGCGTGATGATATAACCAATTCCGAGATCGAAGAATATCTCGCCAGTTTGATGCCGCCGCGGCCTTCACCGCTCAACGACATGGAGCGCATCGGCCGCGAAAGCGGCTGGCCACTCGTCGGCGCCGTCGAGGGACAATTTTTGTATATGCTGGCACGCACGAGTGGCGTCCAACATGCACTCGAGATCGGTACCGCAACGGGCTACGCAGCCATTTGGTTGCTCCGTGCCTTGGTCCAAAATCCAGATGGTCGTTTGACAGCAATCGAAAAAGACCCGCAACGCTATACCCGTGCGCGCGAATGGGTCGCCAAAGCCGGCTATAGCGACCGATTTTCGATACACGAAGGGGACTGGTTCGAAGAGCTGGCCAATATGCGTGGCCCATTCGATTTGATTTTCTTGGATATCTTGCGCCATCTCAACAACGAAAAAGAAGCACTCCAGGCTTTGCAGATGTGCGTCCCGTTGCTCCGGCGTGGTGGCATCCTGGTTGCAGATAACGTGCTGTGTAATGCCCTCGTCCTCGAAGACGAACGCGAAGCAGCACCGATTGTACGTGGTATCCAGGAATTCAATCGCGCGATTATGCACCACATCGATTTGGAGTCGGTGATTTTGCCCATCCGTGATGGCATCGCGGTATGTCGTCGCAAAGGATAACGAAGTAGTTAGTAGATAGTAATGAGTAATTAGTAGTTAGTAGATAGTAGTTAGTAAGTGGGCTGGCGAGGCATTGCCTCGCCGGTTTTTTTATCTCGAAACTACTCGGTCGTTGTCGATTGGTCGTAGGACGGTTCGGGTTGGATTCGTATGCGTGCGGTCTGGCCAAAGGTACTCGTGAGGTTGACGAATCCATTCACGATGATGACGAAGCCCCAGCCAATAATCCCTAGGCTACAGAGCAGTCCGATGCTCATCAACCAGGTGTTGTTGGATAAGTAGGACATCGCATAGTACGGTGCACCAAACAAGGCATAGGTAAGGATTTGCAACCCTATCCAAATCGGGATGAGTTGGAGCGTGACAGCGAGGGACTGACGCCAGTAATCAAAGAGGATGCGTAGCATCGCAGCTGCACAGAAGGTATGCAGGAGCGCAAGAAAAAGCGAAAACGGAAAACCGAAGGCAGCTATTTCGTTGTCGTATGACCACATCCCGGTTTGGACGCCGAGCAACTCAATGACCCAAAAGTACATTAGCATACCGCCGATGACCGCCCACGATTGGAAGTGACCATACATCCCGAATTGCCTGCGTAATGCCATAAACACGATGATGGTCGGGAAAACCATGACCCATCCACCAAGCACAGCGATGGTTGGTACAACGCCGCCGAACATCGTTGAATATGAAGGATCGTAGGCGATGCCATACAGCAGGTGCCACAGGGGAGTACCGATACCGGCGACCATGGCAGTAAGTGCGACGATGATGAAAACGGGCGAGCGAGTCGTGATCCCAATGTAGCCACATAACAACAAACAAACGGTCGTGGCGAGGAATAGAATGAGTTCCATATGGGAATCCTCTTTCCTGTGGGTTATGCGCCTTTGTAGTCACGGATTTCACCATCGGTGATGGTGAACAAGCTGGTCGTCAGTCCGTGGGCGTGTTGACGCATGTCTTGGGTGATTTGGAGGGCAACGGCAGTGACACGATCGGGATCATCGTCACTAAAAACGACCATGAAATCACGGTTCGGGATGCCAATAACGAGGTTGCCCGGGATGTTTCGGGCGGCTTGTTGGATAAGTTCAGGCAGCAAGAGGCGGGCCGCATCAAGGCCGTCATTGACGTTGAAGATGACCACTTGTTGTGAACCGGTGCCGGCGACGTGGTACGGGATGTCTTGCGATTTGGCGGTCAGATTGCGCATGGCTTGTTCGTGGATGGTTTGCTCACTGACACCCCAGCGTTCGATTTGAGTCTCGGTCAAATACGAAAGGCGTTGCCGGTCGCGTATTGCATAGGTGAGCATCAAATCCGCCAAAAACAACCGATAAATAATCGGCTCCGCACCACGATCGACCATGTCGACGAGGAGGGCGACGGGCTTGAGTTGCGGCACGATGAGTTCGGCGATGACTTGATAGCCCAAATCGGGCACACCTTGCTCGCCTTTGCTGACGCGCAAGAGGGTGCTGACGACGGCATCTATCGCGTCGGGACGACGACGGTAGGCGCGTTCAAAGGGTTCGATGGCAATCGGGAGTGACTCATCACCACGCACGATGACGATGTCGGTGCCCACTTGTTGGACATCGGTAATGGACTCGTCGAGTTCGGGCAGTGTCGTCATCAAGTAGGCGATGAATGTATCGAAGTCGTTGCTGGCTGTCATAGGATTTCCGTATGAAACGCGTCGACCAAGGTGTCGACAGCGATCGAGGCGATAGTGTTGTTCTTGTGCACAAACGTGACCACTGGCACACTGCTGACCGTGCCAATGCGGGCATGGGGGACTGTTCCGAGCGCTGCTTGGAATGCTGCTTCATGTGCAGAAGTGACTTCGACGAGGAAGCGCGTTGGGCTTTCGCTGTACATGCGCACCCAGGGAGATGGGCTGTGTGCCGGCATTGCGTCGAGTTCAATTTCGGCTCCCAAACGACCGGCAAGTGCCATTTCGGCGATGGCGACTGCCAAGCCACCTTCGCTGAGGTCATGGCAGGCACGCACGAATCCCGACTGAATCGCCTGGTGCAGGTGCTGCAGGGTCAGTGGTGCCTGTGCCAAATCGACATGCGGGATACGCCATTCACTCCCGGGGACGGCGCCGACGAAGCGGCTGACGTGTGCGCCTGCCATCGCTGCATCGGTCATCCCGACGATGTACAACGCATTGCCGGGTGTTTTGAGGTCGCTCGTTTGGGAATGACGAATGTCGGGATGGTATGCCAACGCCGAGATAAGCAACGTCCCCGGGATGGCGGTACGGACGCCCTGCGCATTGCGGTATTCGTTATTGAGTGAGTCTTTGCCAGAGATAAACGGCGTACCGTAGGCCAGCGCTGCATCGTGGCAGCCTGCTGTGGCACGCGTAAGACCACCCATGCGATCGGCTTGTTTGGGGTCACCCCAGCAGAAGTTGTCGAGGATCGAGCACGCGCGTGGGTCAGCACCGACTGCCACCACGTTGCGCATCGCTTCGTCGACGGACAGCAACGCCATCCAATAGGGATCGTATTGGCTGAGCTGTGGCGCCATCCCGCATCCGATGGCGATGCCGGTCATGGTATGTGGATGGATCTGCAGAACCGCTGCATCGCCGGGCCCATCACTCTGTGCGCCAACGAGTGGTTTGACGATGGAGCGACCTTGGATTTCGTGGTCATAGCCGCGGATAATGGGCTCGCGACTGGCGATATTCGGATGGCCAAGGAGCGCGGTGATGACTGCGTTATGGTCACGAGAGTGCCATTGGGGTGCGGCAGCGGTGTCTGCCTTCCAGGTGGCGGTCAGGGTGCGTTGCGGGCGACCGTCATGCAAGAAGTGCATATCCAAATCGACGACGCTTCGACCTTCGTAGGTCACGGTGAGTCGTCCACTGCCGTCAAAGGTGCCGACGCAAGTCGCCTCGACTTCTTCGGCGGCACACATGGCGAGCAACGTCGCGAGGTGTTGTGGTGGAACGGCCATCACGATGCGTTCCTGGGCTTCGGAGAGCCAAATTTCCCACGGTTGTAAGCCTGCATACTTGAGGGGGACGGTCGTAAGTTCGACACGTGCACCCGTTTGTTCGCCCATTTCGCCGATGGCGGAGGACAACCCCCCTGCGCCACAGTCGGTGATAGCGCTATAGAGGCGTGCATCGCGTGCCTGGATAACAATATCAATCAGCTTTTTCTCGGTGATGGGATCACCGATTTGGACTGCGCTCCCGGCTTCTTGGGCAGTCGTGTGTGTCAATTCGATGGACGAAAACGTCGCGCCGTGGATCCCGTCGCGCCCCGTCCGACCACCGAGCACCACGATTGCATCGCCAGCGCTGACATTGCGCGGGTGGCTGTTGCGTGGGGCGAGGCCGACCGTCCCACAGAAGACAAGTGGGTTGGCAATATAGCCGGAATCATAAAAGACTGCGCCATTGACAATCGGAACACCGATTTTGTTGCCGTAGTCCTGCACGCCTGCAACCACCCCGTGGGCGACCTGGAGGGTGGGGAGCACGGTGCCCCCGAATGCGCTGAGGTCGGCATTGGCAGGGCCAAAGCAAAAGACATCGGTAGCGGCGATTGGTTTGGCCGAGACGCCGAGGACGTCACGCAGGACGCCCCCCATCCCTGTGTTGGCGCCGCCGAAGGGTTCGAGTGCCGACGGATGATTGTGTGTTTCGACCTTGAATGACACTTCGGTATCGTCATCGAATGCCAAAATCCCGGCGTTATCGACAAATGCCGAAATGAGTGTGAGTTGTTTGAGGTTGGGTGCTGTCGCGTTGGTGGCACGCATCAAGTGGGTTTTGATGAGGCTATCGATGGTTGCCGCTGTGCCCAGTTCCTGCAACGCCGGGTGCAAATGTGCCGCCTCTGCAGGGATTTGGCTCGCATCGCCGGAATAGACGACGCGCCCCTTGAAGGTTTTGTGGGAACAGTGTTCGCTCCATGTCTGGGCAATCGTCTCGAGCTCACCATCGGTAGGATCGCGGTCGACCGTACGGAAGTAGGCTTGGATGGTGCGCATTTCGTCCAAATCGAGCGCCAATAAGCCTTGTGTGCTGGCCTGTACCAAACCAGCGTCGTCGAGAGCGCGGAGCGGTACTGCCGCGATGTGGCTGGTGCGTGGCGTCGGTGCAGCGACGAGGTTCTGATAAAACGCAATCCGGCCAGAAACATCACCCGGAACACATGTCACGCACAACTCAATCAAATCATTGTGGCGCACCGGAGCAGGAGCGGTACGTTGTGGGTAGCGGCGCAAGGTGCGTACGGCGTCTATCTGAAGGCCAAGATGCGAAGCGCCGATAGCGATGCTTTCGGCTTCGTTATCGGTGACTCCGGGGCGAAACGCGACTTCATCAACCGGATGAGTGAGGGTGTCGAGTGCGCCGCTGGCAAGGTCATACCAGGCAGAGCGTTGGGTGATGGGATCGGTCAAGAGCGTGTCGGCGAGGCGTTGGATGTCGCGCGGCCTGAGCGAGCCACGAATGAGGTAGAGTGTCTGTTCGTTCGACGGAGTTGGGGTGGTAACAATGACCAAAAAAACCGCCATGACAAACCCTCTCGCTGTGGCTATCTGTAGGCATCAGTATAGCGGTGTGCACATACAATGGTCAAGCATTCGAGCGGGTATGGTATGATAAAACGTGTTTTGGGAGTACAAAGGAATCTGCATGCAGAAGCCTCAAATCGCTGTTTGTGCGCCACTCGATCCCATCAGCCAACGGCTGACACAGGGATTCGTATTGGTTGGAGGGATATCGACATTACCCGCATTATTCCTTGCTCTGAGTGGATTGCTGAGGTACCCGATTGCTTTTTATGGTGCATTGGTGTGTGCAGCAGTGGCAGCGGCTTTTTTAACATTCCTCGGGTTGACCTGGGCTGGTATGCCGGTACAGCTCCGCATCGACGAAGACGCGGTCGTGGTCGAACGGCGCTGGCAGCGTGCGGTGCGCATCGCGTTCAGTGATATTGAAGCAATCACGGTGCTCCCCGTAGCAACCGACATGAAGGTGACGCGGTTCGCCTTCAACGCAGGTGTTTTTGGGTATCAAGGACCTTTTGTATCGGACCGCTACGGTCGGTTTTTTGCCTATGCGACGGATCGTGAGAAAACCGTTGCCATTGCGCGGCGCAACGCACCGATGCTGGTTGTCAGCCCCTTGTTGCCGTTTGCGTTTGTGGGTGCAGTGCGCGAAGCGCTCGCAGGGAAGAAGGAAGACTGATGCGTTTTGCAGCTATCGAAGCCCTAGAATTCTGCGCTGAATATACCGCCTACGAGATGGGTGAATTGCATACTGATGGTCGTCGCTACCTCCCCACCCATTGGTTGGGGAGTGTCGCAGTTGCCGCTACGCGGGCAGATTGGACGGGGCCAGCGTATCGGCTCCCGGTGGTGGACCGCCATCATCGGGTGGCAGAACACCCGTCGGGAGTGCCGGTTTGTGCACAATTGGTATTGCTGTTGAGCCAATTCCGTGTGCAGGAGGGTGCAACCCGGATGGGCTTTGAAGCGCACGTAGGAGGCATCGCTGGTGCACCGCTGGTCCATGGACGGGTCACGCAGGTGGCGGTGTGGGAGGTGCCGGTGACACCGTTGCCGTACGAATCGCTGTATTGCGAGTACGTCATTGAGGTCGGTGCTGGGACGGTTGGCGTGCGCACCCATGCGACCGCTGTCGATTTGGCGGCGGCGTTAGGGACCCGCAGACTCGAGGTGGGTGAGTGGGTAACGGTGCGGCGCCCACGAATCGACATTTTGGGCATGCGCGTCCGTTGAGGATACCAGCAAGAAATCATGCAACTGGGTTTGACACGCAATGAGATTGTGATAAAATACGCATGCTATTGGAACGTGAGTTTCGACGAAGCGAATGTTAAAAGGAGTATCCAATGAAGATTTCCGCACGTGCAATGGTCGTTAGCGTAATGTTGTTCGGTGCTATGGCATTGGCAGCATGTGGTGGTGGTGCAAGCAGCGGTGCTGCAAACGGCGCCATCGAAATCGGCACCGACGGCGAGAACCTGGCCTACAACAACGTCGCATTGACGGCAAAGGCCGGCGAGAAGGTATCCGTTACCTTCAAGAACAACTCGACCGCACAGAGCCACAACTTCATCCTCGTCAACGGTGGTGATGATGTTGCAACAGCCGTCGACGAAGCTGCTGCAGAAGCAGGCGACGCAGCTGGGTACGTCCCAGCAGACGGTTCGACCATGATTGCACACACCGCATTGTTGGCACCAGGCGCCAGCGAGACGATTGAATTCACCGCTCCTGCAGCAGGTACCTACACCTACATCTGCACCTACCCTGGCCATTTCGGCGGCGGTATGAAGGGCGTTTTGACCGTCGACTAAGCCTGTCACAGCAGATCCCCCGTCGCGCAAACGCGACGGGGGATTTTTGTATCGTAGCCCGATGTGGTACGTTACCCTACTACTCCGCTGATCCAGCGGATGTGCATTCGAGCGCGTACGAAGTCCGTTGATGTGGAAGCGACAATTGTGTGGTCTGATGGGTGTCTTGGGATTGTTCGTTTTGGTGGGGTGTGCGACACAACCTGCGGCGCTGACGGTGCGGCCAGTAGGTTCGGAGCTCGCGTTCCAACCTGCGACGCTCCAAATGGTCACCGGATCGACGGTCGCCCTGACCTTCGAAAATGCATCGGATTGTTCGCACAACTTCATCTCGGTGAACGGCGATGAAGCAACAGTGATGACCGTTGATGCAGGTGGCGATGCTGCGGGTGAGAGTGGCGGCTACATCCCAGTCGGTGTGCCGGGGATGATTGCCCATACCCAGTTACTGCTGCCCGGGAACACAGGGTTCTGACCTTCACTGCTCCAAACCCTGGCACGTACATCTATTTTTGTACGTACCCTGCGCACCTCGAAGGCGGGATGCGCGACACTTTGACGGTCATCGATGCAGGACAAAACGGATAACGTTCGATTATCCACAACGCCCTTCCACCATCGTGGAAGGGCGTTGTTGCATGTAGGTCAGGCGCTTCAGCGTGTTTCGGTGATTTTGTTGAGACCAATGGGCGCGTTGGCGTCGCGGCCACGGGCAGATGCAGCTGCCGCAGCGACCCGTTGCCACGCGACGATGGTCACAATCGGCGCCAATCGTTCGTCGCAGACTGGGATAGGCAGCGCCACGTCGGCTGCGTCACAATGGGCCCGCGAGGAACTCGCGACGATAATCTGTGCACCAGCAGCGCGGACGCGGTCGATGATCATGGCAGTGTCGCTGTGGGTAGCGCCTACGTCACCGCTGAGCAGCACGGGGAAGTGCGGTTCGACTGTGGTCACGGGGCCATGGAGCACATCGGCCGAAGAATACCCCTCTACGGGCATACCGCTGAGTTCTTTGATTTTGAGCGCTGCTTCGAGGGCGGTAGCGTAGTGGAGGCCGCGTCCAATGCTCATCGCTGCCTTCCCACTGACCAACAATGTGGCCGCCGCATCGATGGTTGCTTGGGGGATTGCCAGGACTCCGGCGATGAGGTCGGGGAGCTCATCCAACGCATCGATACAGCGCCCATCACCGGCGAGATGGCCGGCGAGGAGTGCAATGGTGGCGAGCTGGTTTGTATAGGTTTTGGTGGCGGCGACACTCTGCTCGATGCCGGCGCCGATGTCTAGGTGGTATTCGGCAGCCTGTGCGAGCGGGGATGCAGGGTTATTGGTAATTGCCAGGGTACCCGCCGATTGGCGCCGGGCAGCGCGGACGTACTCGCATATATCGGGTGAACGGCCCGACTGCGAAATGCCGATGACCAGCGCACGACGGAACTGTAATTCGGTGCCGTACAGCGTCGCCAGCGAAGGTGTGGCCAGTCCCACGGGTAAGCGAAGCATCATGCCAAAAAGATACTGGGCATAGCGTGCGGCGTTGTCCGACGTACCCCGTGCCGCAATCATGACCGAATATGGATCACGAGCCAAAATGTGTGCAGCGATAGATGCGCTTGCAGCAGAATGGTTCTTGACCGCGCGAATCGCATCGGGCTGCGAGAAAATCTCGGCTTCGAGGAGTGACTGGGTCATACGGCCCTCACAAACTGTTTTCTCGCGCCAGTATACCCCATGCGAGCTGCGGACCGTGCGACTCTCTGTTGGCTGGATTTTTCACCAACGATACATCGATTTGATGCATTGATTGCACTTCCTTAACACTCATGTGCGAAGCTGAGGGTGAGTTTTTCGTGGGAGGCAAGATGTATACAGAACAGGTACAGACCGCCGATTTGCATGTGCACACCACCATCAGTGACGGCCATGCGAGTCCCGAAGACGTGATTGCCTATACGCTTGCGCAGACATCAGTGACGATGATTGCCATCACCGATCACGATCAGATACACGGTGCCAAACGGGCTGCAGCTGCTGCAGCTGGGACTCCATTGCAGGTCATCATCGGCGAAGAAGTCTCGTCGCGCGATGGCCATATTTTGGCCTACTTTATCGAGGAGCGTATCGCACCGGGAATGAGTACACGCGATACCATCCGTGCCATTCACGAGCAGGGCGGCTTGGCCGTTTGTGCCCACCCGTATGACTGGATGGTGCGCTCGTGTGGGCGGGCAGGGTTGTTGCGACGTGCCGCAGGGCATGACCCAGAATGGCAGTTCGATGCCATCGAGACACTGAATGCCAGCCTACGCCCGCGGGCAGCCAACACACAAGCAGCGGCGGCGGCGACATTGCTCGGTCTGCCGGTGGTGGGTGGGAGCGATTCGCACTGTATGACGACAATCGGCTACGGCTATACGACGTTTGTCGGTAGCACTGCTGCAGATTTGCGTACTGCTCTGGCGCAGTATCGCACAGCAGTCGCTGGGAGGCATTGGTCTTGGGGTGATATGGCCGAAGCAGGTGCAAAGCTCTTGACGCGTACGCTGAATCCGTGGGCAGTACGCGCATAACATACCCCTTTTGTGCGGTGAAAATATGGTGGATAATAGCACCATCCGCTACAGAGAGGTACGACGATGAGTGATGCAGCCCGTGATTGCTTGATGCGATTGTTGGGGACGACGAGTCCATCCGGGGACGAAATAGCCGCCGCTCGGGTATGGCGCCACGAAGCCCAGAGCTTTGCGGACCGCGTCTGGGGTGATGTGCTGGGGAGTTCGTATGCCGTCGTCGACGGCGGCGAGCCACGTGTGTTGTTGGCTGGGCATATCGACGAAATCGGCTTGATGATTTCGCATATCGACGACAAAGGGTTTTGTTACTTCCAACCCATCGGTGGTTGGGATAGTCAGGTGCTGGTCGGTCAGCGGATACGTATTTTGGGACGCAACGGCATCGTTCGTGGTGTCATCGGCAAAAAACCCATCCATCTTATGACCCCGGAAGACCGCACGAAAGTGTCGAAAATCGAAGATTTGTGGATCGACATTGGCGCAGCATCACTGGCTGAAGCCAATGCATTGGTACGCGTCGGTGCATCGGCCGTTATCGATGCAGATCCCATAGTGCTGGCCAATGACCGCATTATTGGCCGTGGCGTTGATAACCGCATCGGTGCGTTTGTGGTGCTCGAAGCACTCCGTTTATTGGCTGCCGAACGGCCACATGCGAGCGTCGCTGCAGTCGCAACTGCCCAAGAAGAAATCACATTTGCGGGTGCACGGACATCGGCTTTTGCCTATGATCCACACGTGGCGATTGCTGTCGATGTGACGTTTGCGACGGACCACCCCAGTGCAAGCCGCAATTCGCAAGGCGATATTGCAATCGGTGGGGGCCCCGTGTTGACGCGTGGATCGGCGAACGCGCCGTTATTGGTCGAAATGTTGATCGAAACCGCTGAACAAAACGGTATCCCATACCGCATACAGGCCAATCCATCACGCACGGCAACCGATGCGGATGCGATTCATACGGCCCGTGGCGGCGTCGCAACAGCGGTTATCTCGATACCTAATCGCTACATGCACTCACCCAACGAGATGATCGACATCAACGATGCCCTCAACGCAGCAAAACTCATTGCAGCGTTCGTTCGCCGACTGCA
>JBJONV010000164.1:0-14197 GCA_046051665.1 Chloroflexota bacterium
AAAGCAGGCGCTCTACCAACTGAGCTATTGCCCCATGTGTTGCGTGGTGGGCGTAGGTGGACTCGAACCACCGACCTCGATCTTATCAGGATCGCGCTCTAACCAGCTGAGCTATACGCCCATGTCATCGCAACGAATGAGAGTATAGCACGCCAAAATGACCCGTGTCAAATCGAGTTTTGGATTTTCCGTTGAGAGGCATCCCCGTCTCCAGATTTCAGGCTCAACGGCATCCGATTTGGGCTCCTGCTGAGAATGCTATCAGCAATTCTTCATCCCCTTTGGCAACCGAGAGTCAACGAGGGAAACAGGTGGTTGCTATAATGAATCCATGGAAAAACTCTTTCTTCCTCAGCTTAGGCTACGAATCACGCTCTGCATCATACTCACACTGTGTGTCTCGATCTACGCACAATCGTTGCGTACAACGGAGGCTGCAGATTCGAATCTCATTGTCATCGGAAGAAGTCTGCAAGGTCGTCCGATTGAAGCATATCGATTCGGCAACGGGACGCGTAAATTCGTCGTTGTGGGGGCGACTCATGGCGCTCCAGAACGAAACACGCAGCAATTGAGTCGCATGCTCATCGATTGGTATCGTCAGCACCCCAACGAAGTACCTGCGTCGGTGCGACTGTATATCATCCCGCTCTTAAATCCCGATGGAGACGCCCTTGATTTACGCCAAAACGCAAATGGGGTCGATCTCAACCGAAACATGAACACCACGCTCGATGCGTGCCCTGAAAACGATTGGAACACAACGGTGTTCGGAGCAGGTGGCGTTGTTTCGGATACTGGCGGGCCATATGCAGACTCCGAGCCAGAGAGCCGGGTCATTCGGAGTTTTCTCCTCGATGCCTCTGCGGTTGTGTTCATCCATTCCGATGCAGGGTTGGTCTTTCCGCCTTCATGCGAAGATCCTGTGTCGATTGCATTTGCACAAGCCTACGCTGCCGGCGCAGGATATGAATACGCCCGTTACTGGGACAAATACCATATCACAGGCGGGATGCACGACTGGGCACGCGGGATTGACTTGCCTGCAATCGTACCCGAGCTGCTAACCGGTGAAGAACCGGAATTCGAGCAAAACCTAGCCGGCTTGCGGGCTGTATTTCATAATACCGATGCCTTGATTCCAGCACTTGGTATCCGTACCGTCAACGAAGTTCCTATGCCGTTGCCCATTTGGCGTTTTTGGAAGGCGTATGGTGCCGAGTCATTGGGGTTACCACTCACCACCGCACAAGTAACCGACGGCGTCTATATCCAAGACTTCACGACGGCGCAAATACGCTATGACAGCACGGTTGACCATCAAGCTGTGAGTGTATTGCCTATCACCCCTTTTGCTGTATCCGGAGTCGCAGTGGACATCATAAATCCCGATGCAATCATTACCAATCCGGAGAATCCCTACACCGTCCACGATGCCTTCGCACGGTACTATATGCGAACCGATGGAGAGGAACTCCTTGGTGCTCCCCTTTCGGATGAACTGATGATGCAGACAGCGACAGAACCGACGACGATACAAGCATTTGAAAAAGGCGTGTTGCGCTACGATAGTGTGACGAATCGCATCATCAGATTGCCTGTGGTATGGGAATCGGTCGCAAAAACGAATCTTACTGCGCGTGATTTGCCGTTCCAACTACGATAGAGAATCCATGAAGCGACGTTTTTTTCTTGCACTTTGTATAGCGACCGGTATTGTTATCGGTGGGTTTGTTGCGATTACGCGCGAGCACGAATGTCGTGCACCGTGGCAACCACTATTACTCGACGACCGTGCACTCGATTCCATTACAGAAGGCTTGCCCGTCGGTTGGTCCGCTGGTGCGCCAGGTGTGCGTGTCGGGACGTTTTCTATCGATGGTGGCGCTTCAATCCACCTCTTGGGGATTGGTACATGGCTCGAGCTCCCGGAGTTGCAAACGCATGAGGGAGCACATATCTGTGTGAGCGCAAAAGCACTCGCGGACAGTAGTTCGGCCACAAAACTGCGCACGCGCTGGATTTGGACGACAAAAGACGGAGCATCGGTGACGCACCTCAGCCCCTGGCGAACAGTGCGTCGCTGGGAAGGTCAATCTGATCGCGAACCGTGGAGTCACATCGGAGCCACGAGTGTTGCACCAGCAGGAGCAATCGCAGTTCGTGTCCGCTTCGAGCCTGCTTCAGACGATCGAATCTACCTCGACACCATCACAACCCGCACCAGCCATGTCGGATCCGCATTGCCGGTGGTCGCCGCGTCGACTGATTCACCGCTGACGATACGCCCATGGCCCGCCGGCTCTAATGCTGCGGTCTCTTTTTCGTATGATTTTGAGTCTGCCATGGGTGGATTGGTGCACTCGCGTTCTGTTGATGATCCCAATGCGGCGCTCGATCCATTGGTGCGAGCGGCCCGCATGAGAGATGGATTGTGGAAATCCCTCGAATTGTATGCACCCTATGGGTATGCGGCGACATACTATGTGAATGGGTATAACTTTTTGAACGGCAACGCGGCACAGCGTCGCTTCATGAATGATCCGACATTCACCTGGGCAACAAAAGAAAATGGCTGGCAATCGGATATCTGGTCCACACAACCATGGTTTTCACGCGATCCCTATGCAGCAGATGGCACTGCTCCTGATTGGTATTTTGCTGATTTACTCATTCCATTACTCAATGGCGGGCACTCCATTCAAAGTCATACATTTAGTCACTTTTATGGGGGCTATGCCAGTACCGCTGAATGGGGAGCAGATTTGCAGAGTTGGAATACGCTCGCTGCGGAACACGATATCCCCGCTGCCACGTCGTTGGCGTTCCCATGGAGTAGTAGCGCCGGTATGAGTTATGCGAACTGGGAGTTGCTCGAGGCAGCAGGAATTACATCGTTGACACGCACCGCATGGAATCCTCGATTGCCCCAATATCACATCGTCGATGCTACGGAAGCACGGTGTATCCCGCTCCCCGGCCATGAACGCATCATGGTTTGTCCCGATTACTACCTGACCGTTGCACGAACCCCGGATGCACTCCTACTCCTCTCAGACATCCGTACCCGTGACGGGATGATCGACTTTTGGGCACACACCGAAGAAGTCACCACACCAGAGCAAATCGCTGCATGGAAATCAGTAGTGGATGCCTGTGCCCAAGCAAATGATGTCTGGGTTGCGCCACTCGCATCTATTGCGGCACGTCAACAACAGATAAATGCCCTCCAGCAGATACGTTGGCATGATATCCGTGGTACCCATATCAGACTCACCAACCCGCTCCCTGTCGCAATATCAGAGATTGCATTGCGCCTCGAAGCAGGATGGGTGTTTGCGTCCAATGGCAATACGGAATCCGTCATCGATCTCGCTCCTCGACAGACAATCGTGTTGGACATTCGACCGGTCGACTAGCCGGCGTGTATACTTGTTTCAGCCACCGTGCAACTCTCCCCCAATATCCGTATTTTGCCAAGGACCTGCCATTTGTTGAGTCGCACCGTCAAACAACGCCTGGTTTTATTGTGGTGTCTCGGCACATTGATTGCCTGTACCACAGCACAAACACCTGCACCAGTCGTTCCGACGCTCGATCCGAGCGGTTTGATCGCAACTTCGGTTGCTTCGAATCAGGTCGATTCACAGCTTGCGTCACTCGGTAATTTCCCGCGGATTGATGAGGTCGAGTTCGGTGTCGTTGAGCATCTGTTTTATACAGATCGTGAACGTGTCCTGACATTAACCGAAATAGCCGGGTTCGATTGGGTTCGTCAGCAAATCCATTGGAAGGATATAGAAGCATCCCCTGGTGTCTATTATTGGGACGAGGTCGATCGGATCATTGCCGATACATCTGCATCCAAAGTCAAACTCATGATTAGCGTTGTGCAAGCACCTGATTTTTATGAGCCCAATCACGGCATTCCTGCTGATCCGAAGCCGTTTGGGAATTTTGTCGAAAACATGGTCCAGCGCTATGGTGGATTGATTACCGCTGTCGAAATCTGGAATGAACCAAATCTAGCCGTCGAAAACGGCGGTCGCATTGATGACGAAGCCATCGGACACTACGCCGAAATGCTCATCGAAGGGTACCGACGCATCAAAGCTGTCCGTGCGTACACCTACGTAATCGCAGCCGCGCCTTCCTCAACAGGCGTGACGGATGTGAATCTTGCCATGGATGATACCGTTTTTCTGACCAAACTCTATGCCTACAATAATGGCGCGGTCAAAAATTCCTTCGATGCGCAAGGTGTTCATCCTGGTGCAGCAGCGAATCCACCAGACACGATGTATCCAGACAAACCCGGGAACCCGATTGGTTGGAATGACCACCCTACACACTACTTTCGTCATGTCGAAAACATCCGCAAGACGATGGTCGATAGCGGTCTTGCCGAAAAACAAATCTGGCTCACCGAGTATGGTTGGGCCACGGCGAACAACACTCCCGGCTACGAATACGGCAACGAAGTCACCATGGAAGAACAAGCACAGTTCATCGGTGATGCCACACAGATGGTCTATAAGTCGTATCGTGATGAAGTCGGGCGTTCGTGGATAGGTGTGATGTTTTTGTGGAATATGAACTTCGCGGTTCTGTGGGGACAACAAGGTAACGCACAGCACGAGCAGGCCGCATACGGCATCCTCAATCCAGACTGGAGCCCGCGACCAGCCTTTATTGCCCTACAAGGCATCCATATGCGCATAAAGCAAGAACAAGGCAAATGGACTGAACCGCCACCTCAGTAATAAACCAAACGTGCATTCCTCCTGAACGACATAACGTATCACTCATCTCCTTACACTGCACTGTAGCCATCTCAGATATGCATACAAAGAAACCTCCCACTGTGTACAGCAATGGGAGGTTTGTTCTATGAGAAAGCTGAGGCAAGGGAATGTCTGACGCCTATGTCTGCCGAGAGGGTTCGCCCATCAGGTGCGCCTACGGGCAGCGATTGCGCCAAGGACGATGAACAGGACGACGGATGCCGCTATCACCGTAATGTTGTCTGATAGGGTACGGAGGACAATTGTGCTGATACTCAGAATTCCTGCGAGGGTGGCATTCACTCCCCAATGAATGCGGTCCATGGTATGCCCGAGATGCCGCATTCCGTCAAAGAAGGATACCAACGGAAGCGAGAGGACCTGTATTCCAACAAACATTCCCAAAAATCCCAACGCACGATACAGCCACACCGCATACGAGTATTCCGCGCGCATTCCTTCCATTGCCGTAGCATACGACCCACGGAACATGCGATAGACATGCACCCCGTCGACGCGTTCATTTTTGATGGTACTCCCCTGCTGGATGCCAAAAATGGTAACTTTTGAATCATACGGAATCACCGTGTATGAAATGCGCATATCGCCGATAACCGGATTGGTACGTGCGCGCATACTCGAGTAGACATAATTTTCGTCAGAAACATACCCATCCGGGAGTTGGGCTGGCTGTGCCGGAATAGGGTCGCCTGCGGGAAGGCTCATACCCTGCAGGGTGAATGTATACCCCAACATTCTGGCGCGATCGGCCAAAATGGTCGAGTTGTTGATGATTTTTGATGGATTTTCGTGGCCAAGTGGTTCACGGAATTGTTTTGTATCTGCAGGATTTTGTGTCCATTGTTGGCGATATGTATAGGTCGTTTTATTGGTGGCATCGCCGCCACTGACTTCCTCTCTCCACGTCGATTTTGACACTTCTTCCCATGCGAAAACTTCAACGTTTCGTTGTACCGCGACATACCTCCCTGCGGCCAAATACGGCAGGTCGCCGAGCGTGGAGTTCGATTGGATGGTACCAGTAACAGCAATGAATGATCCGTCTTGTACGGTATGTTGCGTAGATTCGGTGACGTTTTCGGCACGGGCGAAACTCTCCGAAGCATTCCCAAATGATTCGCCTACCCACAACCCCCAGAAGGCTGCAGGAATCAGGATACATCCGATGATTGGGGTTCCCCACGCACCGATCGCACGTTCCAACCATGTCGTCCGGTTGATGTCGACAATCTCGTGACTCATCACGTACTCCATCTATAGCTTTACTTCAATGTTGCAACAAAAATGCTCCCTCCCACGGATACACGGAGGAGGGAGCATGGGAAAATGCTATGTCATTTTAGGTGGCGAAGTGTCGACGTCGGTATTCGTCGTCGATGTACTTGTACCAGATGTCGCCTGTCCGCCGAGGGTACCATTTCGTTTGCGCATGTACAAGTAAATTGCACCGGTGACAAGAAGGAGCGTGGCGATAAGTAAGTAGATGTTGTGTGCAATCTGACTGACGATAATAATGGTTGCACCGAAGACAATGGCAATGAAGGCATTGATAAATCCGGTTATCCCTTCCACTGCCTTGCCGAGGATGCCAATGACTCCCAAGATGCGTGCCAGGGGTTGCACAATCAGCTGCAAACCGATGAAGATACCCAGCGTGCCAAAGATGCGCACGAGCCAAATGAGGACGACATATTCGTTGTGCATCGTCTCGAGTGCTTCGCTGTGCGTGCCAATAAACATGCGGAAAAACTTCTCACCCTCGACTGTTTTGCTACTGATCCGATTGCCCTGCTGTTCGCCGAATGCAGTGACTATTTTGCCGGTTGGAAGTGCCGTATACGAAATGCGAATATCGCCGACGACGGGGCTTGTTACTGCGGTTTTCGACGAAAAAATGTATTCGCCAGCGAGTGAGTATCCTTCTGGCAGTTCACCTGGGTTCGGAGTTATCTTGTCACCTGCAGGGAGTTGGATTGCACGCGGATCGACTTCGTAATTGCCGACTGTCGCATAGTCTGCGAGGACAACAGCACTGTCGATGATTTTGGTAGGGTTTTCGTGGCCGGTAGGTTCTTCGAAGTTGCTGGAGTTTTCCGGATTTTCGACCCATTGCTTGGTGTAGGTATAGGTCGTGGTAGTTGTTGAACCGCCACCGACGGTGTCATCCTGTGTACTCGATTCGCTTTTTTCTGTCCAAGCATACATTTCGACGACACGGTGTAACGAAATGTAATCACCATCGGCAGTGTATGGTGCATCGCCGATTTGGGCATTGGTGCCAAGTGTCCCCGTTGCCGAGATAAAGTCACCAGTGTTCGCGGTAATTGCTTGATCGGCATCTACTTGTACTGCAGTTGCAGCGATTTTCGAGAGATCGCGCAAACCTTCGCCCAACCACAACCCAATCATGGCGGCAGGGATAAGAAGTAATCCGAAAACGAGTCCGCCGAATGAATTTGAAACCCGTTGTCCCCAGTTCTGCCGGGTGACTTTGACGACTCTGTTGCTCATATCGTGCCTTTCTAAATGCTGCTTGAGTATACACGATATGCGAATCTCGCTAAAACGATACCCCCTATCCAAAAATATCAGTGTGGTATATTTGTTAGATGCAACTGTTCTATAGCGACACATTCGAAATCCCGTTGCCCGACGGTCATCGATTCCCGATGCCGAAGTTCCGTATGTTGCGAGACCGACTCCAAACACGGGAGGATATGAGCCGTCATGTGTTTCAAGAATCGCCACAGGCGAGCCTCGCAGATATTGAACGTGCACACACGCAGACATACATTGAACAGGTCGTACACGGGACATTGAGCAGTGCGGAGCAACGACGCATCGGCTTCCCGTGGTCGCCAGCAGTGGTCGAGCGCGCTCGTCGCGCATGCGGTGCAACAACTGCTGCACTCAATGCAGCACTCAGTGAAGGCGGCGCTGTCCACCTTGCTGGCGGTACGCACCATGCGTGCCGTGGCCATGGGGAAGGGTACTGCGTATTCAACGATGTTGCTGTAGCCGCGTATTATGGCTATGCATCCAACTCCATTCGCCGCGCTTTGGTCGTCGACCTCGATGTCCATCAAGGGAATGGCACAGCTGATATTATGACCACTGAAGAATGGTGTTACACCTTTTCCATGCACGGTGCGAAAAATTACCCGTTCCGGAAAATACCGAGTGACTGCGATATCGAGCTCGCCGATGGAACCGGTGATGATGAATATTTACAAACCCTTGAAACTGCACTCGATTATGTGTGTGCCGCAGCACGTCCCGATGTGATTTTCTACACTTCTGGAGCAGATGCACATGCAAACGACTCGATTGGCCGCCTTGCACTGACCAAAGAAGGACTACAGGCACGAGACACGATGGTGTTTGCGCGTTGTCGATCGCTCGGTGTACCGTTTGTGGTCACGATGGCAGGTGGCTATGGGCGCGAGATAAGCGACACGGTCGACATTCATGTTGCTACCGTCGCCGCTGCTGTAGTTGCATTATGACGATAATCAGACCAACACCCACACTCGAATTCGAACTCTGTGCGGAACGCACCCTCTGGTGGCCGCAACAAAAAACACTCTTTTTAGCAGATTTACATCTCGGACGGGCACTTCCATCCGACGGCGCCGAAGCGCTTTTGCACCATACACTGACTCGCATCAGCACAGCTATCAAACGTTATAACGCGTCGCGGGTGGTTATATTGGGTGACATGTTCCATATGAAGCGACACTATAATCAAGAGCTCCTCCAGCGTGTGCGCGACTGGCGAGAAACAATCCGTCCTACGGATATGATGCTGGTTCGGGGGAACCATGAACGCGTGCTCGGTGATCCACCTGCAGAATTAGATATCACCTGTGTCGATCCCGGCTACTGCGAGGATACGGTGACTTTTCTCCACGAGCCACGTGTCACCGAGAGTTTTACCCTGTGTGCGCATCTGCACCCGAACATCTTGGTTCCGAGCCAACGGGTAGCGGCCGAGGCAGTGCCGTGTTTTGTACTGGGCACGTCCTATATCGTGCTCCCAGCGTTCGAAGACACGCTCCCAGGACGGATTATCCCCAACCGGAGTGATGAATCTTATGCATACATCCAACACGGCTTGGTGGTCTTTCAATGACTCATCTTCGCATCACCCTTGACTGGCGAATGGTGTTGCTGTTCTGTGTGGGTTTTGGGTGGATTATTGCGACACGCATTCCCGATAGCAGACCAATAACACACACGACTGGTGCGCGTATCCCGAGTTTGGACCTGCAGCTCCTTGATGGAACACCGCAAAATACTGCCTCTTTGATCGGAGCACCCGTAGTCGTGACCATCTGGGCGAGTTGGTGTCCTACGTGTCGCGCCGCAATGCCTTTTTGGGAGCGCAACGCCGCGGATTTCGCGCATAAAGGGGTTACGCTGATTGCACTCAATCAGCGTGAAGCGTTGCAGACGGTACAACGCGCTCAGGCTGAATTCCCGCCAAACCTCACGGTCTGGTCAGACCCAAATGGGTTATTTCTGCAGTTTTTGCAAAGCACTGATTTGCCGACGACGGCATTCATCGACCGCAGCGGGCATGTCGTCTCTGTCGTCCGTGGACCCGTCAGCGGTGCCGTTGTTACAGCAATGATCGATCAACTGACATCTGACAAGTAACCGCGAGGTATTGTGTATTCTTTGATTACCATCGGTCCGCTGCGGCTCAGTACATACGGCGTCTGTTTGCTGATTGCGCTGTATGTGTGGTGGTCCTGGAGTGAGCGCCGTGCAAGTGGACGGTTGCCGGAGTGGTTTCTCCCCACTATCATTGCAGCGTCCTGGTTGGGTGGACGCTTCGGGGTGATTGTTGCACAACCGTCCACGCTGAGTGACATGTTGGGTCAATTACTGTCGGTGCGGATTCTTGAATATTCGTGGTGGTCCGCGAGTACGATTGCACTCCTCACGTGGGTATTCATCGCAAAGCGACGTGCTCTTTCTTTTCGCCAGAGTTTCGTGCCCACTATCGTGCCTTTACTCGTTGCCTATGGGATTGCAACCACAGGTGCGACTATTGGGGGAGTGACCGTCGGCACCCCGACGAATGTGCTGTGGTCGATAGAACTCTATGGGCAGATGCGCCATCCCACAGGCATTTATGAAGCAGTCATCGTGTGGGTTGGTGCTGCCTGGCTGTTTATGCGTGAGCGTTCAGGCTTGACTGTTACATGGGAAAGCATGGCTATCTTTGCCCTGTGTGTCCTGATCACCGGTGGTTTGTATCAGGATGGCGTGGTGATGGCGGGTGGACTCCATGTCGTGCAGGTTGTCGCATTGTTTACATTGTTTGTGTGCTTACAGCGTGTTATGATGCAGGCACAGAAGCACAATTAGGAACCGTCAATGCCACAGCGAGCGTTCTTCTATAAGGAAACGAACGGGTTCCGAGTGACGGTACATCCTGTTTTTCTTGTTGCAGAGTCCGATCAGCAGATTGGACGCTTTGTTTTTTCGTATACGGTCCGTATCGAGAATTGCAGTCGGATCACGGCGCAACTCCGAACGCGTGACTGGACAATCACCGATTCGATTGGTGAGGAGTACCACGTCAGTGGAGATGGTGTCGTCGGTCAACAGCCGATCCTGCGACCGAGCGATGTCCACGAATACCGAAGCTTCTGCGTGCTCAAATCTGGCCATGGCACGATGGTCGGATTCTACACGTTTCACGATGGCGACAGTGCATCTTTTGTTGTCGCAGTTCCAGAATTCATTCTTGCGGTTCCTGACGCACCGCTTCACTGAATTGAAGGTATCCATGGATTTGTCTCGTGTGTTACAGCTCCAACTTGTCCCAGGGGTGATTGACCTTGCCTGGGGGCATCCAGATTTAACCCTCTTGCCCGTCGATGCGATGCAAACGGCGATGCAGTCCGCGCTCCACAATGCTGGTGGCGCGATGCTGACCTACGGTATCGATCGCGGCATTGGACCGTTGCGTGACCTGATTGCAGCCCAAATCGCGCGCACCGAAGGGACGATGCCACTCCCAGGCGAAATCATGGTAAGTGCTGGGAATTCACAGGCTCTCGCTCAAGTGGCGATGCTGTATGCGCAACCTGGTGACGTCGTTTTTGTCGAAAATCCGACATATCACCTCGCCCTTCGTATCCTACGTGATTTACCGGTGGTGCTACACCCGATTCAGTGCGACCACGAAGGTCTTGATGTGGCCGAACTCAGTGCAGCCGTCGCTGCATACCATGCACAAGGCAAGCAGATTGCCTTCCTGTATACCATCCCGACGTTCCAGAACCCGACCGGTACCACGTTGAGTGCATCACGCCGAACGGCATTATTCCACCTCCATCGTGAAACCGGTTTGCGTATCGTCGAAGATGATGTCTACCGGGAACTCTGGTTCGAGCAAAAACCACTCCCTTCACTCTGGACGACCTTTCCACGTGGGAGTGTCATCCGGCTCGGTTCTTTTTCGAAATCTCTTGCACCTGGCTTGCGAATCGGTTATATCACTGCAGATGCTGCGATAATCGATCGATTAGCAGGGTGTGGGCTCCTCGATAGCGGCGGTGGCATGGCACACTTCCCTGCGTTTATTCTGGCCGAACTCATGACTACAGGTGCCTACGATCAGATCGTGGCCGAATACCGCATCCGATACGCACGTCGTCGTGATGCCCTCGAAGCTGCACTCGCGCCATTGCGCGAACGCGGGTATTCGTGGGCAAGTCCACAAGGGGGGTATTTTTTATGGATGAAATTGCCTGCCAACCATCTTGCGAGCGATGCACTCGAACGCATCCGCGCGCACGCAGTGGACGCACTCCCGGCAACGCTTTTCAGTAGTAAACCACTCGGATACGAAGCCATACGCATGGCATACAGTTTGTATGACGAAGACCAGCTCACCAAAGCAGGATCGGCCATCGTTTCTTCATTGACATAAAAAACACAAAACCCCCGGCGCATTGCGCCGGGGGTTTTGTCTGTTAGGACGTGATTGTCGAGCCGTCGGGATAATTGGTGCTGTTGATCCAGGCCTTGCCCGTGGTCCGCGGAGCGACGAGGACGTTTGCACCAATCGTTGTGTTCGCAGGGATATCGACACGCATCCCAATCAAGGTAAGTCCCGTGTGTAATAAATCCGGGACCGATTGATTGGCAGCAGCATTCTGCGCATGGCCAATGGTCACATGAGCGCCAATCTTCGTTCCTTTGTCGATAATAGCACGGGTGATGGTGCACCCTGGTGCAATGACAACATCGGGCAATATGATGCTGTCGATGATGGTCGTGCCCGCAGGTACGACCACACCGGGACCAATGAGTGAGCCACTGACTGTCCCACCAATCCGACTCCCGTCACATATCATGCTGTTACGGATAATCGCGCCCGCGCTTATTTCAGCTGCAGGCATTTCGGCACTCTTCGTATGAATAACCCAATCCGGGTCGCTCAAATCTAAAGCAGGGGTGTCGCTCAGCAACGCCATACTCGCTTCGTAGTACGCTTGTACGGTGCCAATGTCTGCCCAATAGCCTGTGAAGTTGTACGTCTGGACTGCGGTTTGGGTAATCAGTGCCGGCATCAAATCGCGCCCAATGTTTTCGTGCGTCCCTGATCGCAAAATATCGATGAGGTACTGTTTGCGGAACACATAGATACCCATCGAGGCTAATGTCGAAACGCTCTGTTTGGGTTTTTCGGCAAAATGCGTCACGACTCCCTGTGCATCGGTCGTCACGATGCCAAACCGATGGATTTCGTGGCTGCCGACATCATGGACGGCAATGGTGACATCACGTTGACCGGCGATGTGCGCCTGTATCATCGGACGGTAGTCCATTTTGTACATGTGATCGCCAGCGAGCACGAGCACATGTTCTTCGAGCTGTTCTTCCATGAAGTCGAGATGGGCACGTAGCGCATCTCCATTGCCTTTTTGCCAACCGCTCCCAGCACCGACATACGGATGCAAGATGTGGACACCGCCTATCCGACGGTCGAGATCCCATGGCTTGCCCACGCCGATATGCTCTTGGAGCGAGCGTGGCCGGTACTGCGTTAGGACGCCGACATTTGTGATTCCGGAGTTGATACAGTTTGAGAGGGTGAAATCGATGATGCGATACTTCCCTGCGAACGGCACCGCCGCTTCGGCGCGTTCTGCAGTGAGAACGCTTAGTGCAGGATGTTCTCCACCCGCCAAAATCAACGCGAGTACTCGACTCATCGTAGCCCTCCTGTGTTGTCTATTCGTCAACTCCACGCCGGGTGGCGCGGAGGAGTGCAAACCGGTTTGACGCCCATGTCACCCCCCAGCCGAATGCAAAAAACAAGAGCATAAGCTGGAGTCCACAGCGAACCCAATCATCAAACGTCAGTAAAGGCCCGATTGGGAGTGCAGGTAAGAAAGGTTGTGTTCCCGTCAATAATACCATCATCCCGCCGATACTCAAAAGCCAATGGAACGGGACTTCGAAGATGCGGATGTCCGGATGGTCACGTTTCAGGAACCACAGCAGGAGTATGGCTTCGAGGATGTTTGCGGCACTAAAGACCGCTGCCAGCATCCAGAGTCGACTCGGAGCATCGCCCGATTGTGTCAGCGCCCACCCAAGACACACATTGAATGCAACGGCGATTGCTCCAATGTACACCGGTAAGCGTGTGTTCTGTAACGAAAACCATATTCTGACAGCAATTTCGGCCACGCTGAATCCGGCTAATCCTAATGCATATCCTTGCAGTGCGGCGACAGTGAGTGCCGTGGATGCAGCATCGAACGTCCCCCGCTCGTACAGCACCTTCACAACCGGTGCCGCTCCGGCATACAACGCAATCGACGCCGGCAGAGTCACCGCGAGGACTGTTTGGATTGCCATATTTGCGGATCGTGCGAACGCAGTCTTATTACCGGTCGCGACATGTTTTGCTAATAAAGGAAATAACACGGTGCCGATACTCAACCCAATCAAGCCATGCGGCAACAGCATAACCTGCAACGCATATCCTGAAGCTGCGACCGCCCCTATACCAAACGTCGAGCTGATTGCGACCATCGTGGTCAGATTGATTTGCCAAATCGATTGACCGAAGAGTCGTGGCAACACCAGACGTGCCACCGTACGAACTCCTGGTGTCTGCCAACCTGCCAAACGATAGTGCCATCCGTAGCGATACAACCAAGGAATTTGAATCAACAAAAACGCTGCCGCACCAATCAAGACACCATAGACCACCCCATGAATGCCATACCACGGCGCAAGTACCGCCGCACCGAAGATGATCCCTACGTTATAGAGAATCGAACCGATCGTCGGGATGCGGAATTGCTCATGGGCTTCGAGTGTTGCTTTGGCAATTCCGCCGATACCCAAGATGATGG
>JBJONV010000165.1:0-29552 GCA_046051665.1 Chloroflexota bacterium
TGGTGCCCCTCGAAGACATCCTGCGCCTCGATTTTGGCGTGCGTGTAGACGGATTACCTGTACCACTCATCCAGGGAATCGGCTGTTATTGGGGAGACGGGCATTCGACAGAAGTCGCTTCTGTGTTTGTGCGGAGCTCTATTCCGCCAAGCCGCTGTATTTTTATCGTCACACACCGTGGATCGTATGCGATTTCGCCTGACGAAATCGAATTGTTCGTGCAAGAACTCGAACAACGCCGTCATCTCGGTGCTACCAAACAACAAGAAATTGAAGTTGTACACGGTCCGTGGTTCAACACACCGTTTTGGCATGATGTCAGCACGATTTATCTGCTTGCCATCGGTTTGGTCATCAATATCATTACCGTCGGGCTGTTAGCCTGGTTCTTCCCGGGTTTGCCTGAACAGATTGAAATGCGCTTTGATGCCGTTGGTGGAGTATCGGAATTACGACCGCGACATCAATCGCTCTTTTTACCGCTTGCGGCGTTTGGCGTCACGCTGGTGAATCTGTTTGGCGCGTTAATTTTCTTCCGCTACGAGAAGCTCGTGGCTCGTATGCTCCAAGGAGCGTCGGTCGTCGTCCAAATTCTGTTCTGTGTAGCAGTTATTATGATTGTCAGAGCGTGAAGTCTAGGTTTCATTCGTACAAATGTGTGCGCGAGGTGAACCGTGTATAGCGAATACCTCATTCTGATTAATCGTGTCGTCGGCAACGTCATCCTTGTGGTGACGTTTTCGTTGTTTGCCTATATGACGATTCGTGCCTGGGGGGCAGCCACTGCACGTGCACTCACTACCCTCTTGTTCGCAGTCGTCGCTGTTTCGGTCGCCAGTGTGTTGGTGCGCCTCGCGCATGATAGCGTTGTCATCGAATGGCTCCTGCGGTCCGTTTGGGTGGGCATTCTGTTGGTCCCTGCGAGCATGCTCCACATGGTGCTCGGGCTCACTGCCTCACTCAAATCACGGCAATTACGGCTTGGTTGGACCATTACGAACTATGCCGTTGCATGGGTCGGCATCGTCTTGGGTTTGAGTACCGATGTCTTTGTATCGATGCCGCTCCGCACCGGCCTCGTACCTGCCTTGACCCCGCAACCGTTGTTTGTGCTTATTGCGGTCTATACCTTTAGTTTGGTGACAGTCTCTTGGATATTGTTGTGGCGCTTGCGGTCAGAGGTTTTGACGCCGGGTTTGCGCCGCAGAATCGGCTACATGTTGGTTGGTTGGTATGGACCGGTGTTATTAACGTTCCCGGTATTGTCTCTCTTACCTTCAAATTACCTCCTCCCTGAGTTTCTCGAAGTCACTCTCGCTACCATGGCAGCACCGGTGTCTGGCATTTTGACGGTTATTCTGGCCTATAGTGCGACATTTGTAGGGACGAGCCAGCCCGACCGAATCGTGAAACACGACTTTATGCGATGGTGGCTGTATGGCCCGTTTATCGGAATGAGTATCATCCTTTTTTTGCAGGTCGTGCCGATATTTGCACGTATGACACGTCTTCCCGATGATGTATGGTCGGTTTTCGGCATCATGCTTATGACGGTTGTCATGCCGGTGTTAGTCAGTAGGATTCGGCCGCTCCTCGACAGCCTCATATATGCGAACGACCAAGAAGAAATTGATTACTTGCGTACACTGCCTCGGACGGCATTTACGCAAGCAGACCTGCGGCGTTTTCTCGAAAACACGTTAACGGTTATCTGCGGTTCGAGTCAAAGTCAATCAGCCTTTGTCGCCGCCGCTGACGAATTCGGTGTATACACCATAAAAATGCTCTATGGAGCGCGTCGCAGTGTGCGTTTGTTATGCGAAGCCGTCCCGCTCGATACACTCATCCAAGAGGTGTCACAGAGCGCGGATCCCGAGGCATATCGTCAACACGGATATCGGTTTCGGTTGTTACACGACCCCGACGGCCGTGTCATTGGTATTTTGGGTTTGCAGGTCCGCACCGCTACGCTTGCACCGGAGGTAGATCACCTCGTCCAGACACTGACACGCCAAATCGAGCATGCTCTCGTGATGGTCGAGCTTCAACAACGCTTGTTCGACACCCTTCGCACCATGGCTCCCGAAATGAATACCTTGCAGAAGGTCAGTTCCCGCATCGAACAAGCCACACCAGAAGCATTACAGGGACTCGAAGACGATGTTGCCATGTTGCCTGAGTTTATTAGCTTGGTTCGCGATGCGCTGACGCACTTCTGGGGTGGCCCGAAGTTGTCAGACAGCCCATTGTTGGCACTCAAAGCAGTCAGACGGCAGACTGAGGATATGAATCTGTCGCCCCCGAAAGCACTCCAAGCAGTACTCCGTCAAGCAATTGATACACTCAAACCCGACGCCGATAGCCCTCAAACAGCCAATGAGTCATTACTCTACAACATACTCGACATGCGCTTTATTCAAGGTCGGAAAATTCGGGACATCGCGCAACGTTTGGCGATGAGTGAATCAGACCTGTATCGAAAGCAACGCATCGCCATCGAAGAAGTAGCGCGATCGGTCACGCTAATCGAAGAAAATACCCATGACAAGTAACGCTCTGCCACAACGACGCATCTCGGGCAGATGCATCGTGAAGCAGATTCGGTGGTAGAATAAACACCGGTCAGAGCATGCTAGTCAGAAGGTACAACTGTGAGTGATCAAGTCTATGATGTCGTCATCGTCGGTGCAGGCCCCGGCGGCTATGTGGCGGCTATCCGAGCAGCACAACTCGGTCTCAAAACAGCCATCGTCGAACGTCAGTATATGGGTGGTGTGTGTCTAAATGTGGGGTGTATCCCCACCAAAGCGTTGCTCCACACCGCTGATTTGTTCGAAGAAATTCATGGAAGCGCAAAGTTTGGTATTAAAGTTGCGGAACCGAGCATTGACTGGGATGCGACTATCAAAAACAAAGACGGCGTCGTCAAGCAAATGACCGCTGGTGTTTCGTTCCTGATGAAGAAAAACAAAGTCGACGTTATCATGGGCGCTGGTATGTTGGGCGACCGTGGGAATGTTGTCGTTACTAGCGCCGATGGTGCGAAAAGTGTCGTCACAGCCAAGAACACGATTCTCGCAACAGGTGCTCGCCCGCGTGAAATTCCAGCCATCGGTGCGGTTTTTGACGGCGAATACATTTTGTCTTCGTGGCAAGCATTGAGCATGAAGCAAATTCCTGCCTCATTGCTGGTCGTTGGTGCTGGTGCTATCGGCGTCGAATTTGCTTCCATGTTCCGTACGTTTGGTAGCAAAGTGACATTAATCGAAGCACTGCCACGCATCGTCCCGAACGAAGACGAAGAAATCAGCGCAGAATTGACCAAGGCACTCGAAAAGCGCGGGATTGTCATCCACACCAGCGCGAAATTGAACAGCATCGCCAAAACCGGTGCAGGTGTCAAGGCAATCATCACCGATGCAGCCGGCAAAGAAATCATTGTTGAAGCAGATCGCGCAGTCGTCGGTGTCGGTATTTCGGCCAATACCGGTAACCTGGGATTAGAGCAACGAGGGGTTACACTCGACCAGCGTGGCTTCATCACTGTTGATCCCTATATGCGCACCAATGTCGAAGGTGTCTATGCCATCGGTGATTGTGCATCCACAACACCATGGTTGGCACACAAGTCGTCTGCCGAAGGAATCTTGGCAGCAGAGGCCATTGCCAATCATAATCCGAAGCCCATCGATTACAGCATTATTGCCGCTTGTACGTACGCCACACCCGAGATTGCAAGTGTCGGGATGACCGAAGCCAAGGCTCGTGAGAAGGGCTACGATGTAAAAATCGGCAAGTTCTCGTTCGCAGGCAATGGGAAGGCGACTATTTTGGGACAGCGCAATGGGTTCATCAAGATTGTCTCCGAAAAGAAGTACGACGCGGTTTTGGGGATGCACCTCATCGGCCCACGGGTGACCGAGCTCATCGCAGAAGGTGGTGTCGCACTCTCACACGAAGCGACTTCTGAATCGTTGATGCGCACTATCCATGCACACCCAACACTCTACGAAGCGCTCGGTGAAGCCGCACACGCCGCCTCCGAAGGTCATGCAATCCACATGTAAGCGGGTCTGGGAGGTGTCGGTATGCCTGTTGTAGTACGTTTGACAAGTGCCCAACATGGCGGCAATGGGATGTCGTCGTGTGGGACTGGAGATCACAGCAGCTGCGGTCCAAATTGTGATTGCGGTTGTCCATACACCGGCATGCTCGAGCGTGGCAAAATCGAAGATGTGCGTGGAATCGAAGCTCGTTACCCAAACCAATGGTTGGCCATGGTCATCCCGCCTGGTGAAGACGAGTATCAACCCGAACAAGCGATGCTGGTGGCCTATGGCGACACCGAGGACGAAGTCTTCGATGCAGCACAGCAGGTCACTTTCAATCAAGTGTTACATATCTACTACAACGCTACGCTCGATACATACCTTGCTTGGGCAGATGCGTAACCCCAAAAAAGAAACCCCCCGCTCGTGCAACGAGCGGGGGGTTTTTCGTGTTATTTTTTTGGCTTACCCCGTGGTACACGTGCAACAGGAGTGCCCTTTTTTGTGAGGTCGCGATCCGTCGCATAAAACAATTCGGGCGGGATCACAAAATGGAAAAATGTCTGATTGGCCATCGCATACCAATGTTCCCATTCTTCGACTGTTTCGCCCTGGTAGGTCAGAACCATCAGCCAATCCGCCACATACATGGCCCATACTTTGCGCTTCCGAATTACTCCGTTGTCATTGAACGTATAGAAGCGCTCGAGTTTGACGAGATTGCCAATAACCAAGTTTTCGGACTCGAGTATGGTCAATTCTGCGAGTTGCGACAACCCTTTATCGAATGACTCCGATAGGTCATCGGCGTCTTCGGCGACTGCTTGGAATTCGAGTTTGTCGACCCAGACGGCGACATAGGTGTTGGTGTTTTTGGCGGAAGGGGAAGCAAGGATACCATCTTTGCCGAAATCGAGGTCGAATTTGTGCCAATCACTGGGTATACGCATTGTGAATCGACCAAGGCGGTCTGGATATGTTTCGATACCGGTGAATTTGGGAGAAGGGCGATTTGTCATACGCGGGAACTTTCGTTTCAGCAGTAAATTTCGTTCATCATACCATACCAAATCGAACCGAAGGGCACTACACGGCTTCCCCGAGCTTGACCGCTTCGCCGATGCGCATGCGCTGCACAATTAAAAGCTCGAGAATGATAATCATTACCATCAAGGCGAGCGCAGTCATACAGATGTAGCTGATGTCGAGAGCCGCAAATTGGACCAAAAATGGCGGGGTATCAGGGAACGTTCCCTGACGCACTTTGAGGAACGGCAAAAAGAGTTGACTCGTGAGTACCCCAACGAGGAGCCCCGTGCACGTCGCAAAGCCGATGGTAATGACCTGTTCAAGGCTCAACGTGACTCGTAGTTCGCGCTGCCGAATCCCAATTGCACGCAGTACGCCGAATTCGACACTCCGCTTGCGCAAGGTCAGGAGCACATAGGCGAGCATGCCGACCATTGACATAATCCCGGTCGCAAAAAAACCAACGGACAGTAAACCAAAGAGTCCTTGACGTTGCGGTTGAAGCATCTCCGCGGTAATGAATGCGTCAGGGGTATACGGCATCACGCGTAATCCGTTCCGGTATGCCTCTGCTTGCACTGCAGTAGTATTTGTCGTGCGTTCACTCGACAACCAGATTTCGTATGCATAGTTACCGCCGAGTTCCTCGACGATGTACGCGTAATGTGCTAGGACAAACGGTTTGCCCTCGTCATACAGTGTCGGCATGTAAGAGACTATGGCACGGACTACCAGCGAGAAAGGTTTGCGTGCCCCCAAACTATCCGATACGACGGTGATGCGATCCCCGATTTTGACGTTTGCGTTCGTAGCGAACGTCGTATTGATGATTGCACCATCCATGTTTTCGCTCATGGTATTGATGATTTCTCCGAGCGGGCGGGCATCGAAGTCAGGGCGCCACGCTTTTCCCACAACCTGCGTAAACGTCGCAGGATCGATCCCGTACATGATACCGTCATGTGGTTCGCCGTTGACGACGAGCTCCGCTGTGCTCGGTGCAACGAGCGTTGCTGCATCTATTCCTTCTATTTCGGCGAAATCCGAGACCGGCACATAGACATAATCTAAAGAAATACTCGTCACCTGTTCCCCAGAAGTAGATGAGAGTTGCGTGCCATTCTGGAGGAGGTCCGGATCAGGTAGATTTGGTGGTTCGCCCGCAATATCCGCACTGGTATTGATCATCGATCGGGGGAGGAGTCGATAATCTGCACCGCTCCGATAGTAGGAACGGTCGGTGCTGTACTGGTCGAGTGTACGCGCCATCGAAGCGGTGAATGTTGCAAGACTTATTGTCAAAATGAGTAACAACGTCGGACCGCGCAAACTCGTCGGATTGCGAGCCAATTGACGCAAAGCGGCAATCATGGCGATGCCAGGGAACCGCTCTACCCCCCAGGCGATTGCGCGGACGAGGTAAGGAAAAAACCGGATCATCAGCAGAGTCCCCGCAGCAATGCATAATGCCGGAGCGAGCAAGAGCAACGGGTTGCGAAAAGGGTCACTTAGTGAACCAGTACTATCAAGTCCCGGGACGGATAGTGATTTCCCGACTGCGAGTTGCTGGTACCCGTACCAGGCAGGAATCAGGAGCATGAAGTCGACATAAAAGCGTTCTGCCCAGGGTTTCGTGCGTTGCCGTGCTTGCCCCTGCCGAAGGGTTACGATGGTATTTCGTGTCAATCCAATGGCTGGAATGACGACTGCAGGAACTGCAAATCCGGCAATAATCAGTGCATGGAATAGACTTGTAGGCAAGAGCACCGGTGTCGGAACATTGAGCGTTCCAAAACGCAGAAAAGATTGCGTCAGACCGATAATCCGCGCGAAGAGTAATGCGAGCGGCAGACCAGCGACGATACCTGCGCAGGCGATAAGTATACCTTCGAGGAGTGACAAGCCGAGAAGCTGTGCTCGACTCACGCCACGACTGCGCAATACAGCGATTTCGAGTTCTTGACGTGCGACCAACAAGCCAGCGAGCTGCCAAACAAAGGCCAGCAACAGTCCGATTAATGGTACCCCGAACAACAAAAGTGTCACCGTCAGGGTGCGTACTTCGGCGCGCTGTTTTTCGAACTGTTCGAGTGGTGATTTGAACAATTCGACGCCCGGCAACAGTTGCCCGAGTTCGCTGGTGAGCGTCGTAATGCCTTGTGTTAATTCTGCAGTTTTGCTGCTTTGTATTCCTGCACCGTCGTATGCAGCATACCAACCCGCATGGTCAACGAATGCAGCAGGAGGACGATTGACGATTTTCTTCCAGCTTGCTTCGGGAACGAACAGGACGTCACTAAACGAAGCAGCAGGTGCGTACCAATATAATTCGTTGTCGTTCTTCGGCTGCCAGATCCCTACGATGACGATTTGTTGGTCGAGCGCATATGGACCGCCGTACTTGGTGGCTTGCAAGACATCATCCAGGAGGATGATACTTTTGTTGATCGTGTTTTCGGCAATCATGACTTCGAGTGGACCTTCCCCATTCCATTCGGCGGGGAATCGGCCTGCAGTGAGGCGCACGTGTGCTTCAAAATCACTCAAAAAACCGATACGAGCGCGTACCAATGCAGGTGTGGTGACTTTGCTGTCGGCGAAGTGGACGTCGAGTTTTTCGGTCGCACCATAGCGAACGCGCGGTGGTGTGGGCAAGTCGATACCGTAGCCACGGACATTCGCAAGTGCGGTGTCTGCGTTTTTCCACTGTTGGTAGGTAATTGGCTTTGTCGTCGCACTGCCGAATTTGTAGATCAGCGAAAAGGGTGGGAGGCGCGTCCCTGGTTGTTGCTTTTCGCTGATTGCGTTTATCAGCAGCCGATAGCCGGCTGCTTCGGCATATACCGGGATGCTCACCGTGAGCCCGATTGCAATGGCGAATCCAATCCAAACGACAAACAACAAAAATGGCTGGGCGAGCATGCGACGGATAATCGTTTGGAGCACAGCGCGAAGTAGCATGAATGACGGTATTTTCATAATCACTGCCATATACAAGTGAACTCATTATATTGTGTTTCATCTGCGTTTATTCATGCGAAACACGTATCTCCACACGCTGGTGTGCATTTTCGTGTACTATATACGTGTTACGCAATAATGTTATCAAAGCAGAGAGGCGATATGGAATTACTGAGCACCATTTTCTCGGTCAATACGATTGTTTTTGTCATCATGGACTACCCGTTGAGTTTGGTGGAATTGTTGGGTACAGCGTTCGGCCTCTGGAGCGTGCTGCTGGCAGCTCGTGCCCGAGTCTGGAATTATCCGATTGGGATATTGAACGGGGTTTTTTTCTTTGCGTCGTTCTATCAAGTACAACTGTATGCGGATATGCTCCTGCAAGTGTACTTTATGGGCATGTCGCTCTACGGCTGGTGGTATTGGGTACATCCGCCCGAAGACGCACGGACGCCCGATAACGAACGCGTGATGACGCGGAGTACGCCGAGATTTCTTGTAGCACTTGTGGTGGGCGTGTTTGTGGCCACCGTATGCTTTGGTCTATTCATGCAGCAGATTCATGTGTTGTTGCCGGCCTTATTCCCCATGCCGGCAGCATACCCGTTCTTTGATGCATTCGTCATGATGCTGAGTATCGCAGCGATGTATCTGCTAGCGCAGAAAAAATGGGAAAATTGGTTTTTTTGGATTGCCGCAGATGTTGTGAGTATTGCACTCTTTTGGGTAAAGGGGTTGCAGCTTATTTCCATCGAATATGTCGTCTTTTTGTGTATCGCCTCGTATGGCTGTTGGTGGTGGTCCAAAAAGTTACCGCAGACTGTCAGAGGCTGACATGAATATCGGAATGACGCTGGGGAAGTATGCTCCATTGCATGCAGGTCATCAATTCGTCATCGAAACCGCACTGCACGAGATGGATCTCGTCTATGTGATGATCTATGACGAACCTACCGTGACCGATATCCCGCTGCCCGTTCGCGCCCAGTGGATCCGCACTGCGTACCCGCAGGTCCGTGTCATTGAAGCATGGGACGGTCCCACAGAATCTGGATATACACCGCAGATTATGGCTTTGCATGATGCATACATCCAGCAGATGTGCGGACACTTGGGGATTACCCATTTCTATTCGAGCGAACCCTATGGAGAACACGTCAGTGCTGGGTTGAACGCAATAAATCGACTCGTTGACCCACCGCGTCGCATCGTACCCATTTCTGCGACACAAATTCGGGCAGATACGTTGCAGCATCAGGCAATGCTTGCGCCACATGTCTACCGTGATCTAATCACAAAAGTCGTTCTTTTAGGCGCTCCTTCGACTGGCAAAACGACGCTCGCAGCAGCGCTCGCGGATGCATACCAGACCGTGTGGATGCCCGAATACGGTCGCGAGTACTGGGAAAAGCATCAGCGCGACCGAAAACTCTCTCCCCGACAACTCCTCGAAATCACCAAAGGTCATCGTGAGCGTGAAGAAGTCGCGTTTCGTCACTCGAATCGATACTGCTTTGTCGATACCAATGCGGTAACCACAGCGATGTTTGGGTTGTATTATCACGGCATGATATTGCCACGGCTTGCCGCTTTGGCAGACGAATGTCAGCGTCGGTACGATGTGGTGATTGTCTGTGGCGATGACATCCCGTATGACGACACGTGGGATCGTTCCGGGGAGGTTGCTCGCCGAATTTTCCAGAAACAGATTCTGGCGGATCTCAAGATGCGCAGAACGCACTTCCATCTGGTGACTGGGAGTATCGAAGCACGAATTGCAAGTGTACAGCGCATCCTTCACCAACCACAGTAACAGTTTGTGGCAGCTGCTGTCTGCATGTTGAGTGTAGTTGTAGGAATTGTTAAGCTGACGCGGTTTTCTTAACGCAGCATGAGAGAGGTAGTGTATACTGCATGCACAGATTGGCGTTCAAAGGATGAGGAGGTTGGCATGCAATTCGATTTCGACAAAGTAGTCGATCGGCGCGGTGGGGATAGTATCAAGTGGAACTTGTATGGCGACGGTATTTTGCCAATGTGGGTAGCCGACGGCGACATCCTTTCACCTCCCGAAGTAATCGAGGCATTGACCAAACGTGCACAACACGGTGTTTTTGGGTATGCAGGTGAGCCGGCAGAACTCAAAACACTCTTGGTCGAACGCATGCAACGGTTGTACAACTGGACCATTACCCCCGCTGACATCGTCTATGTTCCCGGGGTGGTCACAGGCTTCAACATTGCCGCGCGTGCAGCAGGCACTGCAGGTGATGGTATTTTGGTGCAGACGCCCAACTATCCCCCGATTCTGAATGCAGCAACGAATCACGACATGGTCACCCAAACGGCCGAGTTGAAGTTGGTGCATCAAGGCAACATCATCAACTACGAATTCGACGAAGCCGCATTCCGCGGTGCAATCGACGATCGCACAAAGATTTTCATTTTGTGCCATCCGCACAACCCCACAGGTCGATTATTGAATCGCGACGAACTCGAGAAGATGGCAAACATCTGTGTCGAGAAAGGAATCGTCATTTGCTCTGACGAAATCCACTGTGATCTGATAATGGATGGTCGTACGCATATCCCAACGGCTTCGCTGTCGCACGAGATTGCGATGAATACCATTACCCTGATGGCACCAAGCAAGACGTTCAACATCCCTGGTCTTGGCTTTAGCTTTGCCATCATTCAAAATCCTGAATTGCGCAAAAAGTATATCAAGGCACAAGCCGGTATCGTACCGCATGCAGGGATTTTTGGGTATGTCGGTGCATTGGCGGCATACAAATATGGTGACGCGTGGTTGCAGGCGTCCAACGAATACTATGCAGCAAATCGTGATTTTGCCATTGACTACATCAAAAAGTACATGCCACAATTGAGCATTACGAATCCGGAGGCAACGTATTTGAGCTGGGTCGATTGCAGCAAGGCTGGGATCGAAGGCAGTCCAAAGGAATACTTCCAAAAATTCGGTGTCGCATTGGGCGATGGCAAGAACTTTGGTGCTAATACCGCCAACTTTGTGCGTATCACGATGGCCTGTCCACGAAAGCTCCTCGAGGAAGGGCTCGACATGATGCGCCAAGCGCTTGAGCCACTTTCATAGGATGTGTTTTGACGGAGGTATTCGCAAGAATACCTCCGTTTTTTTGTCGTCGCATACCGGGCACGGGGGTTTTGTGCAGTATGACTTTGATTCCATCATTGATCGACGAGGCGGGGATAGCCTGAAGTGGAATATTCCGCTTGATCAGATAGCAATGTGGTATGCAGATGCAGATTTCGCGTCTGCGCCCGAGATTGTACAGGCGCTCGTAACGCGAGCCTCACATGGGGTCTTCGGGTATGCGCATGAGCCTACGGAGCTCCGGAGGAGCATTGTGGCGCGTATGCACGAACTGTATCAATGGCATATCCACGAAGAAGACATCGTCCCGGTACCCGGGATCATCCCAGGATTTAACATTGCCAGCCGGGCGTTTGGCTCACCCGGTGCTGGGGTCGTTGTGCAAGAACCTACCTTTTATCCGATTCGACGCGATCTCGCGCTCCACCACATGGTTCCCCAACCTGCGGCGTTACGTCGTACAAACGTAGATGCGCAGATCGTGTATCGATACGACCCTGATGCATTCGAAGCAGCCTGTGACGAGACGACGCGACTGGCAATGCTCTGTCATCCGCACAACCCCACGGGGTTGGTGTTTCGTCGCGACGACTTGCTCCACATGGCAATGGTTTGTGTATCGCGAGGTATCGTCCTGTGTTCGGATGAAATTCATTGCGACATTCGACTCGATGACACACCGCATATACCCATTGCGTCGTTGTCGGAAGCAATAGCCCATCAGACCGTCACGTTGATGTCGCCGAGCAAAGCCTTCAATATTCCTGGCCTCGTCTGTGGGTACGCAATCATCCAAAATCCCGATTTGCGGCATTTGTACCTGCGTGCAATGGCCGGCATGGTTCCGGCGCCGACGATTTTTGCACAAATCGGCACACAGGCGGCGCTCACATCCGGCGATCCCTGGGTCAGACAAGCAAATGCGTACTATGCCGCGAATCGTGACTATGCAATCGCATACATCCATACACACATGCCGAACCTCCGCTGTACACACCCGAGTGCTACGTATCTGTTGTGGATCGATTGTTCTCTGGCAGGCATTCCTGGACTGGCTCGTGATTTTTTTGCTGCCCATGGGGTCGCTTTGGGCGATGGCACTCCTTTCGGTGACGATTGTGCAGCGTTTGTACGCCTGACCTTGGCGTGCCCGCGTGGCGTTTTAGCGGCTGGTCTAGACGCGATGCGCCGGGCAATGGCGACACTATGCTGACAAAAAGCGTTTGCCCGCCAGAGAAAGAACTCGCCACTGCGTTTTTTATCAAAAATAGGCTATACTACCTACTATGCAGCGTAATAAAGAGGTGACGCATGCCACATCAGTTCGAAAATAACCTTCATCGAAGAGCGTCAGATAGCCTCAAGTGGAATCTTTACGACGATGCAGTAACTCCGCTCTGGATTGCCGAAGCAGATGTCCGACCGCCGCAAGCAGTTATTGACGCCTTAGCGGAGCGCGTGGCCCATGGTGTTTTTGGGTACACTGCAGCAATCGGCCACTTGTCTGCTCCCGGTGGAACGTGGGAATATCCCGTTCTCGCCGACGTCATCTGTGCACGTCTCAAACGCCTGTATAACTGGGATGTTACTCCCCAGGATTTGGTCTATTTGCCTGGAGTCGTACCTGGCTTTAATGTCGCCTGCAAAATAGCCGGTGTGCCCGGCGATGCGGTATTGATGCACGCGCCATGTTACGGCCCGATTACCAAAGGTCCGATCAATCAAGGGCGGAAGACACAGTATGCCGCCTTGCGTCGAGACATCACCCCTGAAGGGTATGCCTTGTATGCGCACGATCAGGAAGCATTTAGTGCTGCGATGACCGCAGACACTCGCTTATTTCTCCTCTGTAACCCCCATAATCCGACAGGTCGTGCATTCAGTCGTACAGAGCTCCAGAATATGGCTGACGCGTGTATTGCCAACGATACCCTTATTTGTTCTGACGAAATCCATGCAGAGCTGGTTCTTGGCGACACCGTACATACGCCTATTGCCTCACTATCACCTGCAGTGGCGCAACGCACGATTACATTGATAAGCCCTAGCAAAGCGTTTAATATCCCGGGGCTGGGGTTCGCAGTGGCCGTCATTCAAAACCCGACACTCCGTGCACAATACATGCAGGCGATGCAAGGGCTCGTTGCAAGTCCACAGATTTTTGGGTATGTCGGTGCACTGGCGGCGTATCAACACGGCGACGAGTGGCTCACTGCAGCACGCGAATTTTATACCGGGAGTCGCGATCTCGTGCAAAATGTACTCCGTACACATGCGCCACAGTTGATCCTGAATCTACCTGAAGCGACATTCCTTCATTGGATTGATTGTCGACCGGCGCAATTACCTACGAATCCGAAAGACTTTTTCTTGCAACAATCAGGTGTCGCACTCGCTGACGGCAGTGGTTTTGGACCAGCGGGTGACGGGTTTATCCGACTGACTTTCGCTACCCAACGCGCTGTATTGGAGCCCGCATTGTACCGAATCATCGATGCTCTGCGTCCGTATAGTTGAGCAAAAGTCGTAAAACAAAAACAATAAGACGATTGTACTATTTGACACAGATGAAGAACAGATTATACTTATCTTAGCTTTGAACGATGCACTGCCGCATCACTCATGTTCGCCCAGGTCAAGGTCGACGTAAACGTCGGCCTTTTTATATTTTCTGGGAAGTTCTGCCATTCGAAGGTAAGAGGAGACGCATGAAGCAGCAGATGGACAACGGCCTCAAGATGCGCGCGATGATGTTGGTAGTGGCTTTGCTGTCACTCATCATGAGCGCTTGTGGAGCCCAGCCGAGTGCCCCAGCAGAAGCAACGACTGCACCCGTAGAAGCAACCGCCGCACCCGCAGAAGAACCTGTGGCGCCGGCAGAACCAACCAGTGCGCCTGTCGCTGACGAGAAGTTCGTCTTCGGCATGGTGTTGGTCGGACCTATCAATGATGGTGGATGGAGCCAGGCACATTACGATGCTGCCAAATATGTCGAAGCAAATACGCCAAACAGTGAATTTGTGTATGTCGACAAGGTCAACCCAGCCGATCGTCCGAACATCAAGGTCGAACAAGTGGTAGACGAACTTGTGCTTAAGGGCGCAAAGTTGGTGATTACCAATTCCGATGACTTCAAGGATGGCACTCGTGAAGCAGCGAAAGCACATCCCGATGTGACGTTCATTCATATCTCGGGTGACGACGTTGTAACGGGCAAAGCACCTGCAAACCTCGGCAACGAGATGGGTCGCATGGAATACGGCAAAATGATTGCCGGTTGTGCTGCAGCATTGCAGAGTGCCGACGGCAAGATTGCGTTTGTAGGGCCGCTCATCAATGACGAAACCCGTCGCTTGGCAAACTCTGCATACCTGGGCGCAAAACACTGCTGGACCAAGGTCCGTGGCGCCGATGCAGCAGCGCTCAAGTTCAACGTGACCTGGATCGGCTTCTGGTTCAACATCCCCGGTGTGACCCTCGACCCAACCAAGGTTGTGAACGATGCGTTCACCGAAGGGTACGACGTGATCATTTCGGGCATCGACACGCCGGAAGCAATCGTCGAAGCCGGCAAAGCACAAGCAGCAGGCAAGAATGTCTTTGCTGTGCCGTACGACTTCAAAGATGCCTGCGCAAAGGGTGAAGCAGCATGTCTCGGCGTGCCGTACTTCAACTGGGTGCCAACCTATACCAAGCTGATCGCAGACGTCAAGGGCGGGAGCTGGAAGCAGGCATGGACCTGGAGCTCCCCTGATTGGAACGACATCAACAATGTCGAAACCAGCAACATTGGCTTCGTTAAGGGTGCTGCATTGACTGCTGATAATGCGACCAAGTTGGACGGCTTCATTGCCGAGCTGGCGGGTGGCTTGAACCTTTGGACCGGCCCAATCAACCTCCAGGATGGCTCGAATTACCTGGCTGATGGTGTGGTCGCCGAGGATAAGCAAGTCTGGTACATGCCACAACTGCTCGAAGGCATGGAAGGCCAAAGCGCAAGCAAGTAGCCCTTCGTTCCGACCAGGCTCCGATTCCGGAGCCTGGTCTTTTTGTTACAATAGTCACAGAATCGGCATCCTCATCAAAGGAGTCCGAATGCAAGTCAGCATTCGTCATCTCCGCAAAACATTCGGACCTGTCGTTGCCAACAACGACATTACGGTCGATTTTGCGGCAGGCCAAATTCATGGCATTTTGGGTGAAAATGGCGCAGGGAAAAGCACCTTGATGAAGATGCTGTCAGGGCTCTACGCCCCGGATAGCGGTTCTGTTTTGGTTCATGGCGCGCCAGTGGCGCTCGGATCCCCGATACGTGCCATCCAGGCGGGGATCGGGATGGTCGGACAAGACCCCCTCGATATTCCCGTTTTTCGTATTCTCGAAAATATCGCGAGTGGCGCACATGCGCCTCCTCCGCAAAAGCTTGCTGCAGCATTTGACCATTGGAATAAGACGTTGGGATTTGAACTCCTCCCGCAAACGCCGATGCAACAATTGACGGTGGGACAACGCCAGCAGGTCGAAATCATCCGCTTGCTTATCACCGGATCGCAATTGTTGATTCTCGATGAACCAACGACGGGGATTACCGCTGCCCAAATCTCTGCATTGTTCGCTGCACTGCGCAAGATAGCCGACGAAGGCAAAACCGTTCTGTTTGTCACACACAAACTCGACGAAGTCGCGGCGCTGTGCGATACCGTAACCGTACTCCGATCGGGGATGATGGTCGGCCAGCAACAGCAGATGCCAGTTGCAAAAGAAGTTATCTTGCATGCCATGTTTGGTGACCGACCAGCGCATACATCTGCGACGATCGGGAATCATCATCCTTCTGGTGTGGTATGGGAACTCAGCAGCGTGGTGATGCAAGACGCCCACCTCTCCATCGGTCCGCTTACACATTCGATCGCGGCGGGGCAAATCGTCGGGTTGGCGGGACTCGAAGGTTCAGGACAAACCATGTACCTGCAACATCTTGCGGGGATGCGCACACCACAAAGCGGTGTCATTCGTTTTGCGGGGAATCCGTTACTCGGCCAGCTCCATGACAATGTCTTTTTGCCCGCAGACCGTTTGCACGAAGGCATCATCCCTTCGATGAGTCTCGTCGAGCATGTACAGTTGTTACGGACGCATTTGCTGGGGCCGGGCCAAACTGCCCGGCAAAAAGCCAAAGAATTAATAGACAGTTATCAGATTAAAGCGACACCCGACACCCCACTCGACCTTTTATCCGGTGGCAACCAGCAGCGAGCGATGTTGGCATTGATACCCGATTCTGCGCGGGTAATCTTGCTCGAGCATCCAACGCGTGGTTTAGATGCTTTTTCTGCTGAAGCGATCTGGCAACGGTTACAGGAGCGTTGTGCCAAAGGTGCAACGGTCGTGTTCTTTTCTGCTGACCTCGAAGAAGTGAGTACCTACAGCGACTCGGTCATCGTCTTTTATGGCGGTGCATTGAGTCGTATGTTGCAGCGTGTTGAGATAAATGAACAAATACTGGCGCGCTTGATTGGCGGCGTTGGATTTGCTGAGGTGGCACTATGAATCTTCTCCGTGCTGTTCGCGCGCCGGTCGTTGCCATCCTCGCTGCCCTGGTCTTGACCAGTGTGGTCCTGGGCACGACCGATGCGTCCGCAATCGATGCCTTCACCGTGCTTTTTTCTGGTTCATTGACCACATCGTCACGCTTGGCGGACATGATTATGCTTGCAGCGCCACTCTTGCTCTGTGCTGCAGGGCTGTCGATTAGTTTTGCCGCAGGGCAATACAATTTGGGTATCGAAGGGCAAATGACCATCGGCGGTGTCGTGTCTATGGCGATTCTGAAAATGTACCCCGAAGGTGGATTGGCGCCATTGTATTGGATTGGCGCACTTCTTCTTGGGGCACTCGCAGGCGCAGCCTGGGCAGGAGTCGTCGCATTGCTCAAACAATATACGCGTGTGAGCGAGATATTTGTTGGGCTGGGGCTGAACTTCGTTGCAGTGGGTGTTTCGTTGTACATGGTCTTTGGTCCGTGGAAGCGACCAGGTGTAGCGTCGATGTCTGGTACTGAACCACTCCCCGATGCGCTCTGGTTACCGGTTGTGGGTACCACGCGACTGACCCTCGTGACTCCATTGATTGCGATAGCGGTACTTGGATTGGTCTGGTGGTTGCTCCGAGCGACACAGTGGGGGCTTGAAGTGCGGGCCAGTGGCATTAGTCAGCCTGCAAGCAGACGGCTCGGAGTTCCAGCGATCCGGCGTACCTTCCAAGCAATGCTTGTCTGCGGTGCGGCCGCGGGTTTGGCTGGTGCGCTACAGGTTCTCGGCGTGTACCATGCATTGGTCCCAAATCTTGCCAGTGGAATCGGCTTTATGGGGCTTTTGGTTGCGTTGCTCATCAACGCAGATGTACGTTTTGTCGCACCACTCGTGCTTCTGTTTGCAGTGTTGACCGCGGGGAGTATTCAGTTGCCGTTGTCATTTTCTATCGACAGTAGCATCAGCGGTGTCTTCCAGGGGTTCCTGGTACTCGCGATGATCGTCGCTCGCGCGGCGATCAGTGGGAAGGAGCGTGCCTGAGATGGATCAACTGATTCTCGACATTGCCGCGTTGTTGGCGATGAGTACCCCACTGGTATTGGCGGCGCTCGGTGTTTATATCGGTGAACGTGCAGGCGTCATCAATCTTTCGGTCGATGGGAGCATGTTGCTTGCGGGTATGGTCGGTTTTGCGGTGAGCTTTACCTCGCAGAGTGTGCTACTTGGGTTTGGCGCTGCCGCGCTGGTCGGTGCTGGTGTCGCGGCGATTGTGGCCTATCTCGGGATTAGCATGCGTTTGTCGCAAACTGCTGTCGGATTTGTGTTGGCGTTGTTGTGCACGGATCTCTCCTCATTTTTGGGCAATCCGTATGTACAACAAAGTGGTCCTGCGGTTCCCGCTTGGCCGATACCCATCCTGTCTGACATCCCCATACTCGGCACGATATTTTTCCGGCATGATGCGTTGATATACGCGGTGTTGGTGTTTTTACCTATTTTGGCGTGGTGGGTGAGCAATTCACGTGCTGGGTTAATTCTTCGCGGTGTCGGCGAACGCCCTGAAGCACTGCATGCTCGCGGCATCAACGTCATCAAGGTACGTTATGCTGCCGTTATCCTCGGCGGTGTGTTGATTGGTTTGGCAGGTGCGGCGCACACCCTTGACCTCAAGCAAGGATGGACCTATCGGCACACTGCCGGCACAGGGTGGATTGCCCTTGCGATTGTTATCTTCGGTGCCTGGAAGCCATACCGAATCGCGTTTGGCTGCTATCTCTATGCCGCACTCCAAACTATCGCGTCACGGATGCAAGTCAACGATTGGGAAGTCCCGACGCAGGTATTGCAGGTAGCACCGTTTGTAGTCATGATTGTGGTGTTGGCTGTCGTGAATAGTCTCAGCACTCCTTCGATACAAGCCTGGATTCTTACTCTGCCCGTGCCGGTGCGACGCGTCCTCTCATATGTCACGAGTCCTGCACCTGCGAGTCTGGGTAAACCTTTCGATGCGGTAGGGTAAAACGAGGCAACTCTGCACACGAACACCCCCGATGTGTCTCAGACACGCCGGGGGTGATTGTTTTGTGGAGCGATACTTTGGGATGTGCTGCTGTAGCGAAATGAATCAGATTTCGGTTAGTTGGTCCCAACTTGTGCCCGCTTCGACATCCACTTTAAGCGGAACCGCCAAATCAGCGTATGCTTGGCTCATTTCGTGGCGAAGAAGCGCAGCGACAGCAACCTGATGCGCTGCAGGTACCTCGACAATGAGTTCGTCGTGTACTTGGAGCAAGAGCCGCGCTCCATTCCCAAATGCAGTGATTGCAGCATCGACGCGGAGCATCGCCATCTTCATGATGTCGGCTGCGGTCGCCTGTATGGGGTGATTGATCGATTCGCGCTCTGCTGCTTGCTGACGCGGTCCTTTGACGTTGATTTCTGGCATGGAGCGCCGTCGGCCGAACAACGAGCTCACCGCACCGGTTTGGTGTGCTTCTTGGATTGTGCGGTCGATGTAATTGCGGACCTCGGGGAAGCGCGCAAACAACCCGTCGATGAGTTGCTGTGCCTCACTCCGGCTCAAATTGGTGCGTTGCGCGAGACCAAATGCACTGATGCCGTAGATCACTCCGAAGACGGTTGTTTTCGCGAGCCGACGTTTTTCTTTGTCTACCTGTTCAATCGGGATGCCAAAGAGCTGTGCTGCGGTCGCCGCATGGATATCTTGATCTTCGTGGAATGCTTGCATGAGATTGGCGTCACGGGTAATGTGCGCTAGAACACGTAATTCGATTTGTGAGTAGTCTGCTGCAACGAAGACATTCCCAGGTGCAGCGACAAATGCACGACGGACTTCACGTCCTTCTTCGGTGCGGGTAGGGATGTTTTGCAGATTGGGATCATTTGAACTCAACCTGCCCGTGGCTGCACCGAGTTGATTATAGGTCGTATGTACCCGGTTCCCAGCATCGATGAGCGAGGGTAAGGCATCGATGTATGTCGATTTGAGCTTGCTCAATTGGCGATGTTGCAAAATAAGCGCGATTACCAGCGAGGTATCATTGGGACGGAGTTTTTCGAGCACATCAGCTGTCAGCGACCAACGACCTGTCTTTGTTTTCTCGAGGCCTTGCGTCGGAAGCCCGAGCTTACCAAATAGCACGTCGCTCAATTGATCGCTCGAAGCGATATTGAACGGTCCGCCTGCTATGGCATATATCTGTGATTCGAGCTCAGTAATGCGCGCCGATACACGCGTAGAAAGAGCGGTCAAGTACGGTACGTCTACCATAATCCCGGCTGCCTCCATGCGCACCAATACGGGGATAAGCGGCATTTCGAGGTGGTAGAGCACATCTTTCGTAGTCGGCACTGCAGCGATTGCTGGATGGAGCTTGTGGTAGAGTTGCAACGTATAATCTGCATCGCTACCGGCATAGTTTGTGACCGCAGTGATATCAGCCTGGTCGATGGTGGTTTGGTTTTTGCCCTTCCCGATGAGCGTATCGATACTGGCAGGTGCTTCGGGGAGTTGCAGCTCGTAGAACGATAAATCTTTGAGCCCTTTGCGTTTGTCCAGCAAACTGGCAGCGAGCATAGTGTCGAAGCTCAGGCCTGCGACGGTTATCTCTAACCCGAGAAGGACTTCGATATCAAATTTGGCGTTGTGACCGACTTTGTGGACGGTTGCATCGGCAAAGAGTGGTCCCAGTGTGGCAACAATTTCTGCTTTGGGCAAACATGTGACGCCAGCGTGTTGGACCGGGATGTACCATGCCGTGCCAGCCTGGCAAGAAATCGAGATTCCGACGCAGGTATCGATGAAGACACTCGTCCCGGTTGTTTCGGTATCAAAAGCAAAGAGTCCCGCAGCACGGCATTGTTCGACGACGTGTGCAAGGTCTGAACTGGTCAGCACGGTAACATACCCAGCGTTTAGTGAAACCGCTGCAGTCGCAACTGGACTATGGTCACCAAACAAATCCATTTGACCATTCGAAACAGCAGGTCGAATCGTAGCTTTGGCAGGTGCCGCAGTCGGTTCTGGAATGGGTACAGCAATGGTTTGCCCGGTCGGTGGGAGGCGATCGATTAAGGTTTTGCCGATTTCGAGTTGCTGGAAGAAGCGCACGACGAGTGATTTGTCATATCCGCTAATGACGCAATCTTCGAGCACCAGAGTGACGGGTGCGGTGGTAACGATCGTCGCCAGGTTGCGCGAGAATTCCGCAGCTTCGCGTTGGCCCTCGAGGACTTTGTGATACCGCTTCGGGGCCGCACTGATATCCGAAAAAATCGCATCGACGCTGCCGAATTGATTTAATAAGGTGATTGCACCCTTTTCGCCGATGCCCTTCACGCCTGGAATATTATCAGAAGCATCGCCTTTCAAACCGCGTAGATCTGCCAATTGATTCGGTTTGAGTCCTTCGTACCGTTCTACGACTTTTTCATAATCGTATTCGATCGACGTCATTTTCTGACCGAACGGATTAGCCAACAACACGTGGGTATGGGAATCAACCAACTGAAGGGTGTCGCTGTCACCCGTCAAAATCAACGTCTCGACATTTGCTTCTTTTGCTTGCCGGGCAAGGGTTCCCAAGACATCATCTGCTTCGAATCCCTGGGCGACATAAATGGGAATATTGAATGCGTGCATCATCTCTTTGATGCGTTCGAGTTGGGGTGGGAATTCGACGGGCGTTTCGGCACGCCCCGCCTTGTAGTCGGCATACATGTCGTCGCGGAAGGTCCGACCGATGTCAAACGACACGGCGACATGGCTTGGTTGGTGCTCGCGTATGGCATTCAACATGATAGACGCGAATCCAAAAATCGCGTATGTCGGTTCACCACCAGATGTACGAAGTCCTTTGTCTGCCAATGCAAAAAACGCACGGAAAGCCAGTGCATGTCCGTCAATGAGCATGATTCGTTGGCGAGCAGTCATGGCAATTCCCTTTCACCTTACGGCGCAAATACTCCACCAGGGAGAACAATTGCACTGTACCCTGTCAGTGCAAAAAGACCGATCCATGCCCAGCCCAGACCCCATCGTTGGACAAGCAGTGTGGGTGGCGTCACGCCCATGCGGATCATCAGTGCCATGCAGGTACGTTGGATGATAGAAGTGTTTTTGGGACGGCGCTTCAGCCAGAAGCCAGTCGCGGTTACCGCGACCCCCGCCGCAATCATCAAAAGAAAGATCACCAGCGTATAGACCAAATCATAGGCATCACCCAAATCAAACAACGCAAGGAGCAAATAGAACGCAGCTTGGCGCCATATCAGCAAAATCGTAGCAAGCCAACCCAAAATCAGTGACCATTCGAAACTCAGAAACAACGCACGTTCACGGAATGATTCCATGTGATCCTCGGTATGCATGTTTATCCGTGTGTCCGCATGAATTCGCGCATAAGGCTGGCGAGCGCTTGTGCAGATGCCAGGGGCGATGCATTGTACAGGGATGCACGCAAACCACCGACGCTCCGATGCCCTGCAAGGCCAATCATCCCGGCGGCGCTTGCCTGCTGGAGGAACGATTTTTCGAGGGCTTCGTCGGGAAGTCGAAAGGTAATATTCATCTGGGACCGGCATGTCACATCGCTGTGACCACGATAGAAACCGCCAGAACCGTCAATGACATCATAAATCGTTTGTGCTTTGGTTGTATTTTGAGATGCGATGGTATCGATACCGAGTTTTTCGATCCATGCAAGGACGAGTTCGAGGACATAGACGCTAAACACAGGAGGGGTGTTGTAGAGCGACAACCCTTTGATGTGGGTAGCATACTGCAGGATGACGGGTGCGTTCTTGTGCATGGAAGCCGCGAAATCTCGATGGATGGCGACTGCAGTCACCCCTGCAGCTCCAATATTCTTTTGTGCACCCGCATAAATCATCCCAACACCCGTTGTATCGAGTGGGCGTGAGGCGATATCGCTACTCATATCCAGCACCAGGGGACTCTGCACCGATGGCAACGTGTGCCATTGTGTGCCATAAATGGTGTTGTTTGTGCAAATATGGGTGTACGCCGCATTGGCAGGAATATCGAGCGTTGTTTGTTCGGGGAGTTTGCGGAATGCACTGTCTTTGGTAGAGCCGGCGATGTGAGCATTCCCGATGCGTTCCGCTTCTTCGTAGGCCTTTTCGGCCCAGACACCAGAAATGACATATGCACCACAGTTGGTATTCGTCAACATATTCATCGGCAGCATGGCAAACTGCATGCTGGCACCACCTTGCAAAAAGGCGATATCGTACGCATCAGTCAACCCGAGAATACGTCTGAATCGCTCCATAGCGCGCTGATTAATCGATTCATATTCTTTGGTGCGATGGCTCGACTCGAGAATCGAGATTCCCGTATCGGCATAGTTTGGCAAATCGTGTTTGATTTGCGCAATGACTTCTGCCGGCAACACTGCAGGCCCTGCATTGAAGTTGTGTACGGTACTCATCCTCGTTCTCCTTTTGTGGTCCCTGATTGTATGATAACTGAATGTCAGTGCCTGTGCTGACAAAAACACCGAACGTTACCCTCAGAAGTGACCAGAGCTGGTATGATACAGCAATCCGCTTTTGTGAAGGACCCACCGATGCAAACCCACGAAGAACGTTCCGCTGCGCTGATTCTGATGCGTACTGCCGCCGAAGACATCGCGGCAGCAATTAAGGGGTTAACCCCTGTGCAACTCACGACCCGGTATATCCCGACGGAGTGGACGGTTGCCCAGAATGTCCATCACATGCCGGATTCGCATGCGTTTATGATGAACAACGTACGTCTGGCGCTGACCGAAGATCGTCCGCAGTGGAAAGGGTATAGCCCTGATGCTCTGGCCAATTTGGTCGACGGGCAATCCGCCGATGTCGCAGCATCGCTCGAACTCTTCCATCATATGCAACTCCGTATCGTTGGGATGTTTGAAGCGCTTACCGATGCACAATATGCCCGAACGGGTATTTCGTCGTGGGGTGAGCCTTCGGTCGACGATTTGCTGCGCATTTATTCTGGCCATGCTCGCTCACATGTGAAACAAATCGCCGAGGCACTGGCCGCAGCGCCACACGCATAACCTTCACAGCGACTGATGTGACCGCATCAAAACGTCCGTTTTGTTGATAGTACATGAACGGCCGGTGACGTCGCGGACCGAACCGCAAGGTATCATTTTCAAAACACGTTGTTCGCGCGAACTGGGCTGGTTTAACCAGCCCAGTTTTTTCAACACGGACGAAGAATCTCAGCAGTAGGTTTTCCCCCACACCGAATGGCGTAGTTTACATCAGGCTCAGAGATCTGTTACTAAAACTCCGTTTGTGGTATCCCATAGAATTCGCGCATTAATGCATGTAATTCGTATGGTGCATCGTCTTGTACCGAATGGCCGACATTGTCGAGGATGACTAATCGTGCGTTGGGCATTTTGGCGCAGAGTGCGGTAACAACGGGAATGGGGTTGCCGACATCGGCGCTGCCGTGCACGATAAGGATCGGGGCACTTACTCGGTGTGCAATGGCATGGAGAATATCACCCCCACGTGCACTGATACGTTCCGCTGCGTCTACCCAACCGGTGATCAACGGTTCGAGTTGGTCAATGCCTTGGGTGTCGATGATTTCTTGCTTCCAGATGTCTTTTTCTGGTCCCCACGCGTCAACGGGCAGCCATTTGCGCACCCGTGCGACCATTTCAGGGGCGATTTGGCCACAAATTCCCCAGGCAAGCACAGAGCGGACCAACTCAGGTGCTAATGCCGCTATCATCACTGCAGCTTCTGATCCGTCACTAAAGCCGACGAGGTGGACGGGGCCAATATCGAGGGTTGTGATGAACGAGATGACATCACGTGCGTCTCGTTCATAAAAATCCGCCCCAAAGATACGATATGGAGGCGCACTCGCACCGTATCCTGGCAAATCGAGTCCGTAGACATGCATCGTGGTGGCAAGGAGTGGCATTTCGGCAGCAAAGTGAGACGCGGCCGTGCCGGTGAATCCATGCAGGAAAACCACCGGTTCTGCGTCTGTCGGTCCTTGTTCACAATACGCGATTCGTACGCCATTTGCGCATACAATAGATGGCATCAGATACTCCTCGGAGGCATTATGCGGATGGCAATTCTCGATTATGGGTTGTTCGAGATCTATGGTGCAGGCCGCCGGATAGGGATTCCCGGATATTATATCGAGTCCGGCGACCGTCGTATCCTGATTGATACCGGATTTCATCGTGATTATGTGGCCAACCCGAAGGAAACATGCCTTGCAGATGGACTCGGCGCATTTGGCGAACTCATCGACTACACGGAATCACAAAATCCCGTAAGCCAACTCGCGTTGCTCGGCGTACGACCGACGGATATCACTGATTTGGTGTTGACTCATGGGCATATCGACCATGTGGGTCGTATCGATGCATTCCCAGCGGCAACACTGTATGTCTCCGCCATTGAGCGTGCATTACCAGAGCCATATTATTGGGGCGCACGGTCGCGCATCGGTTGGCCGGCTATTCCGACGACCCGCGTGGACGCTGAGTTGCAGATTGCCGCTGGTGTTCGCCTTGTTCCAACCCCTGGTCATACGTTCGGTCATCTGTCTGTGATCGTCAGATTGCCGGAATTGGGAACAGTGGTATTGACCGCCGATGCTATTTCGCGTCCAGAAGAACTTGCCGATGATACATACGCAGATGCTGCAGATCCACATCTCGCTCGCACGAGTGCACACGCATTGATGCAGCGTGCAAAAGACGCCCGTGCATGGGTAATCTACGGGCATAGCCCCCAGCAGTGGCAGGTGTTACGAAAAGCGCCGTATTGGTATGCTTAACGGACATCACGCCCTTTGTTCAGTAAGATGACATTCCCACTCGAGCAGTCACCGGCCGGCGACGCCAAGAATGCCACCCATGCGGCGATTTGTGCTGGTTCAATTGCCGTTCCCATCGGCATTCCGGCGAGTGCTTGAGCGAGTACTTCGGGACTGACGACATCAAATAAATCCGTTTTCGTCATCGCAGGGGCTATGGAATTGACGCAGATACCATGATTTGCATACTTCCGTGCTAAATGCTTGGTGAGTGTGTCGATGGCAGCCTTACTCGCTCGGTAGGGAGCTGGGTCGAACACGTCATAATTGTAGGCGCCGTTCGAAGAAATATTGATGATTTTTTTGATTCCCGGTCGTTCGAGCATCTGCGGAATGGCGGATTGGGAGCAATAAAATGCACTGTCGTAGTTCATTGCCATCTGCGCATGGAGTTGTTCCGCGGTTGTGTCCAAGAATTCTTCCATGACACATCCTCCAGCGTTGTTGACCAAGACATCAATACCGCCGCCATCTTGTTGTATCTGCACAAAACAGCGTTTGACCGCGTCTTGGTTGGTGAGGTCGCATTGCATACCGACCAAGTTCGTCATGGCATACGGCAGTGGGCGTAGGTCGATTCCATACACCTGGTACCCCGCGGCTAGGAGTGCTTCGGTAATCGCACGTCCTATGCCGCGGGCTGCTCCTGTCACGACAGCTCTGTGTGTCATAGCTAGTCTTCTTTCTCTCGGCTAACGGTCATATGGTGCGTAGCAAGCGTCAGGACAGGAGTGGATTGGTTGGTTGATAGATGGTCAATACAGATGGAAGCGATGCCTGGCGAATCTCCTGGAGGAGGATGCGCCGAAAAGAAGATTCCGTCCAGACAATCTCCGCATCATGATACCCCACCGTTATGAGTTGCGTGAAGACACTGTTACGGAATCGCCGACGTGTATCATCCCTGTTTCGGGGTGGATGATGTTTTGGCCAAAGATAACGCCATGGCCGATGTGTCGGTACGTCGCCATCGTTTTGAGTGGTTCAGCTTGGCGTTCGCCTGTGAGTGGGTCTGTTGTAGTCATGACACAGCGTGCACAACGTTTGACTGCGGTCATTTTGAGCGCACCTACCTGTACGTCACGCCAGGTATCTTCGTCCCAGGCAGCGACAGCGCCACGAACCACGATATTTGGGCGGAATCGTGCCATCGATACGGGTATCGGCGTTCGTGTATTGAGTTCCGCGAGGGACTCTTCGGTTACCATTAAGCTGGCATATCCATCGGCAAAGCTTACTACATCTGTGGCAGTCAGTGCGTATGTCTGGTCTACCAGACGCCGTTCTTGTGGTGCAAATCCGACGAGTCGACAGTGACGACCTAACGCGGTCGAGAACCATTCTGCGACTTCATCACCCTGATCGACGACCGTGACGTGATCCTTCCATATCTGTGCAGAAAACTGCTGCCCATGGGATTGTGGCTCCCAGAGATGTGCACCATTACCTTCTGTGCTGACACGCCACCCTGTTCCAGCAGACGACACCTGAATGCGTGCCATTTCTGGCACATTCCGTTGTGTCAGAAATGTCTTGTTTTCGTCGACAAGCATATAGCGTCGATCGTGTTCCAACCCGATATCGTGCACGGCTGCACGCGTGACACTCACCCCACGGCAACTCTTGATGGGGTAAACAAATAACCCTGAAATCTGCATACCATTCTCCTCATTTCGCGTTGCATCGTCTATGCAAGCAGTAGTGACGACCCCTGTACCAGCTTCACCGGATCAGCTCGAAAAAACCTATGTCCTGAACGCAGAACAGCATACCGCAGGCGTATGGAGCGCCTGCACGGTAATGGGAACTTCATGCAGTCGTTTGCATATCACCCCGGTGGACCGGGACAAGACCGAGACGAAACATGCTTCCGTTTGCCGTTATTGCTGGCTCAGATACGAAAAAACGCACCCATACGGGAATCTGTTGGTACTTGTGATGCGTTGGTTGATGAAACATGAGTGACAGAACCTGTATGTCGTTGGCTGCATATGCAGTAGCGAGTTGCTGCGTGTGCGCAGAGAGGAGTTGGACGTCATCTGTCTGTACGTCAAATTGGTCATCACTGGTAGATACATCTGACGGAAGCCATAGATTGATGATGCGTTTGGTGCCCTGCTGGCGTTGTAAGAACGGTAGCACAGTCGCACAGCGCAAGCCGACTGTGCCCGTCAGCGCGGCAATAGCTGAGTGCCATTGGGCGGCACTCACCCATTGCATCCGCGGTACATGTCGAATAATACCTACATTGACCAGTGTATCGAACCCTCCCATCGATGTTTCTGCATGTGTGAATTCTGTTTGCATCGTACGAAATTGCTGCAATCCGTCTGGCGCAGGATGATGCGTGTGATTGTACGCTCGATCAATCTGCTCCGTGCAGACAGTCACCTGTGCTCCGAGTTTTTGTAATTCAGCCTGCATGTCCAACAGGAGATTACTATCAGTACCCGTAAGAACGACACGAGAGTTCATTCGGTTGCGTCTTTCAGGTGGACGCGTTCATCAGCGAGCATGGCTTGTTTGCGCGCCACACCCCAGCGGTACCCGTCGCGCGCTGCATCACGGTGGACGACACGATGGCAGGGAATAATGACGGCGAGGGGATTTCGCGCACATGCCTGGGCGACCGCGCGTGTCGTAGTCGGTTGCCCAATCTCTCTAGCGACATCCTGATATGTGCGTGTAGCGCCGACGGGTATGCGCCGCAGTGCTTCATAGACACGCATTTGAAAAGCACTGATCCGAATGTCGAGTTTGATTTCGGTGTGCATGACATGCTCATTGGTGAGCTGACGCACCGACGAAAGCACATTGGCGAGTGCTTCTGGATTATGAATACACGTCGCCTTGGGGAATGCCGTTTGCATTTGGGCTTCTGCATCAGCGTTTGACACGACGAAGAATACTTTGCAGATACCGCGAGCGGTTTGCGCTACACATAACAGGCCGTATTGCGTATCTATCGTGGCAAACGTAATCTCCAAACCAGCGCCACCACGCCGTACGTCGCGCAGGGACATGCCGAATGGTTGTGCATAATAGGCGTTACCCACGGCAGCGTATCCCGCATCGAGGATTGCGTTCGTGACAGTGTGTGCATCGTTACGAAGCAGTGATTCGAGGCGTTCACGCTGAATACCTGCAGCATACTGTCGTGGTGTGACACCGGTATGTTGTTTGAACACGCGATTTACATAAAAAGGAGAAAAATGTACCGCCGCAGCAATCTCGGCGAGGGTCGGGATCTGTGTTTGTGCGTTGATGTATGCAGTGACGGCGTGGACCAGTGCGGTCTCGGGCAGGATATCATCGGGGTGACAACGAAGGCATGGCCGTAGTCCAGCCGCACGTGCCGATTGAGCGTCTTGATAAAAATCGATGTTTTTGCGTAACGGTCGTGCGCTACAGGATGGGCGACAGTAGATGCCAGTCGTACGCACCCCAACAAAGAATACACCGTCATGCGTGGCGTCCCGCCGTTGCATAATGTCCCAACATTGATCAGCATCGAGGTTCATACGTTTTCTCCTTGCAGTATGATAATCCTACTCGCAAAGAAGTGAGTTTTCATGCGAATCCTTGCACTGTGCATAGGGAGTTACCGGATGACCAGTAATGTGTGCCTTACGTTCGATTTTGATGCAATGTCTGTCTGGTTTGGCTACGCAAAAACCACCCCTGCGATGTTGTCACGTGGTGAGTATGGTGCGACGGTCGGGGTTCCTCGCTTGCTTGAACTGTTGCGCCGCAAAAACATCAAATCGACATTCTTTATCCCTGGACATACCATCGACTCGTTCCCCGAACCGGTATATGCCATCTTGGCAGACGGACATGAAGTAGCGCACCATTCATATGCACACGTTGATCCGAGTGAACAAACACCGGATGAAGAGCGAATTGATATGGAACGGGCGTTTATGGCGCTTCGTCGCATTGGAGTCGAACCGCAG
>JBJONV010000166.1:0-3447 GCA_046051665.1 Chloroflexota bacterium
GCGGGGTCAGCCGATGGCGGAGCGTTTGGCGATGTCGCAGTAGCCGGCCGGCGTGCCAAGGAATTCGCGATTTTGTATCGCTCCAAACACATGAGCCGACAGTTCGAAGAATCGTTGCGGATGCACAAGATTCCATACAAGCTCAAAGGGCAGCAGGGATTCTACGACCGTGCGGTGATACGCGACCTTTTGGCATATGTCCGCCTTGCGGTCAACAGTCGCGACAATATGGCGTTGACACGGATTGCCGATACCCCCAAACGCGGGCTGAGTGCCAAACCACTCAAAACATTTAGTGTCGAGGCAGCCCGGCGCAACCTGGCAATCGCCGATGTCCTCGCAGATGTCATGATTCTGGCGCAACTCGACGAAAAAGCGCGCGCCGGTGCCAAAGCACTCGGGATCATTCTTGGCCGCCTACGCAGCCACCTGAAGCGCCATTCTGCGCCACGTGAAGTCATCGAAGACGTCATCCATCAGACCAACTACATGGCATACATCGAAGGACTCCACGCCAAAGACCCCGAAAAACTCACCGAGGCTCTAGAACACATCCAAGAACTCCTGATCGTCGCGGACGAACACGACGATATCGAAGCATTCATGCAGTACATCGCCATCATGACTACAACGGATGATGGCGACGAAGAACGCGACCAAGTACAACTCATGACCATCCATGCTGCCAAAGGGTTGGAGTGGCCATATGTATTTGTCTGCGGACTCGAGGAAGGGATGTTGCCGCACGAGCGCAGTATGGCGACTCCCGAAGGGATCGAAGAAGAACGCCGTTTGTGTTATGTGGCGGTTACGCGTGCCGCCGAACGGTTGTATGTCTCGTGGTGCCGTGAACGGAGTGCAAGCAACCGTGGCAAGAAATCGAGCGTCAATAGTAGCAAATCCGCCAAACGCTCGCGGTTTTATGACGACATCGAAGCATACGGCCGCGAACTCGCGCTACGTCGTTCGCAATAGGAGCACCCATGGAACGTCAAGAAAATAGTCTCCAGACACTGCGCCGCTGGACCTTACAGTGGCTGATTACGAGTTTGGCAATCTTTGCTGCATTCTCATTGGTACCGGGGATTTCTTTTAGTGGCAATGGCTACGAAATAGGAATCATTGCAATGATCTACAGCGTCATTAATCTGCTGATACGTCCGATTCTGACGGTGATAACCTGCCCGATGATTATCCTCACCTTGGGCACATTCACGGTCATCATCAATGCAGTGTTACTCTTATTGACGGCGAATTTCGCCAAAGTCTTAGGGATTGATTTTCATGTAGAAACCTTCATGACAGCGCTCATTGGTGCTATCGTTATCTCGCTAACGACATTCGTTCTCAACCTCCTCAGTGGTGAAAACACCGTCACCGTGCGTGTCAAATAGTCCCCGGTACGACCCCTACGTGGCGCTGCCATGTAGGGGTCTTTTTGCGTCGCTCACACAGACGTCGGCGCGTCGCTGGTACGGAGCAACCGTCGCGACATCAACGGGTGCATAGAAGTCCACAGAAGCAGGGCTAATCCAATGCACCACGCAATCGCTGCGATGGCGGCGGCGCCGATCACGAGCCATGGCCGGTAGCGGAACGATACCACTTGGGCTCCAGCGGGGAGTTCTACAGAGAGGAATTCGCCTGGGATTAGCGGTGCCGGTACGCCATCGATGGTTACCATCCAGTCGGGGAAGGCATACTCGTGCACGATCAGCTGTTCAGGACGGCGTGTATCGCACCAGAGGTCGATGGAGCCCGCTTCGGCATGGACGCGGCAAGGAGTGGGCGCATCGGTCGATGCGTTCCCAAGGGTGGCATACGATGCATCAGGGCGGGTGTTTCGATACAATAGCCACTCGTCAAAAAACTCCACCGGAACCCAGGTCGCCACGTCGCTCAGGTCATCTGCACTCAACGCGTAGGCGGGTTCGATTGCTGGGACGTCTTCGGGATGATATGGGTAATACAGATTCCAGAAGTTTTTGTGATGTGATTGCAGCACATCGAGGAACTGCATGTCGGTGGCCACACTGAGATATTGCGTCGGCTGATCTGCAAGATATGACAACAGTCCTGTCCGGTCCGGCACATAGGTGGCCAAGGCACTATACCGGGCACTGTATTGGGCTGCAATCACAAGCTGCCAGGCAAGTACAACGCTGAGGATGATCGGTCCAACGCGGGTAATAGGTACTCGTATCGATTGGTTCCAATGCGGCAGCGCCGACAAGATGCGTTCGACGCCATGTGCACTTAACACCACCACAGCGACCGCAATCATGCTCCCAACGACGACGACATTGCGGAGATACGACACCGCTTCGGTCAATGGCGGATACTCCAGCCACTGGAGCGCATTCTGCGGGATGCCCGATACGAGCAGTCCTGCGATGACTGCATAGCTACACCAGAGCACCATAGCCGTGCGGTTCGACGAATCTTGCAACATCCCATCATGCGGTGCGCGACGCTCATTCCATATCGCAATAAGGGCATACCCCGCCAACACAAACGGAATATAGCCGATGTAGTTGCTATACAGATATGGAAAGAACTCCGCATCACGACCGCGCTGCATCCAACGCTCGTAATCTGCGTCTCCAAATGTAGAGAGATACGTCAGCATATCGGGTAACACGGGAGCAGTCGAGTTTCCTTCTTTTTGCATGAGTGCACCGAACTGTAGGTACGAAACAAGCACGGGGAGCATTAGAACAATGACCATGACACAGAGTATGCTAGCAGTACGCACTACTATGCCATGCGCGACGCGACGTTGCGCGACATATCCGAGGGGGACGAGAGAGCAGACGAACAATAGCTGAAAGTACCCTTGGCCAGCGAGCGCAAGATTGGCAACAGCCATCGCAGCTGCGAGACCCCAGTGTCGTGTTGGTTCTTCGATCCAGCGCATGCAAACAACGAATGCGAGTACACAGGCCGCGAGTGACAGCGGTAATGCAATCGACCCGACCTCGATCCGTGCCATGAAGTGGCCGCCGACCAGCAGCATACTTGCAAGCCAGACCGTCGCAATCTGACCAAAACGCTGCCCACGCGCATACACGACCCCTGCGAGTGCGAGAAGACCAAGCGCATAGAGCATCGTCATATTCGTCGCAGCAAGCGGATTGGTCAAGAGTGTCGCAATGGCCACGAACGGGTGTTGGGCAGCCGTGTACGGATCGCCAAAAAACGGTGATCCACCGCTATTGTTTTCCCAAAACAGACACAATCCGCAGGATTTGGCGTGCTCCCAGCCATACCATTTGACGATATGCACCGGAAATTCACGGCCGGGCTGTATTGCATCGCGCGCAAAAAACGGCACTGCGGTCGTGACCCACACACACCCGATGATGATTACGCTGATGAGACGATGCATAAGAATTGTTTTCATATATATATATCGATTCCTACCTCGTTTTGGTGACCTTCACAGCG
>JBJONV010000167.1:0-8362 GCA_046051665.1 Chloroflexota bacterium
GGGCCCGAAGGCACGGTGCATACCGGTCTCAGGGTAGGATTCCGCACGGTCGAAATTCGTGATCGCGCCTTGATGGTCAACAACCAACCCGTGATGATCAACGGTGTGAACTACCACGAACACAGCGACCAACACGGCAAAGCCGTCCCGCGCGCGCTGATGGAGCTCGACATCCGCACTATGAAGGCCCACAACATCAACGCCGTGCGCACCTCGCACTACCCAAACAACCCGTATTGGTACGAGTTGTGCGACGAATACGGGATCTTATTGGTGGGCGAAACAAACCTCGAGCACCACGCCCTGCTCCAAATCGCCGACGACCCGCGCGTGGCGGCAGCATACGCCGAGCGCGTCCGCAACGCCATCCAACGCGACAAAAATCATCCCTCCGTCATCGTCTGGTCGTTGGGGAACGAAAGCGGGCATGGTGCAAATCACGAAGCGGTCGCTGCCTGGATTCGCCATGTCGACCCGACACGACCGCTACACTACGAAGGTGCGATGAGCCCCTTCTTCAACGACAACAGTATCGGCTTCATGACGCCTGCACAGCGCTGGAACCGTGGCAAAAACGTCACCGACATCATCTGTCCGATGTACGCGACGATTGCCGACATCGTCGAGTACGTCACCACCGTCGAAGACGAACGACCCTTGATTTTGTGTGAATACGCCCATGCGATGGGCAACAGCAGTGGTTCGTTATCGGATTACTACGCCGCATTCGAGCGCTACAAAGGCCTGCAAGGAGGCTTCATTTGGGAGTGGCTGGACCACGGGATCCGTACCATTGCCGACGATGGCACCCCGTACTGGGTGTATGGCGGTGGATTAGGGGACTTCCCCAACGACGGGAACTTCGTCGCCGACGGCATGGTCTGGCCCGATCGGACCCCACATCCTGCAATGCGTGAATTCATGTACCTGGCCCAACCGGCTCGGGTGACGCGCACAAGCGGGACCCCCAACACCTACACCATCAGCAATCGGCGCTTTTATACCAGTCTCGACGATTTGGTGCTCAGCTGGCAGCTGGTCGTCGATGGTGTAGTCGTCGAACACGGCACATCCGCGCTCCCGCATATCGCTCCCCAAACCAGTGCTGATGTACAGGTGACCTTTACGGTCACCCCAACCAGTGAATCATTCATCAATTGGTCCTTCAGCACACGCACTGCGACAGCCTGGGCACCTGCAGGGCATGTGGTCGCTTGGGAACAAAACGCAATCACGGTTGCTCCGCGTGCTGCGTTGCCCATCCCCGCCACACCACAACCGGTTGCACACAGTGGTACCGTCTATACACTGGGTACCGGCGCACACACGGCACAGATCGACGCCACGTCTGGTGCATTACTTGCATTTGGTGCCACAGGGAGTATCGTCAGCGGTCCACGCCTCAACGTCTGGCGTGCGCCGACCGACAATGATCACCTCCAAGAAATGATGGCGCGCATGGTGTTGCGCGGGTATCCGCTCTGGCGAAAACTGGGTCTGACCGAGCTGGTCAGCCGCGTCGAATCGGTAGCGCAGACTGCCGCAGGTGTCGTGGTCACGGTTGCAAGCACCGGCCGCAATCAGTGGGACGACATCCGAGCCCGCCATACGTACAGCATTGATGCACAGGGAGCGCTCCACATCGATACAACGGTTGATTGCGCGCCGGATATCGTCGATTTGCCCCGTCTGGGCATCGCCCTCGAGTTGGCTGCACCCTATACCAATCTGCACTGGTATGGTCGTGGCCCAGAAGACACCTACAACGACCGCAAATCAGGTGCGTTCATCGGCCAATTCAAAAGTACCGTAGCCGAACAATATGTGCCGTACATCATGCCCCAAGAGCACGGGCATCATGTCGACGTGCGCTGGCTCTCCCTCACCGATACACAGGGGCATGGCTACGACATCCGAGCCGACGGGTTGTTTGAGTTCAATGCGTTGCATCATAGCGATGCCACCCTCGAACGCGCCACCGACACGATATCACTCAAGGCAGATCAGACCATTCATCTCAGCCTCGATGTGGGGATGCGCGGACTCGGCACCGGGTTATTTGTCGATACCCTGCCCGAGTATCTGCTCAACGCCCGCACTTACCAATTCCACTTCGTGTTGCAGCCACGCTAGCGAATCATCGGTACGGAGAAAACCAGTTCTCCGTTCCTGCCAAATCTGGCTTCTCAGCATCTCGGTGCAGTTGCGTTCTCAAGCCCAGGTTACCCACAGCACATGTGCAGGAGCATCACGTACCGATGCTCCTGCATACGCAAAAACCGAACCCCCTGGCTGTTGCGTACTCCGTTTTTTCCCTTTTTATATATCCACACCATGAGCGAGCAGGCTATCCTGTCTGCGCGTGGCTGGGCATGCAGCGCATTGGGGATGAGACGTCAATCTCGTTTCCCGACGGACCGGATCTGCACATGATTTTCTTTGGTGCCTTCGCTGCACAAACAGTACATTGACAGGCAGCAAATCGATTCTGAGAATGCCGTAATGCGCTGATGAGTGGAAAACTTCCTTTTTTCCGCGAGAATAAGCATCTTTGTCGCTCGTAATCGTTGTTACTTGGCACAAAAATACGCATACAGGACTACCTCCGAACAGACGTTATTTTGTCACTCTGGTCGTCTGCAACCTCCAAACCAATCGAATCCTTGTGCGTGTCAGCCAGACAGAACGCGAGTTGGATGTGCGCATTGAAAAGAATAAAAGATTCTCATTGATTATGATTACCGTATGAATGCATCATGATAGAAACAAAAATCGTTTGCGGTGCCAAAGTTTTTTCTTTACAGTTGAGAGGTAGCAATTTTCAAAAGAAAAAACCCGCTACAGGCCCTCGGTTACGAAACATTCATCCCCAAGAAATGGAGCAAGCGTGAAACGTCTACACATTGGTTCGCTGTTCGTATTGTTGTTCGCTTCGCTCGTTATGTCTGCATGTGGCACACCAGCTGCCGCACCAATGGCAACTGCAGTACCACCACCTTCGGTACCACCAACCGCCGCACCAGAACTCAAAGACATCGTCGATACGGCTATTGCTGATGGTCGCTTCACCACGTTGGTCACCGCAGTCCAGGCTGCTGGATTGGTCGATACCCTCAAAGGCGCAGGACCATTCACCGTTTTCGCACCAACCGATGATGCATTCGCAAAACTCCCTGCAGGCACCGTCGAGGAATTGCTCAAGCCAGAGAACCTCGAGACCCTCAAGAACACATTGCTGTACCATGTCGTTTCGGGCAAAGTCATGGCCGCTGATGTCGTCACCCTCGATGGCAAAACAGCAGACACTGCCTTCACCGGCAATGCAATCGCTGTTTCGGTCAAAGAAGGCAAGGTATTCCTCAACGAAACCACGGAAGTCATCATTACCGACATCGCTACCAGCAATGGTGTGATTCACGTCATTGACACTGTGTTGACGCCACCTGCCAAGCTTGCCGACATCGTCGATACGGCTATTGCTGATGGTCGCTTCACCACGTTGGTCACCGCAGTTCAGGCTGCTGGTTTGGTCGACACCCTCAAAGGTGCAGGACCATTCACCGTCTTTGCACCAACCGATGATGCATTTGCGAAACTACCAGCTGGTACCGTCGAGGAACTGCTCAAGCCAGAAAACCTCGAGACCCTCAAGAACACTTTGCTGTACCATGTCGTCTCGGGCAAAGTCATGGCCGCTGATGTCGTCACCCTTGATGGCAAAATGGCTGAGACAGCATTCGCAGGCAAATCGATTGCTATTTCGATCAAAGATGGCAAAGTATTCCTCAATGGAACAACGGAAGTCATCATCACCGACATCGCTACCAGCAACGGCGTCATCCACGTCATCGACACGGTGTTGATGCCTGAGTAACGACCCTGTTTCGGGTGCCTGAATGTCATTTACCTTACGGAGCCGGTATACCGGCTCCGTTTGTGTGTCATGGAATCCACGCCTGTTGCAGGGTGATGGGGTAATCGTCTTCCACGGAGCGCGAGAACACCACAATGGTACATGTGTATCCCCCAAGAAAACACCCCCCAGATGTATCATCTGGGGGGCATTTGGTGCCGAAGACGGGAGTCGAACCCGTACGAGGTCGCCCTCAACGGTTTTTAAGACCGTAGCGTCTGCCATTCCGCCACTCCGGCATATCCAAATAATAACACGAAGCAACGGGCGACCACAAACAGACACAGACAACCGTTCGTTTAGCTCTGTTTGACCAACGCAAAGGTCAACTGCGCCTCACAGGCAAGCTCGTCACCGACGAGTGCTTTAGCGGCTGCCTTCCCGATGCCGCGTTTCATGGCTTCGATGGTGACTTCGAGGCGCAACGTGTCGCCAGGGACGACCGGGCGGCGGAAGCGTGCCCCCTCGATACCCGCAAACAAGGCTATTTTGCCTTGATTCTCGGGCAACACCATCCCGGCCACCGCACCCGTCTGTGCGAGTGCTTCGATAATCAAAACACCGGGCATAATCGGGTATGTCGGGAAGTGACCTTGGAAGAAGGGCTCATTAATGGTTACTTGTTTGAGCGCTACAGCACGCTTGCCAGGCTCGAGCTCGATGACGCGATCAATCAGCAAAAATGGATACCGATGCGGAATCACCGCCATAATTTGTTCGATATTCATGACCATTTGAGTACTCCTTTGTGTATCGATACCCTCATTATACGAGAGTCGTTGTGCAATCTCTTAATCGAATGGTGGGATAAAAAACTCGCCTATCAGAAAAAACAGCACAAGAGCCATCGGCACGAGGGCTATATAGAGGCCCCAGCCACGGTCTTTGCCGCGTATGATGGCAATCAATGCCAGCACCCCTGAGGCAAGGCACAATCCCAACACCGCTATGGCGGACAACGGCGCGAACCAATTGGTGTACCACACCGGGCTTTCGTTGAGACCGGGTGTGCTTTGGTACGCTGCAACCTGAAAGAAAACCTGGAGCAACGCAGGCATCATACCCATCAGCGCAAACAAGACATACGACAGCCCACTCAACCGCAGGGCAAAAGTCCCATTATCGGTTGTCGGCCAAAATGGTCGTTTCATTTGCAAACCTCCCCGCATAGCTCGCGTTTGTTCAGGATTCATTCCTCGCAGCCAATCGAGGCGAACGAGTGTTTGAGCTCTGGCAATTCCATACAGAGGATCGAGACGATTCCCGGGGGGCAGACATTGTAGCCAACACCCATCCGACTAGCAGCACACCGATTGCCAACAACAACGGTACTGGCGTCAGGAGCAACAACCAGCCACGGTCTCCGTCTACGACCCAGGCGCGGAGCGCCAACGCCGGTGCACCAACCCAGAGCAGCAGGACACCCAGCGAACCGACAGCATCCATCAACCCCGCAGTTGTGTCACCCGCGTACCAGCGCCAAGCCAGTAATCCTATCAAGCACACGAGCGAAAAGACCAACATGACCACTGCGACTGTACCACATCTGCGTGACGGCATACATTGCGCCCTCCATACACGAGGCTCAACGAATGACCAACAACACCAACCAGCCTATTCCTGCACAAGCCATCAGCCAAAGTACCACTGATGCATCCCCGTGACGGACAATTGCAGTCCACAGGACGCCTGTCACCGCGGCGAGGATAACGGTGCCAGGTACCGCGAAGTTACCCATCCACAGCGTCACGCCAATGAATGCGACAACTGCCATTGCACCGACGATACCTACCCGCGTACGTGGCCAGATCCACAAGCGCTGTTGCTTCATCGTACCCTCCGTGGTATCACACACTGCGACCAAACCATAGACCGAGTACACCCACGCCTTGCTACCTACCCGCTTCTGTGCATGGTATCATAGCCAAATGACACACTATCACATTGCCATCAATGGCTTTTTTTGGGACAAACCCACCGTCGGCGTCGGGCAATATCTGCATGGTCTAGTCAACGAACTCACCAAGCAACCAGAGCTGAAACTCACGTTATATGTCCCGGCAGATACCAAACCTCCCACCGCGCCTCACGGGGTCACCATTACCCGCTTGCGGAGTCCACTGAGTGGTCGTTCCAAACACATGGCCAAGCTGATGTTCGAACAGCTCGCGATACCTGCTGCTGCACGGCTCGACAAGGTTGATTTGCTCCACATCCCCTACTTTGCACCACCCCTGTCATCGCGCGTCCCGGTTGTGACGACCATCCCCGACCTGATACCGCTGACGCGACCTGCATATCGGGGCAGCCTGCTGGTACGGGCGTACAGTGCACTTGTGCAACGTGCTGCGCAGCATAGTGTGCGTTTGCTTGCCATTTCTGCAGCGGTAGCCGACGACGCAGCCCGTTTGCTCGGACATCCCCGGAGCACCATCGAGGTGACGTATCTCGCGGCCGATAGCATGTATCAGCCAGGCACCTGTACCGACGACCTCCGAACACGGTACCAGTTGCCTCCGTCATACATCTACTATGTCGGTGGGCACGACGAGCGCAAGAATGTCTCTAGTCTCATCCGTGCGTATGGTGCACTCCCTGCGATGCTCCGTGCAGAGCACCCACTTCTCTTGGCCGGACATGCTGCTGGCAATAATCCTGTTTTGTTCCCCGATATCGATAGACTCATCCAAGACCTAGGTTTGACTGCGGATGTCCGACGCATCGATGTTCCCCGTGCCGACAATCCGGGACTCTATGCGGGAGCGACGTGTTTCGTCTATCCATCATATGCCGAAGGATTCGGTCTGCCGCCACTCGAGGCGATGGCATGTCATACCCCGGTGATTGCATCCAACGCGACCAGCCTCCCCGAAGTGTTGGGCGATGCCGCATTACTTGTCGATCCAGACGACATCCCCGCCTGGACGACTGCATTGACAAACGTGCTGAGTGACAACGATCTGCGGACTCGCCTCGTCGAAGCAGGGCAGATGCGCGTGGCGCAATTTTCGTATGAACGCACCGCTGCTGCCACATTCGCTGCGTATCTGCGCATCTTGGAGCCGGCACGAGGCATGGAATGAAGGTAGTCATTCTCTCGAAGGCGCTGCACAGCGTCGCCTATCGGCGCAAAACAGATGCAATTGCATCACATCCGGATATCGAATTGACGGTTGTTGTCCCACCGAGTTGGCGCGAGCCGCGGGCAGCCGAACAACACTACGAAGCAGGACCGACGCCCATGTATCGCGTCGTGCAACTGCCCATGATGTTCAACGGTCGGCACCATATACATTGGTACCCTGGCTTTGCAGGGTTGCTCCGTACCATCCGACCAGATGTCGTGCATGTCGACGAAGAGTCCTTCAACTTCGCCACGGCTATGGCAATTGCCGCGGCGCAGCGTGTCGGTGCAGCGAGTTGTTTTTACAATTACGCAAACATCGAACGATCCTACCCCCCGCCGTTCCGCTGGTTTGAGCGCTACACCTTCCGTACAGCAACCCATGGCATGGCCTGTTCGCACGAAGCAGCCGCGATTATCCGACGTCACGGGTACACGGGGGAACTCAGCATCTTACCGCAGACGGGTGTCGATCCCGCCCTCTATGCCCCACATCACGAACCCAATACGCCTGGCAGCAGCATCACACTCGGCTATGTAGGCCGTTTCGTCCCCGAAAAAGGCATCGCAGACCTCATCAGTGCTCTGCATATCCTCCCCCAGAAGTATCGCCTCCAGCTGGTCGGTGCTGGGTCCGACGAACCGCGCCTGCGTGAACTCGCCGAACGCCTCGGGGTAGCCCAGCGCATCCAGTGGCATGCACCCATCGCGGCCAGCCAGATGCCCACCATGATGCAGACTTTTGATCTGTTGGTGCTGCCATCACGTACGACTGCCAATTGGAAGGAGCAGTTCGGTCGGGTCCTCATCGAGTCGATGGCCTGCGGCATTCCCGTTGTCGGGAGTGACTCTGGTGAAATACCGCATGTCATTGGCGATGGCGGGCGTATCTTCCCCGAAGGCAATGTCGAGGCGCTCGCACACTGCATCACCGATATCTGTAGCCAACCAGAACGGTATGCGACGATGCGCCAGAGTGCACGCCAGCGCGTCCTGACCCACTACACACAGGAGGCGCTCGCAGCACAGTACGTCGATATCTATCGGCGGATGTACGACGCGACCCGCTGACCATTATGACCAATGCACAACCGATGACAAAAAAATCGACCGTCTGCATCACTTGTGTGACAGACGGTCGATTGGTGTAGGGCGATGAAAACTTCGTCACTGACGGAACGGCCACCAACCCATGAGACCAAAGACGATAATTGATCCCAAAAACACAAGCAAACCGACAGACAAACCGGCACCTTGCCAACTGATATGTGGCGCAAGCATCAACCGCATCGACGCGGTACTGTACGTCCCCGTGGTCTGCTCTG
>JBJONV010000168.1:0-21624 GCA_046051665.1 Chloroflexota bacterium
GTAGCCACGCTCGCCATGCCGCTGGTCGGCACGCTCCTCGCGACCCAATTCGATTATCACATCGCCTTGTATGTCGCGGGCGGACTGCGCTTGGCCGGTGTTGTGCTCTTGTATATGTTGAAAATTGGACGCAAAAATTGAGCAGGGTTTATTGCAATAAACCCTGCTCCAACAGCAAAAGACTTACGCCTTGACGACCTTGTTGGTCAGGACGCCGATTTTTTCGATTTCGGCTTCCATCACGTCACCCGCTTTGAGCCACTGCTGCGGCGTTTTGCCCATGCCGACGCCTGCCGGCGTGCCGGTGCAGACAATTTGGCCAGCCTCGATGGTCGAGCCCAGGGTCAAGTATTCGATGCTCGTGGGGATGTCAAAAATCAGGTCGCCGGTGTCGGAGTGCTGGCGTTCTTCGCCGTTCAGACGGAGCTTGATGGCCAAACCGGCTGGGTTGGGGATTTCGTCCGCAGTGACAATACACGGCCCAATCGGTCCGCTGTTGTCGAGGCTTTTGCCCTTGAAGAACTGCTGGTGGCGATTCTGCAGGTCACGAGCCGAGATATCGTTGAGGATGGTATACCCGAAGACGTAGTTCAGCGCGTCTTCTTTTTTGACGTTCTTGGCGGTTTTGCCGAATACATAGGCCAGTTCGACCTCGTAGTCGAGCTGCCCGGTCACATTCGGATCGAGGGGGACTTCGGCGCCATCACCACACACCGAATTGAGAGCTTTGGTGAAGAAGACAGGGAATTCGGGCAATTTAGGCTCACGGCCACGGGCCAAGTCTGACTCGATGGCATGCGCCACGTAGTTCATACCCAAGCACATCACGTTTTGTTTGGGCCGTGGGATGGGAGCGAGGAGGGTCACATCTGCGCGCTTGATGACGTTCGCTGCGGTCGCGAAAGCTGATTTGGCGCGGGCCAGTGCATCGGCACCGCCATCGATAAGCTCGAGCATCGACGAGGCGACGCTGTCGAGCAACACAATTTCACTGTCGTTGTTGCGTAGTGCACCGATGTGGACACTGCCGCTTTTGGTCTGCAAGGTTACGAGTCGCACAATAATCTCCTTCGTCTATTGCGGGGGCTCCCAAGAGACCCTCGTCGCCAGCACACATACGTTACCCATTCGGTCGGGGATGGCACCATCCTACCATATCTGTGCCGGCAGCATGCGCCACTGTATGACAGCCCATATGACCGCACCGTATGTCCGCAGGCGTTCCGCACGCAATGCACGGCGATGCCCCAGTAGCCACTTACTCGCTTCGATGAGCCATTCGCAGCCGTACATCAGGACGTAGCAGATTTGTAGAAAAATCCGCCAGCCGTTGCCCAACGCCAACTGCGCGTCGCGGAGGCGACTCTGCACAAACCAGACCAGCCGTTGCATGGGGATCTGGCTACTACTCTGGCCTTCGTAATGCTCAATCACGGCGGTAGGCAGGTAGACCATCGCGCCGCTTTGCCCAGCCGTGAGCCGGCGTTGCCATTCGAGCTCTTCGGAGTACAGCGTAAACCCTGCATCGAACAAGCCGACCTCTTGTACCCGCGCACTGCGCACCACCAACGCAGCACCGACCAGCCAATCGGCAGGCGTAATAGCATCCTGCGGCTGGTCGGCCATCTGGTAGCGGCCGATCCAGGGATTGCTGGGCCACCACTGCGTCAACGGCGTACTCTCGGCCAGGTATACACCGAGTGTGGGGAATCTGCGTCGCGACGATTGCCAGCTCCCATCGCCATAGCGCAGCATGGGACCCACACCAACCACCGCTGCGTGCCCCGCCAAATATGTCACCAGGCGTTGCAATGCGCCGCGCTGTACCAGCGTATCGGGGTTGAGACTACAGATGTACGGAGCCGGACGGTCCGCCAAAATATGTCGTAGCCCGATATTGTTGCCCCCCGCAAAGCCGTGATTCGTCCGCTCGGCGATGCAAATCACCTCGGGGAACTCTGCTGCTACCATCGTCGCACTGCCGTCGTGGGAACCGTTGTCGACCACGACCACCCGGCGCACGATGTCTTCGGCGAGGAGCTGGCGCAAACACGCGCGCAAGAGTTCGCGCGTGTTCCACGACACTATCACCACATCTAGCGCCAACGCTGGATCCCGTACGGGGCGCGTGGTCATCGCCTGCCTCCATCCATGCGCGCCAAGTAGACGAATGTCTGTGCCGCATACCAAGCCATCACCAACGCCAACACCAAACCAACCCAGCCATCACGCCACCCACCATTGCGTATGTAGCGATAGCGGAATTCACGCAGCGGCGCACCCAGGTAATTGCGGAGCCGCGTGCGGCGGCCTTCGCGCTGGTACGTCTGTGCCTCGCGGCGTGCGTAGTCTGCTTGTTTGCGCCACAGCTCGGTGAACGTTTCGATATTGAGATGTCGAATATGCCCCGTGAGCTCCACACACTCACCGCTGACGGTGGCTACCTCGTGTACCGCTCGTGCCGGATCGTAGTGCGCTTTGCCACGCCGGAGCAGACGCAATTGCCGATCGGGGTACCACCCGCCGCCAACCAACACCCGCCCAAAAAACACATTATGGCGCGGCACCCAGGCACCTGCAAGGGTGTCTGGCGCAGATTGGGTCAAGGCAAGCAACTCGTCCCGGAGCGCAGGTTCGACACGTTCGTCCGCATCAAGGAAAAAGACCCAGGGCTGCTGGCACAACGTCAGCGCCAAATTCCGTTGCTCGGGGAAGCCACGCCATGGCGCGTATTCGACCCGCGCGCCGTGCGCACCGGCGATTTCTGCAGTCTCGTCGGTCGTGGATGTATCGACCAACACCAGCACCTCGGCCACCCAATCAGTCACACTCGCCAACGCGGCAGCCAGGTGCCGGGCTTCATTTTTGGCAATAATAGCGACGCTGATGGGAGCGCGAACGGCAGTACTCATAAAAACTGCACCGTTCGATATACCGCCAATAACTCGTGATACTGGTCGGTGCTCAAGAGACCGCGGCGGTGTGCCCGTGCAGCGACCCAGCGCATCCGCCAGATCCCCCAGTGCAGGAACGTCCGATGCCACCAGAGCGCACGTGGGCTACACCAGCGCTGCCAGTAACGTACCCGACTGCGCCACAGTGCCAAGGTCATCGCTGCGCGGAACTGGCGCGACGATGCCCCACCCACATGGGTCACCACAGCCGCAGGTTGCTGCCAAATTGCCCAACCTGCAGTGCGTACGCGCATGCACCAATCGACTTCTTCGACATACATAAAGTATTCTTCGTCGAGCATGCCTACCTCGGCGAGCACCGCGACCCGCGTCAGCATGGCGGCACCGAGTGGATGATCGACGGCAAAAGGCGCGTCCCCCGCTGCTTCTTGGGGGTAGCGACCATGCCACCACGAATCATAGAATCGCCCCGGCGTTACCTCACCCGGCGGGAAGAGGTCAAAGAGCGTCATTAACGGTGTCGGGAAGCGGAACACGCCGCGTTGGAGCGACCCATCAACATTGACCAACCGCGGTGACACCACTCCCACACGTGGGTGTGCTTCTGCAAATGCCACCAATGATTCGAGTGCGCCGGCGTGCACGACGGTATCTGGGTTGAGCATCAGTATGTGCTGCAACCCGGGTGCTTCCGCAAGAAGCCGTTGCATCGCCAGGTTAGTCCCCCGTGCAAATCCAAGGTTTGCCCCTGGGACAATTACGCAAACGGTCGGGAACGCGGTCTCGATCATCGCCACACTGTCATCGGTCGAACCATTATCAACCACGACCACGGCGACAGCCAGACCACTCCGATCAAGTGACTGCAGACAATCACGGAGCAAATCGACGGTGTTGTACGAGACAATCGCCACGCCTACGCTGGTGGCCGTAGCATCTTGGAGTGCTATCAGCGGCATGCTCAACCCTTCACAAAATTCCAGGCACCGCTTAGTCGCGGTCGTGATCCACCGCAATCCACTGGACAGGGATATCGGTACCCTGCGTCCGTGACCGCACAATCGGACCGTCGTCGGTCAACCAGGCAATCAGGTCGTCGAGGGCGAACCAACCCGTCACGTAGCTGTTTTGATCAATCGGATTGACCCAGAAGCGGACTTCCCCCTCCATCCACTGCCAGCGTTCCAGCGAATGCCACGTAAGCCCTCGCTCCGCAAGGGCAGTTTTGGTCTCTTCAAAAAGTCGGAGGGAGTCTTCGAGGCGCAGCCGAGGAGTCTTTTTGAGCGTCAAAATGCGTTGATTGACTTCGTCACGCAAATCACACAGTGCGTCGTAGTCGAGTGCCGTGATGTCGATGCCGGTCATTGCGACCTCCTTACACCACCAAAAAAGAGAAATCCCCTGCAGAACCGGCAACGATTCCGAAGGGGTGAATGGAGGCGACGACCGGATTTGAACCGGTGAATGGAAGTTTTGCAGACTTCTGCCTTACCACTTGGCGACGTCGCCATCGCCTACATATCGTAGCACATGGAACTAGTCGTGTCAAAGCAGAACATGCTACAATGGCGGCTAACTGACAATCCGTTCGGTGTGGATACAATTATGTCCAACGACTGCCAACGCATCCGAGCACTGGTGCGCTCCCAAAAACTGACTCCTGGCAGTCCCCAACAACAACTTGTCGATGCGCACCTCGCCACCTGTGCCGACTGTACACACGCACTATACGGCACACACCACACGCTCCTCGGCGGACTCCTCAATCCCCCCAACCGTGCGTCGACGCGTGATATGCTTGCACTCTTGCTCAAACGCCCCAGTTCAGTGACGCCGACAGACGATATTCCCATTGCGAGCGACGTACCTGCCCCAGCAGCGGAACCACCTCCTGCGGCCGTACCCGATGCACCAGGAGCAGCCAGTCCTCGTGCCGCACAACCCAAACCACAGCCTCGCCCGCAGGGCAAAGTCGCATCCACCCGACCTGCATCCTTCGGGGCGCTGACCTGGGCGTTGATTGTCGTCGGTGGTGTATTGGTTGCAGCCATCGCTGCCTACGGCGGAGATGTGCGTGCCCTCATCCAAAACAGCACACGCATCTATCGCAACCTGGGCGTCATCAGTACCGCACGGGGAACCGTGCCGGTTGTACCAACAGCGGATGCACGTGCTGAAACGGTCGCCACAGTAGCCCCTCCCCAACCGGTCCCATTGTTGACGACATTCGACAAACCGATGACGATTTTGTTGCTGGGGTCTGATCGGCGTCCGGCAGAATCGACGCCGTCGCGCACCGATGCAATCTTGTTGCTCGCCATTGATCCCGTCAAACAGCGCATCTCGATGCTCTCGTTACCGCGTGACTTACTCGTCTCGATCCCCGGCTACGGATGGGCCCGTATCAACGCCGCGCACGTCTATGGTGACGTCTACCCAGCCCTCGGTGGTGGGTTTGCACTGGCCCAACAGACCATCAGTCAAGTCGTCGGTGTACCCATCGACTATACAATTCTGGTCGACTTCCAGGGGTTCATCAATGTCATCGACACATTAGGTGGCGTTCCCGTGCAGGTCACCAAAAGTCTCTACGACCCGCGCTTCCCCACCATGGACTACAAATTCCGCGAGGTGTCGTTCGAGCCGGGGACGTTCATGATGGATGGCAATACGACACTGACGTACAGCCGCATCCGCCATCCGGATAACGACTTCGAACGCATGACACGCCAGCAAGCAGTCATCGCGGGCATCGCAAATCAACTCCGCGCGGGGAATTTTCTCCAGACCGTCGAGACCACTGCCCAAGTGACCGACGCACTCATCGGCCATGCCACGACCAATATGCCGCGCGATGTCATCATCGCGCTGGCATGGCAGATGCGGGCAACACCGGGAGCAAATTTCTCGTTCCATGTGTTCCGCGAAATTGTCTATGGTACCGGCGAAAACCGCTACGCCATGTACCCGGTTGAAGGTGCTATCCCGCGCATCGTAAAAGAATGGCAGGGCACGCCATGAACCGACTTATCCGCTTCCACATCCCTTGGATGAGCTGTATCGCGCTCCTCATCGGCACGATCCTCATCGACAATGCATGGCATCGCGGCGTGACCGTTGCTCCCACTGACGATGCGTCACCTGCCGCTGCCGCAGCCGGTCTGGGTGTCAACCTCTACAACATCCAATACGAGCCCGATCCCGCGGTAGTCGAGCGCTCCTTTGCCGAGGCAACGCGCCTCGGAGCTCGGTTTGCACGCATCCAGCTCCCCTGGGAGGACGTCGAAATCCACGGTCGCGGTGACTACGAAGATCGACGCCATACCCCAGACAGCTACAGTGCCTGGCTCAAATACGACCATATTGTCGCCATGGCCGCCAAACATCACATCGAGCTCATCGTGCGCATCGATCGGCCCCCCGCATGGGCCCGCCAGCGCGTCGCAGCGACCCCCAAATTCCAAGCTGGCCTCATCGAAAACGGTGATTCTACTGGGCCACCGGATGACTACGACGACTACGCCCGCTTCGTCGCCGCAGTGGCTGCCCGCTACCCACAGGTACGGTACATCCAACTCTGGAACGAGCCCAACTTGGCGTACGAATGGAACTGGGAGCTCCCCGACCCCGTGGCATTCACCGATTTGCTCTCCCGTGCCAGTCGCGCAGCACGAGCTGCAAACCCCAACGTGATTATTTTGTTCCCCAGTTTATCGCCGACCGATGGCAAAGAGCCGCGCATTGCGCCCATGAGCGAACTCGACTTTTTGGCAGCATGCTATCGCGCCGGGGCTGCCGATGCATTCGACATTATGTCTGCACAAGCATACGGCCTCGGTCAACCACCCGATGAACACAGATATGTACGGGTGCGCTGGAATCCCCTGCGCCCCTGGGCAGAGCTCGACCGGCCCATCGATACACGCATCGATGTATCGCGCATTGTGATGCTCCGCGAGGTGATGCTCCAGCACGACGATGCCGCTACCGCGGTGTGGGTCAGTGAATTCGGTTACAACAGCGCACCCGAGAGCATCCCCCCCGAGCGCCGTACCATCTGGGGACCACCCGTGAGCGAGGTACAGAAAGGCGAGTACATTGTCGCCCAGCTCGCACGGGCACGGCGCGAATGGCCATGGCTCGGAGTCATGAACCTCTGGATGTTGCGCTGGGGTGGTCCACCTGCCGACCCTGCCAATCCAACACCGTTTTTTGCCATCATGGCACCCGACTTCGCCCCGTACCCAGCCTACGGCATCATCCAAGCAACCATGCAAAACCCGAGTAGCGCAGGCGCAGGGAGTCATGCATGGTCGCATCCCGCCATCCAATCACTCGGTGCAGACTCCTACCGCATTACCTTCAGCGGCACGGCAGTCGGCATCCGTGGACTGACAGCCGATCTCTCGGTCTCTGTCGACAACGGACCGGTGACCTACGTATCCACGGGTAGTGGTGAGGCGGTGTTGGCAAGCGGGTTGGCTGACGGCGTCCACACGCTCACCATCAGCGGCATTCGGCAGGCGCCCACAGCACTCCTGGTGTGGCGCAATCAACCGTGGCGCTGGCTTTTTGCTGCCCTTCCTGTCGTATTGACTGCCGCTTTGGCATATACGCTTTCGCGCGTTTTTGCACCATATCGAGGTACACATGAGCGTCCAAACACAATTCAGTAGCACCCGTGTCGTCACGGGCGCCGGGGTCGCGTATTCGGTCGGCACCGAAGCAAAAGCACTGGGCATGACGACCGTCCTGCTTCTCATCGATCCGTTTTTGGCTGAATCACCAGCCGGCACCACGATCGCAGCAGCCCTGAGCGCAGCCGGCTTGACGGTCATCCGCTCGACCGCCGTCGAACCCGACCCATCTGCCGTCACCATCGAATCGCTGAGTGCCTGGGCTGCCCAGCAGCATATCAACGGGATCGTGGCGGTAGGTGGTGGCAGTGCCATCGACACCGCCAAAGCGGTTGGTCTCTTGTGTGCCCACAACGTCGCACACATTGCCCCGTTCTACTTTGGGGGGAGTGCCACGCCGGAGCGTATGCTCCCGCTCATCGCAATCCCCACCACGGCAGGCACCGGCAGCGAAGTCACCTATGTTGCCGTCGTTACCGAACCGAGTACATCACGCAAATTGCTGGTACGCCACCCTGCACTGACACCGTCCGTCGCCTTGGTCGACCCCGACTTGTGCGCCACGATGCCGGCCAGCTTGACCATGGCGACCGGCATGGATGCATTGGCACACAGCCTCGAATCACTCACCTCGACCATGTCGTCACCGCTCAGTGATGCATTGGCCTTCACCGCAATCCGGACCATCGTCGATGCATTACCACGGCTCATCAAAAACGGACACAACGCCAACGACCGCGCCGCCATGAGTAGTGCTGCCACGATGGCCGGTATGGCATTTTTGAGTGGTCGATTACACCTCGGCCATGCGGTGGGTCATGCCCTTGGCGGCGCATACCATGTCGCCCATGGTCCTGCGTGTGTGGTCATGATGCCCCAAATCATTGCGCTCGTGGCACCCGCCCGCCCGGCAGCAATTGCCCAGATTGCCAACGCATTGGGGTGTAGCGCAACCGATGTACCAACTACCATCAAACGCTTTTTGGCAGATTGTGGTGCACCAACCCTGCGCACACTGATTGCACCGCACCATCCGAGCCCAGCCGAACTGGTAACGCTGTTCCGCGGTGAAGAACGCCTCATCAACCTTTCGCCCGTCGTCCCCACTAGCGCCCAGTGGGAATCGATGATTGCTGCTGCGTGGTGACCATGCTCGAACGCTTGCGTACGTCAATCAGCACTACCCCATGGCCACTCGCCATCGTGGCACTCCTCGCCCTGCAACTCGGCCCACTGCCCCTCAAAGCAGCGGCATTCTTGACTCTCGCCTTGATTGCCTGGGCTGCTCCAGTGGTGCTGCTTTGCCTCGTCCCTGCGACGGCACCATTTGCGCTCATTCCCGTGGCCGTGACACAGAGCGCAGCCATCCCCATCCACGAGTTTGTCCTGGTATTGGCATTGTTCGGCTGGTCTGTAACCAGCCTACAGCGCCGTCGTATCGACATGACCTTCCAGCGCAACGACGCCTGGGTAGGACTGCTCGTGGGTGCCGCAGCGGCGAGTATTCTCTGGGCGCTCCCCGAAGGGCGTGGTGAGGCGTTGCGGAGCATGCGCTGGGTCATCGTCGAACCGATTGTCTGGTTCCTATTGGCGCGCAGCACCATGCATCGTGATACGACGTTCGTACGCACGGTGGTCCATACACTGGTCGCCACTGCAGGGGTCATCGCCGGCTTGGGAATCCTCCAATTCGCCGGGATCGACCTGGTCCCACTGCTGGGGAGCAAGCGGGTTTTCGCTGACAACGTCGTCGCCACCGGCAACATCCGACGGGTGGCTTCGGTCTATGGACACGCCAATAATCTCGGTTTGTTCCTCGAGCGCATCCTGCCCCTCGCAGTGCTCTCTATCATCTGGCCGGTGTTGCGCATCCGTGTAAGGTGGGCGTGGGTGGTGGTCATTGCACTCGGATTGGTCGCATCATTCTCGCGCGGGGCGTGGTTGGCGACGCTCGTCGCAGGGTCGATAATTGCCGTGTATCACTACGGCGCAACGACCATCCGCCGCCGTCCATGGATCCTCGGTGTACTCACCGCCATCGGCGTGCTGGGCATCGGCGTGACATTACTGACACGCGGTGCGAGTGCCGGCAGCTTCGATGCACGGGTACTGTTGTGGCAAGAGGCTGTTTCGTGGATCCAGATGCGACCGTGGGGGCTTGGTTTGGGGCAGTTTTATTTTTATCATAACCCCGAGTACGGCCATAGCATCATCGATCCCGTCCTCATCGGCACGAGCGAGCAGTACGCTGCCCATCCACATAATGTCTTCCTCGACCTCTGGCTGAACCTCGGCCCGGCCGGGCTCCTCGCCATCATGGGCATCGTCGTGACCACGGCGCGCACGGCATTCCGCACGAGTAGTCCGCTCCAGACGGTGGTATTGGCCATCGTCATCGGTACGCTGGTCCATGGACTGGTCGATCAGTACTTCTTTGTGAGTGATTTGGCGTATCTTTTCTGGGTGGTGGTCTTTTTGGGGCAAGTTGACACTGCGCATTCCACACGGCTATAATGCACACGGTGCAGAACGGCAGATACACGCTGAACCCCGCCAGGGTCGAGAGACAGCAACGGCAGGTGTGTTCCTCTGGGTGTTCTGCACTACTTTTACAGGTTACAGGTTACAGCTTGAAGGTTGCAGGTTGCAGGTTCGAGGCAGGTGCCTCGTTTTTTTGTCCAAAAAAGGCATCGGGGTGCTCGATTCATCCTTCAAAAAAAGCGATCGCTGCCCTCCCCAACACCCGAATATCCTCTGCAATGGCAGGATCATCCAACCCTGCATGGTCGATCCAACGCACACCTGCACTCTCACGCACGGACGGATTGAGCGTGCCGCCGATTACCCGGGCGAAGTAGATCAGGTCGATGTGCTCATGCTCGGGACCAATCGGTTCGAGGAGCATGCAATAGGGTTGTGGCAACAGCGTCACGTTCCCCATCATTGTTGGTTCCGTCTGCAACGCGACGTGTAACCCTGTTTCTTCGAATACCTCGCGAATAGCTGCCAGATGCGGCAATTCGTGGGGATCGATATGCCCGCCAGGTGGGAGCCACATCTGGAGTTTGCGGTGCCAGAGCAAGAGTGTCTGATGATTTTCGACGATAAATGTCGTCGCGGTGAAATCTCGTGTCAGCATGGTTAAAATCCCTGCAACAAAGAGCCGATATGAGCGTCTTTCATGGTAGCATAACGGTACGATCGACTTCACCTTGAGGAGTACCACGTGGCCGAACCATCATCCGAGCTCATCCAGCTCGCCCAGCGTGGCGATCGTGATGCCCTCGAACAACTGGTGATGAGTCAACAACACTACGTGTTCAGTCTGGCAATGACCGTTTTTCACAACGCAGACGATGCCGCTGATCTCACCCAAGAAGTGTTCATCCGCCTGTACCGCGCTATCGGACAGTACAACGGCGAAAGCCGCTTCACCACCTGGCTGTATCGCATGGTCATCAACCTTGGTCGTGACGAATTGCGCCGGCGCAAGCGCCAAGTGCAGCAAATCCATCCAGTGACTGAGCCTGGCGAAGAAGAGCGCGACCTGATTGGTCAGGTCCCCGATGTGTCGGTTACTGCTGATCCGCCGAGTGTCCTCGAACACAAAGAATTAGGCATTGCCTTGCGCTTGGTCATCGACCAAATCGAGCCGCATTATCGCCAGGCGCTGACGCTGTTCTACTTCGAAGACCTCAAATACCAAGATATCGCCGAGATTATGGGCATTCCGCTCAACACCGTCAAGAGCCACATCCGGCGTGGCAAAGAACGAATGGCAGAACTCATCAGCGCACAATATCCACATCTGGCTTGACCGCCGACCCAAGGAGCCCCGTATGACCACCTGCAACGACATCCGCACCCGCATCGCCATCGGTGAATCCGACTCGCTCGACGTCCTCGATCATCTCGTCGAGTGCGATGGATGCACCGAATACGCCGCCCAAAATGCCCTGCTTGACCAAGAGCTCGCTCCGCTGATGCGGCATACCGCCCCTGTGGCTTTGACCGCTGCATTGCTGGCAATTGCTGCAGATCATGCCGTGATTCCTGCCCCGCGGCGCCAACCATGGTGGGCCTCTTTGCTGGCATTCGCAATTGGGGTGGTGGCGATGGTGTCGACCATTCTGATTGCGGCACAATTGGTGGTCGTATTTGCAGGACCCTATGGATTTGGCGCATATGCATCGGATGTTGCAGGTAGCCCCGCTGCAGCATATCAGTGGGTGCTGACGGTCGTGCCGGTCAGTCCGACGACGCTCTCGACATTGGCATCTGTGCGCATCCAACTAATAGGGATTTTGGTGATTGCACTGGGGTGGTTTGCCTACAGCAACAACAAATCACGCGCACACAAAGGTCTCTAGGCGAGCAGGCGGAGTATCGGAAAGGAGCGCGGACGAATTTTGGTCCGTTTCTTTCCAGACTGATATTCCGTGTGGTATACTATCAAACGTTGATGCCAGATTGTGTAATGGTAGCACTCCGGACTTTGAATCCGTCTGTCTAGGTTCGAATCCTAGTCTGGCAGCCAACTATTTTCGCATCATGCGGACGCGAGCCGAACCATGACGCACCCCTCCCAGACCCGTTCTGTGGTCATCCTCGCCGCTGGCGATGGTACGCGAATGCGGTCTGCCACCCCCAAAGTCCTGCACCAATTGGCCGGTCGACCGATGCTCTCCCGCATCATTGACGTCGCCCAACACGTCTCGACCTCCCCTATTTGTGTTGTCGTTGCCCCCCACACGCACGCCACCATCCAATCCATGTGCGGTACCCAACACGTCTACGTCGCCCAACACGAGCGCCGTGGGACGGGTCATGCATTGCTCCAAGCCTTGCCCGCACTCAGTGCCACTGATGGCGATGTCGTCGTGTTGTTCGGTGATACACCACTCATCCAGGCAAGCACTATCGATGCGCTCCTTGCCGACAAAGACGCCCACGGTGCTGCCCTCAGCATCCTCAGCTTCGATGTGCCGGCACCACACCACTACGGGCGTATCGTGCGCGATGACGCCGGTCGCGTCACCGCAATTGTCGAATCCAAGAACTGCACCGCCGCGCAAGCGACCATCCGTGAAGCCAACAGTGGCATCATGGTCCTCTCGCTCGCCTGGGCGCGTGATGCGTTACCACGGGTAGCCCCGAACCCACTGACGAACGAATACTATTTGACCGATTTGGTTGCCATGGCAGTCGCAGACTACGGTGTCGGGTCAGTGCGCGCCTTGCATGCCGCAGATCCCAACGACGCCTGGGGGGTGAATGATCGGGTGCAGTTGGCAGCCGCCGAAGCGATTTTGCTCGAGCGCACCTGCCATGCACTGATGGCGAGCGGCGTGACGATTCCCCATCCTACCCAGGTATCAATCGCACCCGAAGTGGCCATCGCGCCCGATAGTGTGATTCTGCCAGGGTGCGTGTTGATGGGCCAGACGGTCATCGGTTCACACTGCGTCATTGGGCCACACACGAGCGTTGATGACAGTACGATTGGCGCTGGCTGTCAGATCCCCCATTCCTCCATCAAACACAGTACAATAATGGACAACAGCCGGATTTCGCCGTTCACCACGCTGGTCGGTCAGACCGACCCTAGTACCATGTAGAAGGAGGAGGCTTGGTCACTCGTGATCAAGCGATGCCTATGGAAGGTCGTCTTCAAGTATTCAGCGGCAACGCCAACCTTGCCCTCGCCACAGACATCGCAGCCTGCCTCAACCTGAACCTCGGTCGAGCATTGGTGAGCACCTTCAAAAACGGCGAAACACGCATCAAGATCGAAGAAAACGTCCGTGGTTCGGATGTCTTCATCGTGCAACCCACCTGCACCCCCGTCAACGATAATCTGATGCAGCTCCTCATCCTCATCGACGCTGTCAAACGCGCCTCAGCAGCCCGCATCACCGCGGTTATCCCCTACTATGGCTATGCCAAGCAAGAAAAGAAAACCACCGGTCGGGAGCCTATCTCGGCCAAGTTGGTGGCCAACCTCATCCGTACTGCCGGTGCACACCGCGTCTTGACGATGGATTTGCATGCCCCCGCCATCGAGGGGTTCTTTGACATCCCCGTCGACCACTTGCAGGCAGGCCAGCTGTTGTCGGATTATGTCCGCAGTTTGAACCTCAAAGACCCCGTTGTTATCTCGCCAGATGCGGGCGGCGTGGGCCGTGCCAATATCTTCCGCGAGCGCATCGGAGCCAGCTTGGCAATTATCGCCAAGCAACGCCCACGCCCCGATGCTGTCGAAATGCTGGAGATGGTCGGTGACGTCAAAGGACGGCCAGCAGTCATCGTCGACGACATGATTTCGACCGGTGGGACGTTGGTCGAAGCAGCTCGGTCCTTGTTGCAACGCGGCGCTACCCAGGTGTACGCCTGTGCCACACACGGGATTTTCGCCGGCGACGGCATCACTGCGCTACGCAACTCCGAACTCGTCGAAACCATCATCACCGATACCATCCCCCTCGATCCCACTGCCGCCGATGCGCGCATCAAATCCATCAGCGTTGCGCCGTTGTTTGCCGAGGCAATCCTGCGTATCCACAAGGATTTGTCACTCAGCGCGTTGTTCCACAACTAACACCCTCGCGGGAAGGATCGCCGTGTCCGTTTTGTCTGTTCCGTTGCATTGGTTGGGGATTTTGCTTGCGTTTGTGTGTATCGCGTTGGCTGCTGCAGCCGAAGCATCGTTGTCGGTCATCTCACGCCGCCAACTCAATGCGCTGCAGCATGCATCGCGGGCAAGCATGGTGCAATCCCTCATCAACGATGCCTATCGCTTCAAAGTCGCGTTGTTCCTCCTCAACTCCATTGCTCTCATCAGCATCACCGCGCTGACATTCGATCTCATCCGCGATCAACCCCCACTCATCGAATTCGCCGCAGTCGCCGGCTTGGCGCTATTTGTCATCGTGTTTGGTGAAGCCCTGCCCAAAGCCATCGCGGTACGCAATCCAGCAGCCACTGCACAATTCATCGCGACGCCGTTTTGGCTGGCCGCGACGCTCCTCCAACCGCTCATCTTACTTATCGATTACGCGGCCCGGCGCGTTTTTGCGGGCACCGATAGCGACGAACTCGCACCCATGGTCACCGAAGAAGAGTTGATGACCATCGTCAACGTGGGTGAAGAAGAAGGCATCATCGAGCCCAAAGAGCGCGAGATGATCCGTGACATCATCACGTTCGGCGACACCGTCGTGCGCGAGATTATGATTCCGCGTGTCGATGTGGTTACCATCAACGCTGTTGCGTCGATGCAAGACGCGTTGTCGATTATCACGACCTTTGGCCATTCACGCATACCCGTCATCTGGGAGTCGAGCGACCGTATTGTCGGCGTGCTCTATGCAAAAGACCTGCTGGCGAGCATCCGCTATGGCCAGACCAATCCTGCGATAAAAGACATGATGCGGACACCGTATTATGTGCCCGAAATGGTCAAAATCGATATTTTGCTCAAAAACATGCAGACCAAACGGGTCCACTTTGCCGTCATCGTCGACGAATACGGCGCGACTACCGGGATCGTAACCCTCGAAGACATCCTCGAAGAAATCGTCGGCGACATCAATGACGAGTTCGATCGCGCCACCATCCCCGATGTGGTCTGGAATGGTCCAGGCGACGTGACCGTCGAAGCCCGCCTACTCCTCGACGACATCAATGATTTGACCGGATTGGCATTCGAATCCGAATCGTCCGACCGGATTGGTGGCTTTGTGACGGAGCAATTAGGCCGCATGAGCCAAATCAACGACGTCATCACACTCACCAATGGGGTGGTATTGACCGTCGTCGCTATCGACGGGATTCGTACCAGCCGCATCCGCATTACCTACCCCGCCACCGTAGGGAGGCACCATGACATCCATCAATCGTGACGCACTGATTGCAGCCGCCCGCGCCGCCCGTGACCAAGCATATGCTCCGTACTCGAAGTTCCACGTCGGTGCTGCGGTGTTGACTGCAGACGGTACGATTATCCCCGGCTGTAATATCGAAAACGCCGCGTACCCCAGCACCATGTGCGCCGAACGCGTCGCACTCCACAACGCCTATGCGCACGGCGCCCGCGAGATTCTCGCGCTCGCGGTCATTGCCGATACGCCCGGGCCGGTCAGTCCGTGCGGTGGCTGTCGCCAGGTCATGTCCGAGTTGTGCCCGGGCGCCGTTATTTTCTTGGCTAATACGGCCGGCGCATGGGTACAGACGTCGCTCCCTGCACTCCTCCCTGGTGCGTTCGATCCCAACGATTTGCCCGCATAAGATCCTCCCGGCCCCTCCAAGACCAGAGGCGCAGGCTGCATGTGCAGCCGCGCCACTGGTTTTTTACCAAAATACGTCAAATCTACTCGTCCTGGAGCATCGCAATGCGGTCGGCATACTGTGTCGCGAGTGCCTCTGCGTGGGCCATGCTGTACCCTTCGGCATGGACGCTGATGTAGGGACCGTCGCTATCGGGGCTGAGCAGCACCCAGCCATCCCCACCGTCGATGCGTAGGCCGTCGCTGGTCTGTTGGCGCCGTTCGGGGAAGAGTTCGCCCATCCGACGCATCACGCTTCCCTTTTTGTCCCAGCGACAACTGACTCGTTGGTGCGTCATGAAAAATTCTGGGATGGAGTCGACAGCATCCTGTAGCCGTGTGTGTTGTGACAACAAGAGCTCAATACTCTTGGCGATGGTGTACAGGCCGTCGGCTACCGGATAAAACCGTGGGAAGATAAGCGCGCCCGCACCATCCCCCAACAAGAGCACATCACGGCGCTTGGCCGCGAGCTGCATGAGCGCCGCCAACGTGCCTTTGGTACGCACCACAGCGCCACCACGACGGGCAGCAATCGCTTCAAACACCCGCGGTGCACTGACCGGCACGGCAACCACACCACCACCCTCGGCAGCGAAGGCCAAATCGACCAACACCGCCAGCGCCAACATGGCCGGCAACGGGCGCCCTTGGCCATCGATGAGCGAGACACGCTCGCCATTGGCTTCGATGCGCACGCCCATATCGGCACCGAGGACGGGAGTCACGCGGGCCAGGCGCTCGAGGTTTTCGGCGTCGTTCTCGCGCTGTTTTGCGGCGTTGACATCATCTAGATTGGCATTGAGCTCGACCGACCGGACACCTAATTTGCGCAGGATACCGGGCAAAATCGACGAGCTACTGGCATGATCGTAGTCGACGGCGACTTGGAACGAACGGTTTTCGGAAAAAACATCTGCCCGCAGTGTTTTGAGAAAAGCGGTGCTGTATGTTTCGACGGTGTTGACGACATCACTGATGCGCCCTATTTCGTTGTAATATGCGCGCCGATAGTCCTCGCGGAAGAAGATACCTTCGATGCGGCGTTCGGTGTTGGTATCGATGTCGAGGCCGTTTTTGTCCAAAATGCGGATCTCGACGACGCGATCATCGTGGGGTGCGCCCTGTACATGGATGCCACCCTGCGAGCCTGTGGCATACGTCATGTAGCGCGCCACCGGCAAAGGCACGCTGTGGAGCTCGACGACGTTGACCCCGGCAGACGGCAACCCGGCCATCAGGGCCCGTTTGAGCATCCGAGCAGTATGGTGCGCGTCACGATTGGCTGTTACCGTGGCACCAGAGGGCAAGGCGGCGCCGATGGCGGCACCGATGCGGGCACACCACTCGGGCGTCAGGTCGATGTTGACCAAACCGGTAATGCCTTGGGTGCCGAACAACACCCGCCGGCCCTGCGAGCCCCAGATGATGCTACTGGTGATCGTGGCACTCTCGTCGACTTCTTTGGCCGGCCAGATTTTCACATTGGTGCCAATGACTGCACCGGCGTTGATCATCGTCTGATCGCCGACGACCACGCCCTCTGCGAGCAATGCACGATTTTTGATGTTGCACTGCCGCAACACAACCGCGCCACGGAGTTCGGCACGCTCGCCGACATACGAATTGCGCCAGATGATGCTCCGGTCGATAACAGCGCCGCTGTCGATGATGGAGTAGTCACGGATGACGGTAGGACCGATGATGTGGGCACCGCTCTTGATTTTGGCACCGAGGCCGAGATAAATGTTGCCTTGTAAGACGGCGTCGGGAGCTATTTCGACCTCACCATCTGCCCAGACGTCGTCACGCAAACAGTGACCGACGCGCGGCAGGTTGACCCGCCCTTCGAGGTAATCACGGGTGGCGCGCACATATTCTTCGATGGTGCCCACATCAGTCCAATACCCTTCGACCACACAGCCTTTGATGCCGTGCGCATCGCCACGGATCCGTGGGAAGACATCTTTGGCCCAGTCGACGACCTGATCAGAAGCGATATAGCCCAGCACGTCTGGTTCAAAAATATAGATGCCGGTATTGACGGTGTCAGAAAAGACTTCACCCCAGCTCGGTTTTTCGACCAACTCCGTGACATAGCCAAAGTCATCGCATATCGCAACACCATATTCGAGCGGATTCGGGACCCGTGTCAGCGCCATGGTTGCCATGCCAGGCCCGCTGTTGTGGCGCGCGATGACGGCAGACAAGTCGATGTCGGTCACCGCATCGCCGGACAACACGAGGAACGGCTCGGTCAGCAATGCTTCGGCCTGTTTGACACTGCCTGCGGTACCGAGGGGTCGGTCTTCGAGTGAATACGTGATGTTGACGCCAAATGCCGAGCCATCACCAAAGTAATCTTGGATGACACTGGCCATGTATTGGACGGTGATGATGATTTCGGTGATTTGATGGCGTTTGAGCAATTCGATGATGTGACCCATGACCGGCCGATCAACCAGTGGGACCATCGGTTTGGGGCGCTGGAGTGTCAGTGGTCGCAATCGCGACCCTTCACCACCGGCCATGACGACTGCTTTCATACCAGTACCTCTCGTGTCACGCGTCGTCGCGTGCCGCTATGAGTTCGCTGCCCATCTCGAGCAACGCTGCCAATTCGGTGGCGGAGTGATTCTGTTTTTCGAGGTATTGACGCAGTGCCGTGACAGGATCAGGGATTTCACCGGCTTCATCGTTGGTGACGATGCGTTTCTGCTGTTGTTCGGGGGTCTCGAGCACGATGCGAGCGATATGCGCCGCGCCGGCATTTTGAATAGCCGCGCGTACCTGCGGATAACTGAATAACGCCTGACCTGCTTCGCTGATGGTCACAACCACCGCCACGACTGCATCGCGGAGCGTATGTCGTTCAATCTCGCGGATGACTGCTTCGGTGGGGAAGTCAGTTTCGGTGGGAATATCGACATCAATACGCACAAACGGCCGTGCGTGGAGTGGTTTGAACTCCCACGACGCGGTTTTACCGTCGAACGACACCAGCACGCACCCTTTGCATTCTTCCATCTCACCAAAATCGATGCGTTCGATGCTCCCTGGGTAGATAATCGGCGGGTGGGGACGCAAGATTTGATGCTTGTGGACATGCCCCAGCGCGACGTAATCGACCCCCACAGGCGTCAACGCCGAGGGCGGCATGACGATTTCGCGACCGAGCGTTAACATCCGTTCTATGCCAGTCGTCGCACCCGACACGGTCCCGTGATACGTCACGATTATCGGTCGCTGCGGGTCTTCGGCCATCAGAGTATCGACGCTCTCTTGGATGTAGCGTTCGATGATCGCCAAAATCATCGGTTCTTGTTCACTCAGGGTGGCGGTCCGCAGTGCGTCATTGTTGCTCAACAACATCTCACGCAGGATCCACGGCACCGCAATCACCGCTAGTGGACCATGAGGCGTGGTATAGCGAAAAATCTCGGCTTTTCGAGCCACCCGGACACCAGGGTAATCCAAGCCTTCGTACACCGCCACAGAATTCGCAGTGTCGCGACCGGGGGCGACGTCGTGATTCCCGATGAGCATCAAAATGGGGATACCTGCGTCGACGATACGTTTGATACGCACCGCAAATTCACGTTGATGGCGCGGTTGCGGGTCGCGATTTTTGAACATATCGCCCGCAATGAGGACCAAATCGACCTCGGCAGCAATCCCGACGGCGATTGCTTCGTCGAAGCGCGCGAGGAAGTCGGCGAGGCGTGTGTGCATGCCGGACGGGCCATCGAAGTGGCCGTAATTTTCGACCCCGATATGCAAATCCGCCAAGTGCAATACACGCAACATGGAGCCTCTCTTTCGTTCTTTTCATTGTACATGCAAATATTTCGCCCTTTCTCGGTCGCGCGCTGGACTGGACCGCCATACCCGACACCAGTCACGAGCACCGACCTAGAGGCGAATTGTCGCCCAATTGTCATGTACTTATCCACATCCTGTGGATAAGTGGGCATTCTGCTGTTTCTGACAAAATCGCATCCTAACCCGCTAAACCTACTGTGTTATGTAGTGTGTATAATGTGGATAACTCTGCACCCTGAGCAATCCAGAGATTCGTGATTCTTATGCCTTCCGACTTTTTTACTGCGTATTGTCGTATCACGTGAACGATACCGCACTCCACCCGTTATCCACGGAAAAAGCTGCTGTTGTGGATAAAATCGCGCATGCTGTGGATAACATCCCGCCTGTCGTACCCGCGACACAAACCATGAGAGAATCGCACCACGCTGACAGGAGCCAACATGCACCTCCGCATCGCACATATCTACCCCGCCCAAATGAACATCTACGGCGACCGTGGCAACATCATTGCCCTGCGCCAACGCTGCGTGTGGCGCGGTATCGATGTAACCGTCGACCCCATCCACCCCGGCGCTACCGTCGATTGGGCGCACTATGACCTATGCTTCTTCGGCGGCGGCCAAGACAGCGGCCAGGCACTGATTGCCGACGACTTCGTTACACGCCACGGGAGCTCCCTCAAAAGCGCACTGGCAGATGGATTAGTCATGCTCGCGATCTGCGGCGGGTACCAACTGCTCGGCAACTACTTCTTGACGCAGGCCGGGCAGACATTGCCGGGCATCGGCGCACTCGATGTCCACACCGTGGGCGGATCACAGCGCTTCATCGGCAATATCGCGGTTGAGGTCGATGTGCCGATTGCCCAACGACACTGCATCGGCTTCGAAAATCATAGTGGCCAGACATTCCTCGGCTCGGACGCCAAACCGCTCGGGAGAGTGATTGCGGGTGCCGGCAACAACGGCACCGATCATACCGAAGGGGCGCAGGTACACCACACCTATGGCTGTTATTTGCACGGCTCGTTTTTGCCCAAAAATCCCCAATTTGCGGATTTTCTGTTGACGCAAGCGCTCGACCGTCGCTATGGCTATGCAGAACTCCCCCCACTCGATGATCGAGCAGAGGGAGTCGCCCAGCGGGTCATGTTGAGTCGGGTACGTTAGGGTTCGTAGCGGCGCACGATAATTGCCGAATTGTGGCCACCGAGGCCGATCGAGTTCGACAAGCCGATGTTCACTGCCCGGGTACGTGCGACGCCCGGTACATAATCGAGGTCACAATTTTCGTCCGCCTGTTCGAGATTAATCGTCGGGTGGACGATGCCGTGTTTGATGCTTAGTGCGGTGACAATCAACTCGACCGCACCTGCTGCACCCATCATATGGCCCAGCATCGATTTGGATGAGTTGACCACGAGTTTGTAGGCGTGGTCGCCACACACGGTCTTGATGGCGCGGGTTTCGGCCATATCGTTGAGCGGTGTGCCGGTACCGTGGGCGTTGATGTAGTCGATGTGATCGGGGCTGATGCCTGCTTTGCGGATGGCCATCTTCATGGCACGGGCCGGACCAGCCCCGTCTTCGCCAGCTGCAATCATGTCTTTGGCGTCGTTGCTATTGCCATACCCGACGACCTCGGCGATGATGGGTGCACCACGGCGCAGCGCGTGTTCGAGTTCTTCGAGGATGACTGCACCAGCACCTTCGGACAGCACAAAGCCATCACGGCGAATATCAAACGGTTTGCAGGCAGCAGCGGGATTATCGTTGTCGCCGGCTAGTCCACGCATATTGGTGAAGGCCGACATGACGACGGGCACAATCGGCGCCTCGGCGCCACCGGCGATGATGACGTCGGCATCGTCGCGTTTGATGGTCTCGTAGGCTTCGCCGATGTTGTGACCACCGGTCGAGCAGG
>JBJONV010000169.1:0-3908 GCA_046051665.1 Chloroflexota bacterium
GATGTCGCTGAATCTTACTTTCACCGATATTTACGCAGTACCCACTAACTACTAACTACTAACTACTAACTACTAACTACTAACTACTCACTGATACCTGATACCTGATCCCTGATCCCTGATCCCTGACAACTGCTCTCTTCCATCTATAATGAAAACAGCCTTTTTCCGAGGAGCGCTCATGGACATCCGCGAACAATACAAAAAAGACGTCGGCATCTATGCCGCCAATATGGTCCAGTCAGATACCGTTATCGGTTTGGGTACTGGTTCAACGGCAACGTACTTCGTCGCTGCATTGGCTGACCGCCTCCGCGCGGGTACCTTGCGCAATATCAAAGGCGTGCCAACCAGCGAAAAAACCGCGGCCCAAGCCCGTGCCGAGGGGATTGCGTTAACGGATTTGCATACCCATCCGCAGCTCGCAGCCGCATTTGATGGCGCCGACGAAATCGATCCCAATCTGACCCTCATCAAAGGGTTAGGTGGTGCATTGCTCCGCGAGAAAATCGTTGCAGCCAGTGCCGAGAAGTTCTTTGTCTTCGGCGACTCTGCCAAAATGGTCAAAACACTCGGTGTCGTGACCCCCGTACCCGTCGAAATCGTCGATTTTGCACGCCCACTGTGTGAGCGCCGGTTACGAGCACTCGGTGCCAAACCCGTTCTGCGCGTCCGAGAGGGCAAGCCCCAAATCACCGATGAAGGACACGTCATCCTCGATGCGTTTTTCGACGGCATCAGCGATCCCAGTGCACTCGACCGTGCCATCAAAGACATCCCCGGAGTCGTCGAAACAGGGTTGTTCGTCGGTCTCACCACTGCCGCGCTCGTCGCCGGGCCAGATGGTGTCACCGTCCATCCGCGCTCGTGAAGCCCGGAAGCGCCATGACTGATGTGATAACGACCCCAAAAATCTCGTTTCTCGTCGCCGATGATACGATGCGCGAACAACCCTACCGCGTCATTATCGAAAACGACGACATCACCTCGATGGATTTCGTCGTCATGATACTGACCGGCATTTTTGCCCTGGGGATGGATGCTGCAGTCGCTGTCATGCTTGCGGCCCATGAGCATGGCGAAGCCGTTGTAACGGTACTTCCCTACCAAGAAGCAACGGACAAAGTATATGCTGCGCACGAATTAGCGCGCTCGAACGGCTTTCCACTGCGCTTTTACCTCGAACCAGACGGCTCAGCCTAGGATTTCAGGCAATATCCCCTGCAACTGCTGTACCGCTTTACCACGGTGCGAAATGGCGTTTTTTTGTGCTCCCGTCAGGGATGCCATCGTGCATCCGTGCGCAGCCACCCAGAAAATCGGATCATACCCGAACCCATTTGTTCCCTCTTCCCGATCTGCAATCGCTCCGTCACAGGAGCCGGCACATACCCACTCCCGACCATCTGGCCTGACGACTGCGATGACGCAATGGAACGCTGCCGATCGATCTGCTGGGTCGAGGGCATTCACCGTATCGAGCAACAGCAAGCGCCGACCGCGGTCATCGAGGTCCGGCGTGCCGTAGCGTGCCGAATACACTCCCGGTGCGCCGTCAAGCGCCGTCACCGCAATCCCAGAATCGTCTGCAATCGTAATGCATCCTGATTTGTGTGCGTAATAGCGTGCTTTTTGGAGCGCGTTGTCCACAAATGTCGTTCCGTCTTCCGGCGCATCAGCAGCGATGCCCACATCGCGGAGCGAAACGATGTCGTACCCCGGGATGTCGAGGAGTGTTGCATACTCCTGACGCTTGTGGTCGTTGCCTGTTGCAATCAGGATTGTTTGTTTCATACGTCCTCCACTACCCCTTTTCACCATTGTACATACGTACCGTACGGGGTAAAGGAGGGGATACGAATGATGCTACAATCGAAGCAATACGCAGCAGGGGATGACACATGCAGTCGAACGCGTCATTGTGGCAAATTATCCGTGGTACCTTCCGCACCATGCGGCCGCATCAGTGGATCAAAAACGTTTTCATCTTTGGTGCATTGGCTTTTTCCGAAGAGCATCTCTGGCGCAGTACATCGGCTATTTTGACCGTCGTGTCGGGATTTTTCATCTTCTGTTCTGCTGCGAGCAGCATTTATCTGCTCAATGACGTGGTTGATGTCGAAAAAGATCGTGCCCATCCACGCAAACGGCACCGCCCCATTGCCGCCGGCATCGTTCCCATCCCGTTGGCAATGGTCATGGCAGTCGTCATGTTGGTAATAGCACTTGTGGGTGCCTGGCTTGTCGATGGTGATTTGGATTTCATGTGGATTATCCTGACGTACCTGGTGGTCCAAGGCGTGCTCTACTCATACTTTCTCAAGAACATCGTCATTCTCGATATTTTCACAATCGCTGCGGGATTCGTCTTGCGTGCCATTTCGGGCGCGTTGGTGCTCGATATCGCCATTACGCCGTGGTTATTGCTCTGTATGGGGTTGTTGGCGATTTTCTTGGGCCTCGGCAAGCGACGTGCGGAGTTGGTGTTGCTCACCGACGGAGCAGTCTCGCACCGCAAAATCCTGCAAGAGTACTCCATCGAGATGATCGACCAAATGTTGTCGATTGTCACGGCTGCGACGATTATTGCCTATACGTTGTTTACATTCACCTCCCGTACCATGCCACTCGAGCCGTATCCGGTCATGATGGTGACGGTTCCCATGGTCATTTATGCAATCTTCCGCTATCTCTATTTGATTCATCGACAGAGCGGCGGTGGGAGCCCCGAAGAACTCGTCCTCAAAGATATTCCGCTGGCGGTCTCCATTTTGACGTGGGGCTTGACCGTCCTCGTCCTCCTCATCCGATTCCGGCCGTAACCTGCATGGGACGCTTGCATGACGACCTTCATTAAATTCGGCGGTTCGGTCATCACCGACAAACGGACTCCCGAAGCACCCGACCTCCCGATCATCCACGCCATGGCACACGCAATAGCCACGGTATTGCAGACGGCAACGACCGCACGCCTCGTGCTCAGCCATGGTAGCGGCTCGTATGGTCATGTGGCAGCAGCGCGCTATGGTATCCATAAAGGTCTTGCTGCGGATGCCGACTGGACCGGGTATGCGGTGACGTCGGGTGCCGCGTCACGCCTGAATCGCATTGTCGTAGATGCCCTCCTGGCCGCCGGGGTGCCTGCGCTCACATTGCAGCCCTCCGCCACCTGTGAGACCCAAGATGGCAGCGTCGTCGCATGGGATACGCAGCATCTCGAAAAAGCACTCACCCATCGATTGATTCCGGTCATACACGGGGATGTTGCCTTCGACCGCCGTCAAGGCTGTAGCATCGCTTCGACCGAAATGCTGCTGCAATGGCTCACAACCATCCCCACCCTTGTGCCCAATCGCATCATTCTGGTCGGTGAATCGGCAGTGTACACGGCAGACCCCCACACGAACCCCGATGCCGTGCGTATTCCAATGGTTACGCATACAACTATAGATGCCGTGCTCGGCGGCGCAACCGGTTCTCATGGTGTCGATGTGACCGGCGGGATGGCAAGCAAGCTACGGCTGATGTGGTCACTCATCGAACGCAATCCGCACCTGGACGTTGTATTCATCCGTCCAGATCCAACACTCCTCATCCGTGCCATCCTCCGTCAGGAGCTCTCAGAAGGAACCGTCATGCAATGGTAATGGCGTACGATGGCGTGTGATCAGTGCAGGAACGAGTCGGCAGAGTCCGGCTCGTTTTCTTTTATTGGAAAAAAGCGCACCCTGGTTGCACCACTGTAGCGCCAACGCGGGCCGTGGCGAACGCCCTTCAGCCACGACCGACCCGGCGCTCGACACGACACGCAGGCCACGATGGGTCGCGCCGACCGCAGGTCAACCCCGGCGGGACGATGCACCGGGGTCGGTCTGGACCAAAATGAAAACTCGATTTGACAGCACCAT
>JBJONV010000170.1:0-8855 GCA_046051665.1 Chloroflexota bacterium
CGCCACACGCAACGACCATACAGGCCACGAGCAACAGTATGAGAAAACGGGTGATGTTCATCGAGGCTCCCTTCTTATGGTAAGTCATATGTGTATCATACCGCAGTTGCGGTTCATCCGACCTTCGGACCACCATGCAACACAAGACGCCCGAGGATCCCAGACTGTTCCTGATGGGTGCTGGTGTAATGACTCGGGCTATGACCAGCGATGTAAGGTGCAAGGGTGTTTGTCACGATGAGTTCTATCGTGTTTTCACCGCATTGGATTACATCACTCACATCAAACGTATACGGTGACCACACACGAGGCGCGAAACGATGCCCATTCACGATGACTGCAACGGTCCCGCGCACTGCGGTAAGGGACAACTGCCAGCTGTCACAGGACGTAGGAATGGTAACGGTGCGTCGGTATTGGACGGCACCGGCATAATCTCCAAATCCCTGTTCGGCAAATGAGCTGGGGAGGTACACCGGTGCTGGAGCAAAAGTGTAGCTGATAGGGCGTCGCAACAATGCCGCACCTGAGGCTCCCGTCTGGGTTGTCAAGGTCAATTGCGCCTGGGATGCGCCGTTGGGGAGCATTGCAATGCCATCACGCACCGGGCAGACGTTTCCATCGACCACGAGTGCGACCGACGCCGCGGTATCAATGGCGCACGTCATGGCACCGCTGGGTAATCGCCATGACAAAGTGCAGGTGCGGTCACGTGTCGGATATGCATCTGGGACAAGACGGACGACCGTGTCATCTGCAGGCTGATCTTCGAGCCAATCTGCATCTGGCAACGGGTGTGGCCGGCGATCGAGGAGCGGCCAACCCGGATCCATGTCGACATAGAGGTCGGGATCTGTGGCAAAGGTCAAATCTACCCATTGGCGTCGGCGGATACGCGCAGGAGTGGCGTGCGCATCGCTGCGGCTGCACACCCAACCTGCACCACTCAGCACGCGCGTGGGGCGAGTCGCATGATTGAATCGACCGTCGACCATCAGCGATACCCCGCGACCGGCATCGAGCGCCCGAATCACCAGCTCATGGCTCCCCTTCGACAAACCGGGTAGCACATACGGCTGGACTCGGACGGTGCTGCCATAGGGATCAAACCCTCCTTGGCGACCTACTTCGACCCCGTCGAGGAGCACGCTGACCGGTACATCGGCGACAACCATAAGCGCACCATCAGGAGCCACATCCGGGAGCACAAATGGGTACGAAAACGTAACATACGTCGACGCTTGCGGTGTATCGGGCTGCATCATCCAGGTCGGGCGCACATAGCGTTCGGGATGACGGAGCAATGCCCAGCTTCCGCGTAGTTGGAGTGCTTGCTCTGGTGTCAGATGGAATTCCAAGAGATGTCTGCCCGGGGCGAGCGTGCACGGGACAAATGCAGCATATCCTGGTGCATCTGACGACACCAACGCCCCATCTACCCAGATGCGCTTGGCTGCAGCCGCAGACACCACGAGTGCACCGTCTATTGCTTCAGAGAGGATAAATGTCGTCCGCACGCACACCGTTTGTTGTGCCTGGACGTTCCCAAACGCCATAAATTCCTCTGGAACATACCCCTTCGGCCCGAGCATCCCCCAATGCAGGGTATCTTTGTGGATTCCCCGGCTTAGTGAGTACTGGAGTGGTTGCCATCCGGCGACTGCGAGGGGATCATCCCCACGTTGTAGTTCGGCAAGCGGCGTGACAACGCTCTCACTGAGCGTGTACCACCCGTAGGTACCGAACCCTTGGGTGACAACTCCAGCGTCGGTCTCGAAGCGTATGGTGTGAGGTTCAAGCTTCCCAGATGCTGGTCGGTACAAATCGCCGTAGCGATTATCGACCGTGGGATGAATGCTGACGATCCATTCACCATCTAGTACCGTAGAAAACGTCTCGGGAGACGATGGCGCATGTGTGAGCTTTTCGACCGATGTAACCGCATCAGGGATATACAGCAACGCAACCGGTGCATCTGCGAACGAAACACGAACGCGATCCGTAGCCTGTATGGGCAGTGCGTGACGCGATCCATCGGTGACGTGCCATTGTTCGACGGCCGTTACCCCGGGGATGTGTAAGTCTGCTTCGACTGGTAATCGGGTTACGTCGAATGCGTAGGGGGTGCTGTTCCAATGCCCATTCCAGGCAAATGTCGATGCGGTGTCGAGTGGCGTGACCAAGACAATCCGCCCGCCCGCAACACGGCGTTCGAGGGTGTGTACGGGTCCATCGATACGGCGCGGCACGCGCTCCAAAATAGCAGGGATGTCTGTGGCGTTCGCAACAGCAACGATACCGGGGCAGGTGTGTAACGGTTCAGGGATGGTCTCGACTGCGATGACCAAGCCACCAGCAGCAGCAAATGCGGCGATCGTTGCAGCTGCAGCTGGTTCGATGTGGGTAATGGCGGGCAAAATGAGACACCGAAATGCCTCGTCTGCCACACACAGCGTGCCATCCTGGATTGCTGCACGTGCAATCGATGCATCATCGATCATGTCATAATCACGACGATCGTTGTCGAGGACACCGGGCTTGGGATTATTCCAAAACATCGACCCTGTAACCGCTACAAAACACTGTTCGGCACGCTTCGCAGCAGCATCCGGACCGTGCATCAGATAATGCGCTTGGACGGTTGTCGTGGGGAAAAGCACCGCGATATCACAGACATGGCGACCGAGCGACAAAATCCCCGTCAATCGCATGACCGCATCTGCCATCACCCGGTAGTGCATCCAGTAGGGTTGACGCCAGCAGGTCGACGGGGGAGCCCACTCCCACCAGCCACCGCGCGTCGAATAATAGACCGCATGCGGATTGTAGAGTGTCAAACCTGCGCGAAGCCAAGGCACCAGCCAATCGAACGTTTCTTCAATGGTGCCGCCCCAACCACTGCTGTGAAATGCTTCGATCCACGAGCGTGGCCGCTGATACAGGTGTGCCATGGATGAGTGGATTTTGCCATTCCCATGATGGTCACTCCCCGGGGCGCCATACCAACTATGGGTTTGCATATAATCGGCGTATTCATCGACCGCACCGATGGGCAACGCCATGCGTGCAGGACTTTGCTGGTCGAACCCACAAATCAAGCCGTGCTGGTGATGCCAGGCAAAAAACGGCTGAAAAAACGCCGCTTCGGCACGATGCGCACGCCAGCGTTGGTAATCAATGCGTACCTGGTGGTCAGCAGGTGTATCTCCTTCGTAGAGGGATGTAAGCCGCTCTGACACGTCGTACCCATAATGTGCAGCGAACGTCGTCGCAAAATCTGCGCTCCAGGTAGGCATCGAAGGCATTTCGTCTTGGAATGAACCGACAATGACGTCACCGAAGTACTCCCCGGCTTCGCGTTCGAATGCTTCGTGGACGGTTGCCCGCAATGCAAGGCAGGCTTCGGGATTGAGATAATCAAAGCCCCGCTGTACCGTATATACCAACCGCACATGATGCGGTTGGTGGGATGTCGTTTGCACCAGAGTGCCATCGATAGGCAGTATGGTGATGCTCCCGTCGGCATCGATTTGGCAGGCTGCGAGTGGCACACCACCTGCGGGGAAGCTCACCATTCCTGCGTGTGCACAGGCAATACGCTGACTGGCGAGCTCTTGACCCGCATACTCTGGCTGGGCATGGACGATGGTCCCTTGCAGATTCGCGCCGGAGAATCCGATTTGGTCATAAAACCAGATAAGGATACCGAGTCGTCGGGCATCGGCACAGACACCGCGGAAGATATCCCACCACTCTTGTGTGAGGAACGCCGGTTGATCCGCAAGCGACCCATGCAACGGTCCGGAGGGTGCCAAATTCAGGATGACCAAGTTATACACGCCACCAGCTGCGAATTGCTCGAGCTGCCAGGTCAAACGGGCAGGCTCGAGACGCTCGCCGCTCCACCACCAAATCGGTGCCGGCGAAAATGCAGAATCGGGGTGCTGCAATCGGTGCAATGCATCAGCGCTGGTCATGCAACCACCACACATTCGATGCCGAGTAAGCGCGCAATATGCCGTAGGACTGTCGCCTGGTGACCGATGCCCAGGGCAACATGATGCGTGGGAGCTTGTTCGCACCATGTGTCCATGAAAGTCGCGGGATCAAGAGCAAACTTCAGGCGACTATTGGTATTGCCGATTTGCAAAACTGCACCTGGGATTGCCTCACCTTCGGCGACGAGCATCCGCAGTTTACCGTTGCCGTCTTGGGTGACGCCGAGGATGGTAATCGGTCCGGTCTTGACGGTCAGTTCTATCGATATTCCCTCGCCCGATTTACCGTGATACAGGCTTAACGCACGCATGTATGGCTGTTTGTCACTGATATGTGGATGTGCAGGGCCATCGTGCCCCATCAACACAAACTGGTCGGGAACATCCATCGCATAAAACTCGGTAAACGACCCTCCTGCGCCGATGCAATCCATGATAAACATGGCTACCGAAGTTTTGAGGTCACCTTCGCCGGCACAGGGGATCCCCTGCCACGTCAACCGTGTGGCACCGACGATCAGATGTGCAGCAGCATCTGCGGTGGGCATCCCCGGAATCCCGCGATGGTAATAACACAACGCATCGAGGCGGTACCGTTGAACCAAGGTATCGAGCCCCAGTGACGTCTGGGCAGCATTGGTCAATCCACTCGCGGTGACCGGCCGCGAGATGCGATCAATCCCCATCGGGGCTTCGATGAATTCACTACGTATTTCGCTGATGCGGTGTTCAACACTTGCTGCAGAAGCGGATTGTGCAGCCTCAGCCAATTCGTCGAATTCGAGCCACTCGACATGCGCACCCAGTTGGGCATGGAGCATCGTCGGATCACTGTACATGTCGAGCATGCCGGGGTATGGGTGACCGAGCATCCCGATGCGCGCACTGCGTAGCGCTGCGACCGCCCCTGCAGCGCGGATCCATTCGCCGATACGACCCCAGGCACGTGCATCATCGTGCAACGTGCCCGAGACGACTTGGAACGGGATATGCGCGCGCCGGAATGCATTCGAAATCTCGGGCACACAACATGCCGCGCATGCTGCTAACCAATTGGCGGTGTCGGTATTGGGATAATCGAGTTGGGCGACAGGTTGCAAATTAAGCACCAGGACCTGGGTATTGGCACGTTGCACGATTGGCAATACCTGTGAAGACGTGGCATAGGTGGCGGTGTGGCAGATGAGCAGATCTACTTGTGATTTCGCAAAAAACTGACCTGCAGCAGTCGCTGCCTGCGCGGTATCGACCATCCCTGCTCCGATAACCTCTGCACCGAGCTTCATCAGATGTTGCGCGATGATCTCGTAGTACGAAAGGAGCTGCCCGTGGAGGTCTGGAAACTGATTCCAATAGGCTTCGAGGCCTATTGCAAAAAGTCCTATGCGTGGTTTTGCGCGGGTGACGTGCTGCATGTGCGACTCCTTTGTCGGTGGGTTGGCTGTTGTCACAAGTGTAGCAGAATGCACCAGAATTACTCATGTGTGTGCTTCCGAATACACAAAAAACCCGGATGCCGTGCAGCATCCGGGTCGTGGGAAGGACTAATCTTCGAATGGGGGTCGTGGATATCCGACACCGAACGGTTCTTCGGGGCGCTTCCAATCCCCGATGAGGGCGCGACGAAGCGGTGTCGTACGGGCGACGAAATCTGGGTCATTGCGCATGCGGTCTGAAGGAATCAACCAGGGCGGAGAATACACGATGTGCATAGTGTGGCGGTCGAAATCACGGTCATTTCGACCGGTTCGGTGGAACACCCCTTGGTGGAACAACAGAGCGGTGCCTGGTTTGCCGCAGATGACATCACGGATGGGCAAATCGTTGACATCCGGCTTGATGTCCTTGGGCCATGCCGTCATGTGATTATGTGAACCTGGGATCATCACCATGTTGCCCATACCATCCTCAGATTGGTCGGTCAAGTAGTAGCCGACGCGAAGCTGCATGATTGGTGTTTGGGCGGAGGACAAACGGCGGAATTCGTACACTCCCGAGCCATCTTGGTGGTACCCACCCGCTTTGGTGTTAGCGGGTTGGACCGTTGCCCATGTACTCTGCAGGATGAAGAAATCACCCATCAGGTTGCGGATTTTGGGCAATACCGAAGGATGATCAATCAATGCTTCAATGGCGGGCTCTGTCTCGTACAGATGGCCGAGCTGGCGCCACTCTCCAGCGGGATAGGCGCTGTGGGCGCGGCGTGATGCACTCAGAACTGCATCCACCTCGGCAGGGGACAACGCATCGTGGATCACAAGGTACCCGAACGTATCGAACATAAAGCGTTCGTGTTCGGTCATCACTCCGGGCTTGGCTATTGGGATCATCATTGACCTCCTCGAATCGGTTTGGGGGCATCCTTATGATGCTGGTAGCGGGGATTTTTGTCAATTTGCGTCGAAGAGTCGATCACTCAAAGCATGGGAGTTGCATTGGAACGGAACACGATCACGCAGAGGCGGAGAGACACAGAGAAACGCTGAGGTTCACATTCAAGATGAAGCGTACCTTTTAAGTGTCTCGAAACTGTATAGATGCTGTGCGATGGAAGGTGGAGGGATAGTTATGACCAGAGAAAACGAAATAACGGGAATAGTCATTGATTGTGCCATGCAGATTCACCGAGATCTTGGACCTGGGCTTTTGGAAGCTGTGTACAAACAAATTCTGGCGAAAAGTCTTAGCGACAGAGGTTTATCCTTCAGCACACAACATCCTATGTCATTCATCTATGCAGGAGCCACGTACCCCAACGCGTTCCGAGTGGACTTGTTTATCGAAAAGAAGGTAATCGTTGAACTAAAATCTGTTGAATCTTTGCATCCTGTACATACAAAGCAACTACTGACCTATATGAAATTGATGAATATCCCTGTCGGGCTACTCATCAATTTCGGCGAAATACTGCTCAAAAACGGTATCCGGCGTGTGGTCCACAACTTCAGTATCGATGAGTCTTCATCCCCTCGTCATACTGGCTAAACTCCTCACTCCTCAGCGCGCTCAGGTGCTCTGCGGTGATGCCCGCATCCACAGGAGCGGGCACTCTGCGTGATCGCAACCCCGATACCCCTACCGGAACCAGTAGACATCCCCGAGTAATTCATCAAACGAATCCTGGAACGACCATATCACCATCCCCGAACCGCCATTGTTGTGGATTGTCTGGCGGGCGGTACGCAGGTCACGTGCCAAACTCGCAGCATCACGACTGCCTTCACCCGGCTTGGATGGGAAGCCGATTTCGGTGACGAGGACGGGCTTATTCAGCCCCAACACTCCAAGTTCCTGGACGGAACGGTTGAGATCATGTGGGAACCCACGCCCATAGTACCAATGCGCTTTGTAGCGACCACTGTCATACGGTGAATCATCGTAGTAGTGGAACGTATAAAAATCCACCAGATACGCCAGCTTGATGGGCGATTCGGCCGGCTCAAAATAACTCTTGGCAAATGCCATACCGATGGTGCGCAAGTGATTGGAATCGTTGGCTGCGACATCGGCACCGATTGCCAGCAAAAAGCGCTGTCGTTCGATGGCCATCGGTAAGCATTCCGGGTAGTCGGCGTTGTCCCAGTCCCAGCACCGCAAATCGACTTCGCTGCCGATGTCAGGTTCGTTAAACAAATCCCACGCCAAAATCCCCGGCCGGTTGGCATAGTGCCAGATCAGCGGACGCACATGCGTCGACAACGCGTGTTCGTAGTGTGCCGGTCCAAGCAGCTCACGTGGATAGTTGAACAGCAACACCGGCATCACATACATGCCGCGCGCGTTGGCTGCATCGACGAGTGCATCGAAATGTTGCAATGCAATCCCCGGACCATTCACATCATAGAGCGGGATTGCCCCACCAAAGACATAGTAATTTAAAAAGACGCGGACGGTGTTTACCCCACGTGCCGCCAGCCGATCAAAATCTGCATTAATGGCAGATTGGTCCCACGGGCAAACGGGGTCGGCGCCGAACTGGAGTGTCCAACATTTGGATGCATCGACTCCCGTGGCACGCACATAATTCATGCCACGCACTTCGAAGGGTGCACCACCTGCAATCAATTGCGTGCCATTGGCTGAGACGAAATTACCCCATGGGTTGCTCGCCGCATCTGGGAAGGGTGGAATGGCGTTCTGCACGGTTGCTTTTACTTCGTTCCCAAGCAAGCCGAGCATGATTTGATTATTGGGATGCAGTTCGAAGCGGCGCCGTTCGAAGTACTGCACAATGAGGCTTTTGCCCTCGATCGTCGTCTGGAATGGCCCGGTAATCGGGTATCCAAAACGCATCAGCCCACCATTTTTGCTCCAGTATTTGGCAAATTCACCGCACACGTTATAGCCAGTCGGTGCAAAACCCTGACAGCCCGCGGCAGGTCCCAGATGCGGACCCGGTTGCCACGGAGTTTGTTGCAGTTCGAGCAAGCGCGCCCCGAGCCGGCCGGCAGTAATTGCACCGTTGGGTTGGATCTCGAGCCGGTCACGTTCGAACCATTGGACCGTCAGGAGGACTCCTTCGACCGCTTCAGTGGTTTGTGGCCCCTTGGGGAATCCAAACACCGGCAGGCCACCGTTACGCTCCCAATACGCCCGAATCGGCCCTGAGATACAGTACCCCGTCTCGGGGAAACAGCGTTCGGCACTTGCTGCCTGCATCGTTTTTGGCACACACGCAAACATCATCCCTACAAGAATCATACAAAATACGAAGTGACGCATATATGTGGTCATGTGTACCTATCGCATGTAACGCACCACCGGTCGGGTGCGTACTACATTCAGCGTACCATGGTGCGTCGTACCTCATCCGACCGTTCCCTTGCAGTTTGTTTACAATCATTTGCTAGCCACGAG
>JBJONV010000171.1:0-3133 GCA_046051665.1 Chloroflexota bacterium
TGCAGATGGCGCGCGCATCGATGCCTTGATGAGCGCAGCCGAGCGCGCGGTAGTTTTGCTGTGCGAGCAGCGCAGCGCGGTGATTGCGGCGGCGGTCACAGGGCAGATCAGGGTAGGGTGATGGAGTACCGGTGCGCTCAGGCGCACGGGTACGGTCACGCAGAGACGCAGAGCCAGCAGCGGACGCAGCACGGGGCACGGGGCACGGGGCACGCGTAGGCACATAGACGCGGAGACACGCAATTTCTGTTGGTGGCGAGGTGCGGGCGTGCTATGGGGGAGTCCGGGCGTGCTGTGGGGGAGTCCGGGTGTGCTGTGGGGGAGTCCGGGCGAGTACCCGCCCGTTGGGCGGGCATGACTACCTCGCCCTTGGAGCAGACTCCTCTTCCGGCATTTGTTGCGACTCCCCCTTCCCGTCATTCCCTGCGACCGGTGGTCGCGGGGAATCTTTGTGTCAGCTGGTAAAACAGACTTTTGCGGGCGAGTACCCGCCCGTCGGGCGTGTATAACAACCTTGACCTTGGATGATGTTGCAGGCATCAAGATCTGACGGAATCTCATAGTGGGTGGCGTTGAAGGGCGATATCCCGCTTCGCGGGGCATGACGACCTCGCCCGTTAAATCAAGTATTCATGCGTGATTGTTCAACCTGACCAAGTGAATACCAACACGCAAACAAGTCACAGATAAACTCTTCCATTTTCTGGAGAAGTGTTGCCAGTTCTTCGTCGGTAATTTTTATTTGTGGTTTATGCAACTCATTCAGCTCTGACCTGAATGCATTCAACTTTTTTGCTGTCTTTTCGCCTAATTGAGGGTCAGAATAGATGTGAAAGAGTGCTACCGCTCTATTAAGAATTATCTTTTTTGTCTTTTTGTGGCGGTACCACTTCTCTTTAACTTGCTCTTTGACTAGGAGCTTTTGTAGTACTTCGGTGCTGATTCCTTGACCAGTTGCTTTGATCAACTCATCAATCACCGTCCGTACCGACGTTAAAGTATGGCGGCGATAATCGATTTTCCTGCGGCCGAATGCATCGTATGAACCAAAGTATGCCGACGCCACCGGCAATTCAGCGAGTGCCAGAATATGTAAACAATCCAAACGGCGGTTCATGACAACCACATTATTCGAAACCCAATAAGATGACTTCCGATTCGTGCACATCCGTGACCGTCCAACGCGCCGCAATCGCGGCAGACTCAATTTTGGCAGTTCACCAGAGACACGATTGTTCGCCCGAAGCGCGTTGCGGATGGTGTGAAAGTGTTTAATAATCTGTTTCTTCTGGGACGACGATACGTCACTCGCATCGACAAACCGTTGGACTTTTTCGATGAAAACAAGGTCGATTTGCGTAGCAAATTTCTCCAACTGCGGTGTGATGGCAACAGAAATACCGTTTGCATTCGGAAAAATGTACGGCGCAGTAATACTCGATAAACTATCCTGCAATGCAGTGGTGAATCCTGTGCTTATGTCCATCAGTGGTGCAATGCTCTGCAATATGGTTGCGTTGAGCGACGCAAATGCTTTTCCTAAAGCGTAAGTAACCTCTGCTGGTTTAGGTTTATTTTTGGTCATTCTGGTTTGTGTCTCTTTCCTGTTCTGTTCAAATTGAAGTCAGTACCTCATGGGGTGGTAAGACTCATTGGATGCAGTGGCTTTCGGGACATGCACATTCAGCCTTCATCCTTGCACCTACCCCTCCCACACATACGGTGCTTTGAGTTCACTCAACTGCGAATATTTGATAACGCTCTCATGCTGCAACCGGCCCACCACGATACCCGGATGCACACCCTGCTGCGCGGCGAAGCCCTCGACCCGGTCGGCGCTGTACCCGCCCCGCGACTCACTGACGAAACGTCGGAACGCGCCATCGGGGATCAACTGACGCCGTGCAAAGGCATCGGCTTCGACTTCTTGTTGCGCGAGTTCGCCGTCCGTGACTGGACTTACTGGTTTGTCGTCGGTTTCGTCGAGGAAGATGTCTTTGACACCGTGCAGCAGCAGATGCCCGATTTCGTGGAACAGACTAAACCAGACTTGGTCGACGCTTTTCTGATACCCGCTGAGCTGGATCACGGTGTGGCCACGGTATCGGTACGACGCTGCGTACACACCGAGTTTAGGGTAGTGCGGTATGCGCACCACGGTCACCCCCGCTTCGGCATAATGCTCGCGCACGAGGGCCCAGGATTCATCCGCCGGTTGGAGCGACAAGGCCCGCAAACGCGGCAGATTTTCGCGCAGCGTGCTGGCGTTGAATGGATGTGGCGCCGGGCGCTCCTCGACCGCGCGTTGCCCCTCGCGCAGCCAGACCGAGACGATGTGCGGCGTCTTGGTCTCGTGCCGATGTTGTCGGTAGGCGACCTGCAAGGCAGACGGCTGCCACAGCCGCTCCCAGACGTCGAAATCGCCGATCGCAAAGAACGCCAACAGCGCCAGCCCGACTTCGATGATGTCGTTCGTCTTGGGCACAATACCACGCTTCTTCAGCTCGGCGAGCGGGAACGTTTTGATCAGTTTTTCGGACGCTCGGATACGTTCTTCTTGGGCAATCTGCGCCAGCCGTTCACGGTGCTGGAGGTCGAGATTCAACCACGTCCGTGCCGACCAGGGCAGCACCGATTCAAGCAGAATTGCCGTTTCAGCGCTGACTTGCATCTCGCCATGGATGATGGCATTGACTGTTTTGCGGTTGAGCCCGGTACGCTCGGCGAGCTCGGCTTGGGTAATCTCGTAGACTGTCAATAATTCTTCGAGATGGTACCCGAGGTGCGCCGTCCAATTAAGTCGATTTGGTCTTTTCCGTTCAGTCATAATGTTTACTCAATTCTGTGATGCAGATAGTTGACACGAGTCGGGTATCGATGCCATTATCCGGTTTCCGCATGACCACTGGGTCTGCAGGAATGAAAATTATCCGGTATACGGGATTCACCCGCACCGCAAATTCTTCGCGTCGGTTCCCTTTCAGTTGATGACATAGCAATGGCTTTTTGTACAAGTTGGGATCTGCGAGGTTCGGCGAAGACAATAAGAATTCGATGCGGACAACTAGTATCATGGCAACGACAGATCCATACCGACGATTGACCATCTCGATATTCGTCAGTTCTTCCTCGA
>JBJONV010000172.1:0-3481 GCA_046051665.1 Chloroflexota bacterium
AAGGCCGACATGACGACGGGCACAATCGGCGCCTCGGCGCCACCGGCGATGATGACGTCGGCATCGTCGCGTTTGATGGTCTCGTAGGCTTCGCCGATGTTGTGACCACCGGTCGAGCAGGCAGCCACAATGGCCATGTTGGGTCCAAGTGCGCCGGTTTGGATGGCGATATACCCCGACGCTGCGTCGTCGATCATGTTGGCAATCAATGTCGGGGCAACGCGGCGGGTGCCTTTTTCGTTCAAAACGGTGACATTGTCGCCGATGAGGTCAATACCACCGGCACCGGTGCCGTAGATGACCCCGAGGCGCTCGCGGTCCATGGTCTGGGTATCGAGCTGTGCGTTGCGGAGCGCCTCGAGCGAGGCGTTGAGGGCGTAGCGCACGTATTGTGAAGCGCGGCGGGCCTCACGTGGGTCGACGGCTGGGTCGAGGACGAAGTCGCGCACTTCGCCGGCGATACGCACGGCATAGTCGCTCCCGTCGAATTTGGTCAGTGGTTTGACGCCACTCTGGCCGGCGATAAGCGCCTGCCAGGTCGATTCGATATCGTTGCCGAGCGGCGTGACGGCGCCGACACCGGTAATTACCACACGTCGCATGGGGCGGAGGCCTTTCGCTTAGCTCGCAGCGGGAGCAGGCAATTCGCTGTCGGCACCGTACAAAATCTTGACGATTTCGACATCCGACAAGCTGAGCGTCTGCACTTGGGTATTGATGCGCTTAATCAAGCCGGTCAACACTTGTTTGGGGCCGAGTTCGATGAACGTATCGACGCCTTCTTCGATCATCATCTGCACGCTCCCGGTCCATTGCACGGGGCGCGTCAACTGACCGTTGATTTCGGCGCGGAGTTCCTCGACGGTATGGAGCATCGATGCGCTGATATTGGCAATCAAGGGTACCGATGGCGTCACCATGGCGATTTGATTCGAAAACTCGGTAAAGCGCACCGATGCATTCTGCATCAGTGGTGAGTGCGACGCAATCGACACGGCGAGGCGTTGGACCAATTTTGCGCCACGCTCTTTGGCGAGCTCCATGGCACGCGTCAAGGCTGCCACTTCGCCCGACAACACCGTCTGGCCCGGGGAGTTGGCATTGGCCATGGTGACCACGCCGTAGGACTGTGCTTCGTCGACGACGGCACGCAATTGTGTCTCGTCGAGGCCGATCACGGCAGCCATCCCGCCGGGGCGGGTCAGTGCACTCTCGGCCATCAGGCGCCCACGTTCACGCACTAGCAACAGTGCTTCGTCGAACTGCAACGAGCCCGCAGCGACCAATGCGGTGAATTCACCGAGGCTGTGCCCGGCAACCATCGCCGGCGAAACGTTGATACCCAGTGGGCTCAAGCGCTCACGCAGGGCTTCGAGACAAGCAATACTCACGGTCAAAATAGCCGGCTGGGCGTTGTAGGTATCATCCAACTCGGCCTGCGGACCTTCGAAGCAGAGGGTGGTCAAAGAAAAACCGAGGACTTCATTTGCGCGATCAAAGACACGCCGTGCCGCGGGCGACACGTTGTAGAGCAGGCGCCCCATGCCCACATATTGTGAACCTTGTCCGGGGAACACCAGCGCCATTCGTTTTTTGATCGTTTGCAATAATTCCAATGCGGTACTCCTCAATACATGCACGGCGGTGCCTCACAGCAACCGAACGTGATTCCGTCTTGTTACTACACATCACAGTGGATGCAACCAGTATACACCAATCTCTTGATGCTGTGGTATCGCGGTGTTAACGTTGTGTATCAGTTGTATGCGTATTGCCATGGCGCTGCGCATATGCATCGAGCGCTGCTGCATAGACCAGGGCAATAGCTACGGCATGTTGTCGTGCAGCAGTAGCACACTCTTCGTACTCGGGCGCTGCGCCAATGACCTCGCCCTGCCAGAGTTTTTGCTTGAGCGTAATCGGTCCATATGGCGTCTCGACGACGACAAATGCCCGTTCGGCGACGTGCCGGTCGACCATCGTGCGGCGCATCCCCAACGTCGTCGTCTGGCGCATCAGCAGATCGACCAGGTCGGCTTCGCGGTCGCGGTCGACCAACACACTCAGGAGCTGCGCCGCGCGACCCTTCTTCATCACAATCGCTTGCTGCCAGACATCACGGGCGCCCGCGGCCAGTGCCTCAGCACAGACAAAGGCTAGTTGTTCGGCACTTTGATCATCGATATTGCACTCGAGGAGGACCAATGCCCCATCGGTCTGTTGCATCTCGCCAATCCAGACGCGGAGTGCATTCGGTCGTGGGGTGATTTTTTTGCCAAGGCCATAGCCGATCTGGTGCAACGCCATGGCAGGTCGTTGGAACGTGGCCAACGTCGCCAACACCGCCGCGCCGGTAGGAGTCACCAGCTCGAACCCGGCTTGGTCGGGGATGATGGGTGCATTGGCGCGCTGGAGCAGGTGCAATGTCGCCGGCGCAGGCACCGGGATGTCGCCATGGGCCGCTTTGACCCAGCCGCTCCCCAAGGGCAATGGTGAGGCATACACCGCACTGATCCCCAAGAGATGCAAGCCTGCGGCAATCCCGACGATGTCGACGATGGCGTCGAGTGCACCGACCTCGTGGAAGTGGACTTCGGCCGCCGTCACACCGTGGATGTGTGCTTCGGCGTCAGCCAAATTCCCAAATATATCCAACGCGGTTTTTTTGACGACATCCGGCAACCCGGACTGTTGGATGATGGCGGTGACATCTGCCAGATGGCGATGGGTGGCTTGTTCGGGAGCATGGACGTGCATGCGCGTGCCGGTCAGCCAGCCGCGCGTCTCACGCGTGGCATCGATCGACCAATCGGGCACCTGGAGCGTCTGGAGCATACTACGTAGGGCGGCGACATCCAATCCGGCATCACACAGTGCCCCCAGAATCATGTCGCCACTAATGCCCGAAAAACAGTCGAAGTAGATGACACGCGCCATGGAGCCCTCCGTTTTCGCATTGCCTGACCCAATCCCTACCCGTTCCCGCTATGATACGTGCACACCACCATCGAATCGAGCATGCAATGACCACACCACACCGCCCGACCTTCCACACCGACGATTTGTTGACGACTCTGGGGATTGACCCTAATCAACAATACATCCCCGTACGGGCGGTCCTACGCCAGCTGGGATTTGCACCGGCGAGCTACGAAAAAGCCTTGCGCCGCATCCCCATTCTCGCTGCAGGCCTCAAAGCGCTGTGGTTGAGCGATGACAACGGCAACCGTATGCCCGCCCTGTGCCTGCGCGTCGATTTAGTACCACTGTGGCTCTGCACATTGCCCGCAGGACGCCAACCCGCGCTGGCGCAATGGCAATACGAAGCAGCATCGATCCTCTGGCAACAGAGCAAACCCAACGGCGCGAGTCCGGCCGATGCAGTCGTACCCGCCACGCATGCCCAGACCAACCTCGAGCTCGCCTACACCCAATCCAACGAAGCCGCAGCCCTCGCCCGCCAACAACTCATGGCCGAGCG
>JBJONV010000173.1:0-24731 GCA_046051665.1 Chloroflexota bacterium
CCCTCTTGGGCCCAGGTCGCCCGCCACGAACCCGAGTTGTAGTACGCCTGGGAGCGATACCAGTCGGTAATAATCCAATTAAAGCGCTTGATGACGCCTAATTCGCCCGTTGCAATCATGTCACGGACTTTGGCGAACACCGGATTGGTGCGTTGGTTGTACATGATGCCGAAGGTTTTGCCACTGGCACTGGCGACCTCGTTCATCTGGCGCACCTGTTGGGTGTAGACGCCAGCAGGTTTTTCGATAAGCACGTGCAACTGCTTGTGGAGCGCCTGGACGGCCAAATCGGGGTGGAAGTAATGGGGCGTTGCCACAATAATGGCATCGACCAATCCCGAATCGAGCATGGCGGCATACGACTCAAAAAACGCCACTGTCGGAGCCAGGTTGGCTTGCGCCCACTGCTGGGCGTCTGGGAATGTATCGCTGACGGCAGTCAGCACCGCGCCTTTGATTGTGCCGGCATTGAGGTAGGTCGCGTGTTGACGCCCCATTCCACCCAAACCGACAATGCCATATCGTACAAGAGACATCTGCGCTCCTTTCACATCGTTGTGTGCGCTCTTCATGCATCCGGTGGGCAGGGAGGCAGCGGAATGGTCAACCAGCGCGCCGCAATTTGCTCCATCCGACCATCGCTGCGCATCGCCGCCAGCGTCGTATTGACGACATCATTGAGATATAGCGCATCATACGGCAAAACGACCACATATGGTGCATATGACAGCGCGGTTCCGGCTATCAGCGTCGTATCGGCGCGTTGCATCGCCGCGGCGGTACTGTGTTCGATGATAATCCGATCGACCACACCGCACTGGAGCCCTTCCCAGAGCTGTGCAGTGGTATCGAAGGTGCGTGCCGTGGTCGGCAACCCACGGCGCGCCAGACTGCGCAGGTACGTATCACCGTCGGAGCCGAGCACCACGCCGATGGGAACGGTCCGTTGCACACTCGGGTCATAGACTGCGCCGCGGGACAGCGGGACGAGTCCATCGTCGTAATACACGGTCGAAAAGCGTGCCCGCCAGCCTTGTTCGGGCGCATAGGGCATCGCCGATGCAATCATATCAAACCGGCCTTGCTGTAACTCGTCGTAGGCGGCATCTAGCCCCGTCGGGACGAATTCGATTGCAACGCCCAACGTGCGTGCGACCTCCGTAGCCATATCGATATCGAACCCGGCTGCCTGCCCATCGCGTGTGGTGGTAAAGGGGAGCGACCCAGGATCATAGCCGACACGCAGGACCCCACGGGCTTTGATGGCAGCCATCGTCGGGTCGGCCACCGCAGTGTTTGGTGCACACTCGGTGAAGAGCACCGCGAGGGCATAGAGAAGCAGAATTGCGCGTGCGAAAAAACGGGCTACTCTCACCTGATGCTCATCTCTCTGGCTTGCCAAGCAGGGGGGACTTTTTTATACTCTATTCAGCGACGTCCGTCGTTGTCCTCTATTATCTCTTATAACCCAATCCACACCATCCCGCAATCTACAACTGGAGCGTCCTATGGCCATCGAACCATATCGCCCAAACGGCGAGCCCACCGATGCTGAGAAGGCATTTGACCAGCGCATCAGCCGCATGTTTGATCGCTGGCAATACAAACTGACCCGCGGCATCAAGTACATCGCTATTGCTATTGCGGCGATCTGGTTACTGATGAACGTCGTCCCATCGGCGTGGCAATTCGTGACCACCCAGGAACTGGGACCACTGATTTTGCAACTCCTCGGCACGATGGGGTATTTGTTCATCTTCATCGGCTTCCAGTTTTCGTTGATGTACTTCTTCATGGCCCGCACGCGTATTTACTGGGTGCGCCCCGGCGAGACAGGGATTAGTTTTGCGGATTATCGCGGGAATCCCGAGGTCCTCGAGGCTGCCCGCCGCATCGTCACCTTGCTCCAAGGCGCCAAACAATTCAAACAAATGGGTGGCGAAATCACGCGCGGTGTCCTGTTGATTGGCCCTCCCGGCACCGGCAAAAGCTACCTGGCGCAGGCTATTTCGACCGAAGCCGGCGTGCCATTCGGCTATCTGAGCGCACCATCGCTGACCTCTGCCTTCATGGGGATGGGCAGCATCAAGGTCATGATGCTCTATCGCAAAGCCCGGAAGCTGGCCAAAGAATACGGTGCCTGTATTTTGTTCATCGACGAAATCGATGCCATCGGCGCTGCCCGCAGTAGCTCATTGATGGGCTCTGGTGCGATGACCGGGATGACCCCTGCCGCCAACGCCGGCGGTGTCGCCAACATGATGATGGGGGTGGGTGGTGCTGGTTCCGGATTGCTCAACGAGCTCTTGCTCCAGATGGACCCACCGCCCGAAGATACCACGTGGTATGGCAAAGTCATGCGCACCCTGGGCCTGCGTCGCAAAAAGCCCGAGATTCCTCCCGTACTCACCATCGGTGCCACCAATTTGGCCGAGACGTTGGATGCCGCGTTGCTCCGTCCTGGCCGATTCGACCGCAAAATCGTCGTCGAATACCCCGATGCCGAGGGTCGCCGCGACATCCTCGAATATTACCTGGCCAAGGTCAAGCACGAGCCATTGCCCGTCGACCGCATGATGTCCGATACGATCAACTACACCCCGGTTGCGATACGCTTTGTCATCAATGAAGCGGTCATCCACGCCCACTTCGATAACCGCCAGGCAATCAACTACTGGGACTTTACCCGTGCGCGTGAGATGCACGAGCATGGTTTGCGCCAACCCATCCGTGGCATGTCGTTCGAAGAACGTCGCCGCATTGCCTATCACGAGGCAGGTCATGCGTACGCGATGGTCAAATTGCTCCGCAAGCAACGCCTCACCAAGGTGACGATTATTCGGCACGGGAATGCGCTGGGATTTGCAGCGTGGAAGCCCGAAGAAGAAATCCACACCAGCACCAAGACCGAGCTCCTGCATCGCTTGCAGATTGCATTGGCCAGTCGGGCTGCCGAGGAGTTGTTCCTCGACATTCAGATGAGCGGTGTGACGGGCGACCTTATTTCGGCCACGAGCATCGCAACCTTCATGGTCGGTGCCTATGGCATGGATAACACGCTCTACTCGTACCTGGCATTTGGCCAAGAAGCGATGAAGAGTGCCGACATCAAGAAGCAGGTCGAGGCCATCCTGGCTGAGGAATTCCGCAAAGTACGGCGCATGATCGAACAAAACCGCGAGGCGGTCATCGCCATCGCCGAAGCGTTGATTCTGCGCAACGAGTTGACTGATATCGATGTCAACGACATTTTGCATCGCATCGAAGCGACGCATCCCTTCGTCAATACCAGCGACGATGCTGTCAAAGAGTTACGCGATGCAATCCCCGTCGACGTGATTACTGATAGCTACGTCCCAGTGGTACATACCTCCCCATTGAGCGAGGGCAGTGTCACCTTCCAACGCGACCCCATCGAATAACCACGTCTCTGCGAGGGCCTGTTCTGCACATGCAGGACAGGCCTTTTTGTATCAAAAATCATCCAGACTGTCGCCAAAATAGTTTGCTATCTGGTATAGTAGGTGCATGAATATTCTGATAACCGGAATCAATGGATTTGTGGCAGGGCACCTCGCCGAGCGCCTAGCCCAGAATCCGGCATATCGCATCTGGGGTATTGCCCGCTCCACCACACTCGCATTGCCGTCACTGGTGGGTCGGGTGCAGTTGCAATCGCTGGATTTGCGCGACGATACCCGCCTGCGTCATGTGTTGGCCGATATCAAACCCGATGCTATCCTGCACTTGGCTGCACAAGCCAGTGTGGCCAAATCGTTCGGCGACGCGCTCAATACGATGCACGACAACATTCTGCCGAGCGTCGCCCTGATGCAGTACAGTGCCGAGCTCAAGCTCGATCCGTTGATTGTTTTTGCGGGCAGCAACGAAATCTTTGGCACCGTACCCAGTGACCACATGCCCATCGGTGAATCGGAGCCTCTCCAGCCCGTGACGCCATACGGCGTCAGCAAAGCTGCGGTCGACATGGCTGCTTATCAATTCCACATCTCGCACAAGCTCCGTACCATTCGCCTGCGCTTGTTCAGCCACATCGGGCCACGCCAGAGCGATGCCTATGCGGTGTCTGCATTTGCCGCCCAAATCGCCAAGATCGAGGCTGGGTTACAAGAGCCGGTCCTCAAAGTGGGGAACTTATCGGCACGTCGTGATATCACCGATGTACGAGATGTAGCGGCAGCCTACGAAGCACTGTTGACCCGCGGCGTCGCCGGCGCGGCCTACAACGTTGGTTCGGGCCGCTCGCACGAGATTCGTTCACTCTTGGACCAGCTGGTTGCACTGAGTACCGTCCCCATCACGGTCGAAGTCGATCCGGCGCGCCTGCGCCCTGTCGACGTCCCCGATGTGGTGTGTGATAATCGCGCACTGACCGCTGCCACTGGGTGGCAACCGAGCACCCCCCTTTCGACCACCCTGCGTGACATGCTGGACTACTGGCGGCACGCTATCAAGGAGTCACTCGCATGAAAGCAGTCATCCTGGTAGGCGGATTCGGCACGCGCTTGCGCCCGCTGACCGTCAATACACCCAAACCGATGTTGCCACTCGTCGGCACGCCATTTATCGAGTGGATGCTGACCAATCTGCGCGATCAGGGGATCGACGAAGCGATTTTGTGCGTGCAATACCTGGCAGACCGCTTCCGCACGGCGTTAGGTGATGGTTCCCGCCTCGGCATGAAGGTCCACATCATCGAAGAACCCGAGCCACGCGGCACTGCTGGTGCGGTCAAACACGTCGCCCATCTGCTCGACGACACGACCTTTGTCTTTAATGGCGACGTGATGACTGACCTCGATTTGCAAGCGATGCTGGCGTTCCATCGCACCAAACAGAGCCAGCTGACGATTGCCTTGACTCCGGTCGAAGACCCGACGGCGTTTGGCCTGGTCGAAACGACCGCGGAAGGGCGGATTACCCGCTTCCTCGAAAAGCCAAAACCCGAAGAAGTCACCACCAATATGATCAACGCAGGCACGTACATCATCGAGCCCCATTTGTTCGACGATATCCCGGCCAACCAGCACTACATGTTCGAACGCGGCTTGTTCCCCTCGACACTCCAGAAAAACCACCCGATGTATGGATTTGCCAGCACCGCCTACTGGACCGACATCGGCAAGCCACAGACCTACCTCGATGTCCACCACGACATCATCAACGGCAAAGTGCGTTTTGCGTTGCCCGGTACCGAGGTCAAGCCGGGTTTGTGGGTCGGGAAGAGCGCCACCATTGCAGCCGACGTGACCTTTTCGGGACCGGTAGTCATTGGTGACGGCGCGCACATCGCGGCAGGGAGCGTTATCACAGGACCTACCATCATCGGCGCACACACGCAGATTGGTGCCGGTGCTGCAATCACGGCGAGTGTCATTTGGCAAGAAAATCATCTAGGCCCCGATGTCGTCGTATCGCATAGTGTCATCGGGCACCGCAATCGAATTGCTGCCGGCGTCAAAATCCACAACGGCACCATTATCAGCGACGACACCGTCATCGAAGGCGACAACGCACTCGACCGTGGAGTGCGCATTTGGCCGGGGACGACATTGGCCAAACAAAGCATCTCGTTCATCTAAAACCCGCCTATACGACGTCCGAGTGGCCTACCACTCGGACGTCGTTTTCGTATGGTATAATGGCGCCCGGTACGTGAACGGATATAGGCAATGACGCCCGCCGACGCGATAGAACATAACTGTTTTTTCATCAGGAATGGAGCGAACATGACACGTGTAGCAATCAATGGATTTGGTCGCATCGGGCGCCAGAGCTTCAAGGCATTGTTGGCCAACTACGGGGACGAACTCGAGATTGTGGCAGTCAATGACTTGTCCAACGTGGCTACGTTGGCTCATTTGCTCAAATATGACTCCAACTACGGTCAGTTCGACGGCGACGTCAAGGCAAACGGCGACGTCATCGAAATCACCTACTACGACGAAGAAGGCAACGAGCGCGAGATGAAGCTCAAGGTGCTTGCCGAGCGCGATCCAGCCGCATTGCCATGGGGCAAGTTGGGCGTCGATATCGTCATCGAATCAACCGGCCGCTTCACCGAAGCCGACAAGGCCAAAGCACACATCACCGCCGGCGCCAAGAAGGTCATCATCTCGGCACCAGCCAAGGGTGAAGACATCACCATTTGTCTGGGCGTCAACGAAGGCAAGTACGACCACGCCAACCACCACATCATCTCGAACGCTTCGTGCACGACCAACTGTCTGGCACCAGTCGCCAAAGTGTTGAACGACAACTTCGGCATCAAGCGCGGCATGATGACCACCATCCACGCATACACGATGGACCAGAACCTGCAGGACAACGTCCATAGCGATCTGCGCCGTGCCCGTGCTGCTGCGATGAACATGGTCCCAACCTCCACCGGTGCTGCTCAGGCTGTGGCCTTGGTCATCCCCGAGTTGAAGGGCAAGTTCACCGGCTTTGCCGTGCGTGTGCCGACTTCGACCGTGTCGATGGTCGACTTCGTCGTCGAGCTCGAAAAGGGCACCTCGGTCGAAGCCATCAACAAGGCATTCAAAAAGGCTGCCGACAGCGAAGAAATGGGCGACTTCCTCGGAGTCAGCGAAGAGCAGTTGGTTTCGACCGACTTCTTGGGCAACCCCGCATCGAGCACCGTTGACCTGCCGTTGACCCTCGGCCTGGGCGACAACCTGTTCAAGGTAGTGGCATGGTATGACAACGAGTTCGGCTACTCGAACCGCGTCGCCGACCTGACCGCATACATCTCGGACCACTTCAACGATTAATTCGTTGTCGGATTGACACAACAAACCGGCTGGTGGCAATGCCACCAGCCGGTTTTGCATTTGTTTTTCAATATGTAGCCAGAAAACACCCCATCAAATGTAGTTTAAGATCCTTAATCGGTGTACGGTGATCTTGTAAAGTTATTCATTTATAGGGTTGCTAGTTAAAAATACGTAAACATGTTATTATTTGAAAAGATAATGAAGGAGACACATATGAAGAGATTTCGCATCCTGTCACATCCTGTATTCCCATCAGTAGCTATAAAGATAGGTTGGTCATGGTTGGGATTCTTCTTTGGTTATTTTTGGCTTCTATATCATAAAATATGGTCATACGGATTTGGAATACCTGTGCTGTCGTTTATCATTGGAAGTGGAATTGATCTTGTGGCTTCACCCCCAATCAATGTGATTCTTGGCTCTTTACTCGGATTTTGTGTAACTGTCTTCATCGGAGTACAGGGTCATGAATTGAGGATTGAGAATCTGTTGAGCCGCGGATACACGTTCCAAGCAAATGTAGAAGCAACAAATAGTGAGCATGCGCTTGCAATTTTTATGCAGTATAACCATACTAAAAGTGCTTCAAATGGTGTTTAAAGTGGCCAACAACAAACTCTAAAGCGCGCTACTTCTCGGTATCGGCGTCTGGGTTCTCAATATTATAAGAAAACCCCGATTCAGGGGAGATGCAATGAAATCAGAGCCCACGGGAGCCGTGGGCTCTATTTGAATCATCCCCGTTGCCACAACGCCGCAATCCCCTGCCCACCACCGATACACAGCGACGTCACCGCATACTGTTGCTGGGTGCGGGCCAGTGCGTGGATTGCCTTGACCGACAAAATCGCCCCCGACGCGCCCAACGGGTGTCCGAGCGAGATACCGCTGCCGTCAGGGTTGACCCGGGCCGGATCCAGCCCCAGTTCGCGCGTCACGGCAATTGCTTGGGCCGCAAATGCCTCGTTGACTTCGTAGATTCCTACCGCATCGCGACCAACACCGGTTTTGGCCCACAGCTTCTGGATGGCCGGGACTGGCCCGATGCCCATCAACGCCGGATCGACACCGGCATGGCTGTAGCCAACCAACGTTGCCAAAATAGGAATGCCTCGGGCAATTGCCGTCGCCTCGTCCATCAACACCAACGCGGCAGCACCATCGTTGATGGTCGACGAATTGCCGGCGGTGACCGTGCCGTCACCAGCAAAGATGGTTTTGAGCTTGGCCAAGCCGGCGAGCGTTGTGTCAGCCCGGATTCCTTCGTCGGTCGCAAACGACTGCGTACCGCCCTTGACAGGGACGTCTATCGGTACAATTTGACCCGCAAAATACCCCGCTGCTGTGGCTGCTGCAGCCCGTTGCTGGCTCGCCAAGGCCATGTCGTCTTGGTCGGCACGGGTGATCCCATAGCGATTCGCGACGCGTTCGGCGGTGACGCCCATCGCACAGCCATCAAATGGATCGGTCAGCGCGCCGACCATGGCATCGAGGACGCTACTATCGTTCAGGCGTTGCCCCCAGCGCATCGTGGGGAGCCAATAGGGTGCACGACTCATCGATTCCACACCGCCGGCGATGGCGACATCTACATCGCCCAGCAGAATCGCCTGGGCGGCACTGATGATCGCCTGCAAGCCACTGCCGCAGACGCGGTTGACCGACATGGCGGGGGTGTCAATTGCCAAGCCTGCATTGACGGCTACCGCACGCGATAGATACATGTCACGCAGATCGCTGTGGATGACATTCCCCAAAAAGACCTGTTGGACCTCGTGTGCGGCTATGCCACCACGAGCCACTGCGGCGCGCACGATATGTGCCCCGAGGTCAATGGTGGATATATCTTTGAGGCTGCCGCCGAACTTACCGATGGGCGAGCGTACCGCTGCAGTGACGACGACACGTCGTTGTGACATACAATCCTCCACACAAACGGGGCGTCTCGCGACGCCCCGTGTACCGGTGTCTCCGAGACAACATGCTTACTTTTTGAATTCGCCGCGCAAGAAGCGCACGGCCGTTTCGGCCAACACCGCCGCACCAAGTGGCATGACCGATTCGTCGATGGCAAATACCGGCGTGTGGTGGCCACGAGGTTTGTCACCCACAGCGGCGCCGAGGTTGAACATCGTCCCCGGTGCTTTTTGCTGCATATACGCAAAATCCTCTGCGCCCATGCCGCCCTTGTCGCGCACAATGTTGTCGGCACCAACAAACTCGGTGATGACCTGATCCATCCAACCCGTCACCATGGGGTCGTTGTAGCCGTTGGGGTAGCCGTATTCGAATTCAATTTTGTAATCGCCACCGAAGTTACGCGCCAACGCACAGGCATTCTCTACCTCGCGCACCAATAATTTGCGGACGTCGGGGTCGAGGCTACGCAACGTCCCTTCGAGGTAGACCTCGGCTGGGATGACGTTCGAGACCGTACCGCCACGCACCACACCCAAGCTGACCACTGCAGGGTGCATGGGATCGACGCGACGGGCCACAATGCCATGCAACGCGGTCATGATGGGGATGAGCATCCACAAAGGGTCACCACTAATGTGCGGGTATGCACCGTGGCCGCCGCTCGCCGTAATCCAGGCTTTGAAGCTGTCGACTGCGGCGCTGGTCGGACCGGCGCGCAAGCCGATTTTGCCGGCGGGCATGGTCGAATCGACGTGCAATGCAATCATATGATCGACGCCATCGAGGGCACCGTCGTCCATCATCATTGGGGCACCAGACTGGTGCTGACCGCCTGTGGCTTCTTCGGCCGGCTGGAAGATGAAGCGCACATTGCCCTTCAAATTCCCTTTGGCGAACTCCTGCTTGAGCAGATGTGCAACACCCAACAACATGGCGGTGTGCGAGTCATGGCCGCATGCGTGCATAACGCCCGGGTTGACAGACGAGAAGGCATCACCACTGGCTTCGAGGATCGGCAGCGCATCCATGTCGGCGCGGATACCAATGGTCGGACCGTCGCCGGTCCCGATGCTACCGACCACGCCGGTGATGCCCACCTGGGTTTTGACGTCGATACCGCCTATTTCACGCAGGGTGTCGGCGACCAACGCCGAGGTGCGGACTTCTTGGAAGGCCAATTCAGGATGTGCATGGATATCACGACGGAGGCGTGACATTTCGGGGAGCAACGTCTGTGCTTTCTCGAGCATCGACATGGTGGTCCTCTTTCCAAATCGCAGGCTATTCTCTTGCTTCATCATACCACGCGTGCTCGTATAATTGCCCTAACCACCTGCCATCGCGAGGACACCATGACACACAATCCCGACATCAGCCATTCGTCCCAAGGCGGGAGCGGCTGGCGCCCACGGCCTACATCACTCGCTCAAGAGTTGGGCACCCTCTGGGCGACCAGCGGCATCGACAGCGAATACGCACCGCTCCGTCATGTCATTCTCCATACACCTGGTGATGAACTCGCCGCGTCGATGGACCCCGATGCCGTCAACATGATTGCCCCACTCGATTTGGCAAAAGCACGCGCGCAACACACCCAGATGGCCGCCGCCTATCGTCGTTTGGGCGTCACCGTCACCGAGCTGGCACCGCAGGGCCTTCCATTGGCCAATCAGATGTTTATGGCAGATGTCTTTGTGATGACGCCCGAAGGAGCAATCCTCGGTCGACCGGCGTCGTCTGTCCGCGCCGGCGAAGAACGCCAAGCAGCCCGTCGCCTGGCCGATTTGGGCGTGCCTATTGTACGCAGCATCTCGGGCCGCGGCACCTTCGAAGGTGCGGACCTGATGTGGCTCGATCCCGACACCGCCATCATCGGCCGGGGCTTGCGCACCAACGACGACGGCGCAGCCCAGCTGACCCAGTACCTTGCTCAGAGCGGTCGCAGCGCCATCGTCGTCGACCTCCCCTATGGCACGATGCATTTGATGGGGATGCTCCGCATCATCTCGCCGATGTTGGCTATTGCCTGGCCGACGAGGCTCGTGCACCGTGGCGTCGAAGCACTGCGTGCCCGCGGCATCACCGTCCAATTCGCACCCGATACCGACGAGCTGCGTGGCGGCATGGCCATGAACTTCGTGGTGGTCGCCCCCAATACCATCCTCGTCGCCGCCAACAACCCCATTTCGCTGGCCTTCTACAAAAGCCTGGGCATTACCTGCATCGAGACACCCGTCGACGAACTCGCCAAGGCTGCCGGCGCAATTGGTTGCTTGACCGGCATTGTTGCGCGCGAGCGCATCCAACCGGCATAGCGGATTGTTTATCCATAGAAAACCGCGCTGGTGCCATACACCAGCGCGGTCACGTGTTTGGGACGCGTTATTTGCTCAAATAGCGGCGGACGGTCTCGGCCAAAATGGCCGCGCCTAACGGCATCGCCCGCTCGTCGATGTCGAATACCGGCGTGTGGTGTGGCCGGGTCATATCACCGACTTCGGCACCGATCATCATCATCGTCCCCGGCACTTTTTGCTGCATATAGGCAAAATCCTCGGCACCCATACCGGTCGTCAGACGGTCGATCTTGTCGGTGCCCAGGTATTCGGTGGCGACGTCGTCCATCCACTGGGTGACCGTCTCGTCATTATTGCCGGCTGGGTAGCCACGCACAATCTCGAGGCTATAGTCGCCGCCGAGCAGTTTGGCCGTGGCAAACGCACGGTCGACCTCAGCGTGCAGGAGTTCACGGATGGCAGGGTCAAAGCTCCGGATCGTACCCGAAATGACGACTTCGGAAGGAATCACATTCGTCGCTCCCCCTGCCTGCAAGATGCCGATACTGATGACCGCCGGATGCATCGGGTCAATTTTGCGGGCACAGATCCCAAACAACGCACTGATGACAATATTGGCCATCCAGACCGGATCGGTCCCGTTGTGCGGTGCTGCACCGTGACCACCACTGCCACGTACGACGCCGCGGAATGCATCCGAGGCTGCGGTGTTGGGCCCACGCGGCAACATCACTTCGCCGTAGGGTAATGTCGACAAGACGTGCAATGCAATAACGTGATCGACCCCGTCGAGTGCGCCGTCAGCAATCATCTTGGGTGCACCCGAGACCCCGTCGCCGCCGATTTCTTCGGCGGGTTGGAACAAAAAGCGCACGTTGCCCTTGAGTTTGCCAGTAGCAAATTCTTCTTTGAGCAGATGGGCGACCCCCAACAAAATAGCCGTGTGTGCGTCGTGGCCACAGGCGTGCATTTTGCCGGCGTCCACCGAACCGTGCGGCAGACCGGTGGCTTCGTGGATGGGGAGTGCATCCATGTCGGCGCGGATGGCGATGGTCGGGCCATCACCGGTACCCAAATCGCCGACAACGCCGGTGATACCGACATTGGTACGGACAGCGATGCCGCCAATTTCTCGCAATGTTTCTGACACGAGAGCGGCAGTCCGAACCTCTTGGAAGCCTAATTCGGGATGGGTATGAATGTCACGGCGCAAGCGTGAAAGTTCAGCGCTGAGTGCCTCGGCACGGGCTCGCATCGGCATAGGGAATCTCCGTTTTCTCTCTGTACACGCACACTTAGCGGGACAAATAGCGGCGTACGGTTTCGGCCAAAATGGCCGCACCGATGGGGAATGAGCGCTCGTCGATGTCGAACACTGGCGTATGGTGTGGCCGGCTCATGTCGCCGACCGCCGCGCCGAGCATCATCATGGTGCCCGGGGCTTTTTGCTGCATATACGCAAAATCCTCACCGCCCATTCCAGCGGTCACCCGATCGACATTCTCGGCACCGAGGAAGTCGCTGGCCACATCATCCATCCACTGCGAGACGGTTGCGTCGTTGATACCAGCCGGGTAGCCCCGGATGATTTCGAGCTCGTACTCGCCACCCAAGGCTTTGGCAACCGAAAACGCACGGTCGAGCTCGACATACAACTGCTCACGGACGTCCGGATCAAAGCTCCGGATCGTGCCGCCGATGTAGACCTCGTTGGGGATGATGTTGAACGCCGTACCCGTCTGGACAATGCCCACACTGATAACGGCCGACTTCATCGGGTCAATGCGACGCGACACAATGCTGTTGATGGCCTGGATGACCGATGCCATCATCAAGACCGGGTCGGTACCGCTGTGTGGGTAGGCGCCGTGACCGCCGGTTGCGCGGATCCAACCTTTGAACCCGTCTGCAGCAGCAGTGACCGGGCCGCGTGTCAGACCAACCTGGCCGAGGGGGATTTCGGATGCGACGTGGAGTGCAATCACATGATCGACACCATCGAGTGCGCCGTCAGCAATCATTTTTGGTGCGCCCGACACGCCGTCACCACCGACTTCTTCGGCGGGTTGGAAGAGGAAGCGGACATTGCCCTTGAGTTTGCCTGTGGTGAATTCTTCTTTGAGTAGGTGCGCAACCCCGAGCAGGATTGCGGTATGGGCATCGTGTCCACAGGCGTGCATTTTTCCGGCATCGACGGATGCATGGCCGAGGCCGGTGTTTTCGAGTACCGGCAGCGCATCCATATCGGCGCGGATGGCAATAGTTGGGCCATCACCCGTGCCCAGATCACCGACCACACCGGTCACACCCACTTGGGTGCGGATGCCGATGCCGCCGATTTCTTTGAGGGTATCAGCCACCAAGGCGGCAGTGCGCACCTCTTGGAAGCCCAATTCGGGGTGCATGTGAATCTCACGGCGCAAGCGGGATAATTCAGCGCTCAGTGCTTCGGCGCGGGTCAACATCGACATCGTGTTCCTCTTTTTCTGTGTAAAAACGTTAGCGCGACAAATAGCGACGCACGGTCTCGGCCAAAATGGCCGCGCCAATGGGCATCGCACGTTCGTCGATATCAAACACCGGTGTGTGGTGTGGCCGGGGCATGTCACCGACTGCAGCACCAAGCATCAGCATGGCACCAGGGGCGATTTGCTGCATATAAGCAAAATCCTCGCCCGCCATGCCGACCGTTTTGCGATCGACCTGGTTGGTACCGAGGATATCACTCGACACATCGTCCATCCACTGCGCGACGGTCGCGTCGTTGATACCGGCGGGATAGCCCTTGATAATCTCGAGCTCGTAACTGCCCCCCAACCCGTCGGCCAGTGCGAATGCCCGGTCCAATTCGGCAAACAGCGTCTCGCGCGTGGATTCTTTGAAGCTCCGTATGGTGCCGGCAAAGTAGACCTCGTTTGGGATGATGTTGAAGGCCGAACCGGCTTGGACAATCCCCAAACTCACCACTGCTGGCTCTTTGGGATTGATGCGGCGCGCCACGATACCGTGAATGGCGGTGATGACGGGTGCCGCCATCCAGAGTGGATCGGTGCCGTGATGGGGGTATGCCCCATGACCACCGGTGCCACGCACCCAGGCTTTGAAGGCATCTGCCGCCGACGTCACTGGGCCTTTGACCATTTTGACGGTACCGACTGGCGACCCGGAGTCGACATGCAAGGCAATCACGTGATCGACACCCAGCATGGCACCGTCGGCAATCATCTTGGGTGCGCCTGAGACGCCATCACCACCGATTTCTTCGGCGGGTTGGAACAAAAAGCGCACATTCCCTTTGAGCTTCCCGCTGGCGAATTCGGCTTTGAGCAGATGTGCTGCACCAAGAAGAATGGCCGTATGGGCGTCATGACCGCAGGCGTGCATTTTGCCATTCTCGTGCGAGGAGTGGCCGAGGCCGGTCGTTTCGTGGATGGGGAGGGCATCCATATCGGCGCGAATAGCAATGGTCGGGCCATCACCGGTCCCCATATCACCAACCACGCCCGTTATCCCAACGTTGGTGCGGATGTCGATACCGCCTATTTCACGCAACGTATCAGCCACCAATGCCGCAGTACGGACTTCTTGGAATGCCAATTCGGGGTGCATATGGATGTCGCGGCGCAGGCGCGAAAGTTCGCCGTGCATGGCTTCGGCACGCGTCAGCATGTCGGTCATCGCATCCTCCTTGTCGTGTGGAGATTCTTGATGTGTATTATACCCGTGGCATTTGTACGGTATGTGGTGATGCCTCAACGTCCGTGTTGCGCAGCGATGTGGAGTACCCGCACAGGGTAAGAATGTTCGAGGATTCCATTGCTATCACGGAGCATAATATCGACGCGGTAGGTGCCGATCATTGTGGGTTGCAGGCGCAACTCGTCGAGTTGCATGGCCATTGCGTCTGCCGGCACATGGCGTGCGTGGACCACCTGCGCTAACTCCGTTCCATTGGGATCACGCACCGTCACGGTGACGGTGACCGCGATTGGTTCGCGCAGATCATTCATCACGTAGATGGGGATGTCGATTGATTGGCCGATATGGGCGGGCGTTGCGGCAATAATCGTACACGCATAGGTCGGACGAAACGCCTTTTGCAACGCGTAATACGACTGTTTGGGCACGCGCCAATAGTCCACCACCGACCACGACACCGCAGGATTGGCGTCGGTAAACATGAACGGCACGATACCGCCAGTCGGGCGGTATTTGCGCAAACGCAGGCGGTCGATATAAAACCGATTGATATCGGCCTGATACTCCTGCGTCATTTCGATGAGTGTCCGCAAGTCGGGGGCCGACCGCCAATCCATCCAATACGCCAAGATATCGGGCTGGAAGCTGTGCCGTTCCACCAACCGAGCGACATCCAATTGCCGCACATCGGTAGCCATGAAGCGTACCGCACTCTCGTAGTTGGGGAAGCTTTGTGCGCCGAATTCGGTGACAAACCGGGTATTGCGGGGGAACTGGCGGATAATCTGCTCCCAGGCCGGCAATCGGCCATAGATGCTATACCAGCCGTAATAGAAGTGCGTATCGGTGCCTTTTGCCAACAGCGGAACGGCGTATTCTCCTGATGAACGAACGGTCAAGCGGTGTTCGTCTTCGCTGGCGACGACGCGTTGGAGCGCGACATCGAGCACATTCCGGTTCCAGTTCCAGCCAAACACCGAGAGATAGGTCCGGAGCTTGCTTAGCAGTCGCTCATCGCTCGTATCGGCCACGTACATGGCTTCGTTATGCATGCACCAGAGCACAATCGACGGGTGATTATGCAGCAGTTGCACCATTTCGCGCACTTGTTTTTTGGCGGGCTCGAGCACACTGCGGGCATACATCCACTGGAGCGGAAAGTCTTGCCAGAGCAAGACACCCTGGGCATCAGCAGCTGCATACAGCGCCGGATGCGCCACGTGCGCGTGCACACGGAGGACATTCATGTGGCATTCACGCGCCAATTGGACGTCAGTCGCACAGCGCTCAGGCGTGACGTTGGCCAGGCGTACATCGGTAGGAGGGTAGTTGTTGCCCTTCATCAAGAAGCGTTTGCCGTTCAGGAACGGGACCCAATTGCGCATTTCGAACATGCGAATCCCGTAGTCAAACTGCAGGCGATCACTGGCCACACCAGCAACAACAACTGTCACCGTAATGTCATATAAAGCGGGGAAGCCCAAATCGTGACTCCACCAGAGCTCCGGATCAGGGATGCGTATCGTCCCGCTCGCTTCGTGATGCCCTGCAGCGATGCTGATGCGACTCTGGAGCGTATGGATTTTGCCGCCGAAGTTCTTGGGGGCAATGCGCCATTCGATGTGGGCATCGGTCGCCTGGAGTGCATCGGTGGCTATCCGATAGCGCACGTCGGCATGGTCTGAACCGACCCGCGTGGTATGCAACAGCGCATGCACGAGGTGTACCGGACCGGTGTGGATGAGCTCGACGGGGAGCCAGACGCCACCCGGATTGGTGGTGCCATCGAGGCTATCCCAATGCGAAAAAACACCGGTGATGAGACGTTTGTCGACTTTGTCGTGTTCTTCGGGGCAGCGCACCTCGAGGATGAGCTCGTTGGTCTGAGTGAGAAAACGCGTGACGTCGATGGTATGTGGACTGAAGTACCCTTCGTGTAGCCCGAGGTCGACGCCGTTGAGCCACGGTCTGCAATAATAAAACACGCCGTTGAGGCGCAAAAATGTCCGTCCCTGCGGGTGCGGGTCAACAGCAAACGCCGTCCGATAGACCATCGGACCGACATAGCGTGTGAGTTCGGGGTGCATTTGCCATTGTGACGGTATCGCTGTGGGGAACCAGCCCGGACGGTCTGGCGTGGGGTACGCACCGTGGGCAAAACGATGCACCGGACGCATCTGCCATGCATCGGATAAGACGCGGGTCTGGCGTGTCATCGGGCCCTCCGTGGTGCGCATCGGCGGGATGCCGGGATGGTATTGGGCGTATTGTAAGAGTGCGACGATGTGCTGTCAACGCATCTCAACGCCTTAGATTTGACAGTCCCGCAGTCTGATGTGATAATGCGGTGTATATGCGGTCCTTCTGTGTGTGCGTACGTTCTGTCGCTCGCACAAACCGCTTGGGCATTCGTCCGTAGTGTGTCCGCACGCTACGATGGTTGGTTTGGAAAAGAGATACCCATGACCACTGCACGTCCGGTCTACCCCTTCAGTGCCATCGTCAGTCAAGATCGACTGAAACGGGCACTCATTTTGAATGCAATCAACGCACGCATCGGCGGCGTGTTGATTCGCGGTGAGAAAGGTACGGCCAAATCGACGGCGGTACGTGGCCTGGCGCGGATTTTACCGCTCATCCGGGTCGTCGCCGACTGTCCCTATGGGTGTCCGCCTGACCAGCCTTCGGCGATGTGTCCATCCTGCCGCGCCCGCTACGAGACCAACCCCGACTTGCCCGTATCAGAGCGCGCCACGCGCCTGGTCGATTTGCCGGTGGCAGCCTCCGAAGACCGCGTGGTTGGGTCACTGGACCTCGAACATGCTTTGACCGAGGGGCACCGTCGCTACGAGCCCGGTTTGTTGGCCCAGGCCAACCGCGGGTTGCTCTATGTGGACGAAATCAACCTCCTCGATGACCATTTGGTCGATATTCTGCTCGATGCCGCCGCCATGGGTGTCAACACCGTCGAGCGCGAAGGCATCAGCGTGACTCACCCGGCACGCTTCATCCTCGTCGGCACGATGAACCCCGAAGAAGGCGAATTGCGCCCGCAATTGCTGGACCGATTCGGTCTGGTCGTCGAAATCGGCGGTATTCATGATGTCGAAGGCCGCGTCGAAGTTATTTCACGCCGCATGCGCTACGACGGCGACCCCGACGGTTTTGCCAAAGAATGGCTCCCCACCGAACAAGAATTGGCCGAACGCATCGTCCGTGCCCGTGCCTTGTTGCCACTGGTCGAAATCACCCGACGCGACATGGCAGCAGTCGCTACCCTCTCGATGGAACTCGGCGTCGACGGCCATCGTGCCGACCTGGCCATCCTCGAGACGGCCCGCACCCATGCAGCATGGGCCGGTCGCACCAAGCTGGCCGCCGAAGACATCCGGGTGGCCGCCGAATTAGCCCTGCCACACCGCATGCGCCGCCAGCCCTTTACCGAGGTCAAACTCGACGAAGCACGCGTCGGCGACATCCTCGACCGAGTGCAGTCAGCCGAAGGTGATGAGTCAGCCCAAGCCAACGCGGATGGCGTAAAAAAAAAGACCCTCTAAACACGAGTGACGACGGCGAGTCCAGTGAGGGTCAGGAAGAGAGCGAAGGTGGTGCCGGTGCGAATGCCAGTGCAGGCGCAACGGACCAAGGTTCGCAGACGAACAACGAACAAGGTGGTGGCGAAAAGGCGTTCAAGGCAGGCGAGATGTTCAAGCCCAAGCGGCTCGAGGGTCAACGCGATCGCCAAGAACGCAAATCACCAGGGCGACGGAGCCGCACCCGCACCACGCGCAAGCAAGGTCGGTACGTCAGCAGTCGCCCGGCCCACCGCGTCACCGACCTGGCATTCGACGCGACGCTCCGGTATGCAGCCCATTTGCAACCCAAGCGCCGTGCCGATGCCTTGGCAGAAGGGAAGCCTGTCCGAGCAGTCATGCTCAGACGGAGTGACTTGCGCCAAAAGGTCCGGGTGCGCAAAACCCGCAATGCGGTGTGTTTTGTCGTCGACGCGAGTTGGTCGATGGCAGCAGACGAACGCATGCGGGCAACCAAGAACGCCGTACTGTCGCTGCTGCGTGATGCATATCAGCGCCGCGACCGTGTGGGTTTGGTATCGTTCCAGCGTGACTATGCAACCCTGTTGTTGCCATTAACGAGTAGTGTCGAACTGGCCCAAAAGATGTTGCAGACGATGCCCACGGGTGGTCGTACGCCGCTGTCACGCGGGTTGATGATGGGCTACGAAGTCCTCAAACGGGCTCGCCGCCAAGACGAAGAAGTGGTTCCCCTGATGGTCTTGTTGACCGACGGGCAAGCCAATGTCGCCATGACGGATTTGCCCCCGCAGTCCGAGAGTTACTCGATTGCAGACTTCATCGCCAGCGAAGAAATCCGCTCGGTGGTGATCGACACGGAACACCCGGTGTTCGAGCGTGGGTTAGCCAAACAGTTGGCTCACCACTTAAAAGGAAACTACTACCGGCTTGATGATCTGCGCGAGGGTGGCCTCGTCGACTTGGTCCGGTCGGAACTGAACCGCTAATGTCGGTTCCATATTGTAGTGCAGCATTCTAGGAGGATACCTCATATGACCGAAGAGACCACAAACCCAACCCCCGAGAGCGCCGAGACACCTGTTGTCAGCGCCGAAACGACCGAAGTAAGTAGCGACGCCGGCGAAAAGCGCGCCAAAAAAGGCATGCAAGAGTTGGTCGCTGGCCAGATTCTGCAGGGCAAAGTCAAATCCATCACTCCATACGGTGCCTTCATCAGCATCGGCGTGGGTCGCGACGGTTTGGTCCACATCTCTGAGCTGGCTGACGCCCGTGTCGAGAAGGTCGAAGACGTTGTCGCCGTTGGCCAAGATGTAACCGTCAAGGTCCTCGAAGTCGACCAGTCGAAGAACCGCATCAGCTTGACGATGCGCACCCAGGAGCGCCCTGCACGCACCGAGCGCCGCCGCCGCCCCGAAGTGAATTCAGACGCCATCAACGCCCTCAAAGCTGGTGACTCCATCGAAGGTACCGTCAAGAGCACCACCGCCATCGGCGCATTCGTCGACATCGGCGTTGGCAAAGACGGCTTGGTTCACATCTCTGAACTCGCCGACACGCGTGTCGCCAAGGTCGAAGATGCCGTTACCATCGGTCAGTCCTACACCTTCAAAATCATCGAAATCGACCCAGCCCAGGGTCGGATCAGCTTGAGCCTGCGCCGTGCCAGCACCGACCCCAAGTTGGATGCCATTAGCCAGGGTCAGATTTTGCAAGGCAAAGTCAGCGGCCATTCACCATTCGGCGTTTTTGTGAACATCGGCGTCGGCCGCGATGGCTTGGTCCATAGCAGCGAAATCCCCGGTGGCAAGAAGCCCGAAATCGGCACCGAGCTCCAGGTGCGCGTCCTCAACGTCGATACGGCCAACAACCGCATCAGCTTGAGCGCCTACCTCGAAGACCGCCCAGCCAGCGAGCGCCCAGACCGTGCTGCCCGTCAGCCACGCGAAGATCGCCCCGCCGGCGAGCGCCGTCCAAAGCGCGATGACAACCGCAAACCCGAAACCTACACATCGGCTTCCAATGCCGAAGCAGGCTTCGAGGGCGATGCAACCCTGCAAGATTTGGCTGCTCGCTTCGGCGCCGAAACCCGTGAAAAGTCCAGCCGCAATGGCGGATCACGTGGTGGCAACGCGCTGCCAAGCGACGTCATCAAGCGTACGCTCAACGTCGAATAATGCACCTCCCCCAGTCCGTAGCACTCTGCGGGCTGGGGGATTGCACCACGATGACAACACGCCAGTGTCGATTCCCTGATTTGACACGCGCGCGCGCGAACCGCTATAATGACATATTGTGTCCACCGTGTTGCGACCAACACAACGTATCATCATGTGGCCAGATTCTGGCTATTGAAGGGGTTGGATAATGCCCAAACGTACATGGCAACCAAAGCGTATTCCACGCCGCCGCAAGCACGGCTTCTTGGAGCGAATGAAAACCAAAGACGGTCGTGCCGTATTGAAGCGTCGCCGGTTGTCCGGTCGCTGGCGCTTGACGGTGAGCGACGAGCGGCGAGCAGTACAGCGGACGAGCCGCTAGTATCGTAGAGAGAGCGGGCTGAACGATGAAACGGCAGTATCGCTTGCGTCGACCAGCGCACTTCCAACGAGTGCGCTCCCATGGTAGCCACCATGACGATGCAAGACTGTCTATCAGCGTTGCGCCCGCTCGTCAACGTACCACTCGATGTGGCATCGTGGTCGCTCGCCGTCATGGTGGAGCGGTTATTCGTAATCGCATCAAACGGCGTGTTCGCGAGGCAATTCGCCTCCAGTACCAACATATCCGTGGGAATGTAGACATTGTCTTTATTGCACGCTCACGGTCGTTACTCCTTATTCCCTTCCCCAGACTCCTCGATCTCGTGGCTACTCTTCTGCGGCGCGCTGGTGTGTATACACCGCCGGAAGTCGCGTCCACGCAATAAAGGTGAATCCCATGGCGCTATGGACCTCGCTGGTTACGTTCCTCGAAACCGTGTTGCTGACGTTCTATAATTGGACCGGCAACGGTGGTGTGGCTGTCATTATTTTCACCATCATTGCGCGCATCATTCTGCTGCCGTTGACCATCCGTCAGCTCCAGTCGAGCCGCAAAATCCAGGCCTTGCAGCCTGCCCTCCAAGAACTCCAGCGCAAACACGGCAAAGATCCCCAACGCCTCCAACAAGAGACGATGGCGCTCTACAAAGAAAACAATGCCAACCCGGTCTCGGGGTGTTTGCCGATATTCTTCCAATTGCCGTTGTTTTTGGGCATTTACCAAGCGGTATTTCATCTGACGAGCGTCGCTCCGGGTGAGTATGCCGCCGCCAAAATGCTCGGCGTCTTGCAGAGCGCCAACAACATGGGCACGGCCATTGCGACCACGACCCTCGACCAACCACCGTTGTCGGGTGGGTTCTTGTGGCTGATTGACCTCGGTAAAACCGATCCGTACTACATCCTCCCGGTGTTGTCGGTCGTATTCCAGCTCATCGTGCAATTGATGTCTACCCCACGCGTCCAAGACCCTCAACAGAAGGCCATGACACAGACCTTGTTGTTCATGCCGTTGTTGTTCGGCTACATCGGCTTCACCTTCCCATCTGGTGCGGTGCTGTACTGGGTCGTCGGGAGTATTTTGTCGATGATTCAACAATACGTCATCGGCGGCTGGGGATCGTTGGCAAACTACCTGAAGTTTTTGCCGATCGACGCAGGCTTCTTCCCACCACCCGAAGTGGTCGGCGTGAGCAAGCACGAAGTCGAAGCCAGCCACGCACAGTCCAAGACCACTGCCGAATTCTGGGACGTCCTCAAGCCATTGAACGACCCTGACCGACAGACGAATTCGACCAAATAACCCTCCGTCTTGTTCCGAGGAGACGCACATGTCGAAGCCGAAACCCTCGATCGAAATAAGCGCTCGTACCGTCGCCGATGCCGTCGACTTAGCGCTTGCCCAATTGGGTCGCGACCGCGACGAAGTCGCCATCGAAATTCTGATTAGTGGCAACGACGAAGAAGAAGCCCTGGTGCGCGTCAGTGTTGTCGACGACGAACCGGCCGAGCCTGCGTCACCCGAAGATCGCGCCAAACACGCGCGCCACATCCTCGAGCAATTACTCGAGCATATGGGCATCGAAGGATTTGTCTCGGCCGTCAAGACGACTGCCCCTGCCCAAGACGGCGGCGTGGAAGAAACCATCACCCTGCATGTCGAAGGAGCAGACGAAGAAGCCATGGGCTTGATGATTGGACGGCGTGGTGACACGTTGCGTTCGATCCAATTCATGGTGAATCTGCTGGCAGGGAAAAGCAACCGAAAATGGCCACAAATCGTCGTAGATGTCGGGAATTACCGGCAGCGCCGCCAAGAAATGCTCGAGAGCATGGCACGGCGCATGGCAGAACGCGTCAGACAGACCGGCCAACTGCACCGCTTCGAGCCGATGAACGGCGCGGATCGACGCTACATTCATTTGGCACTGCGAGACGACCCAACCGTCTATACCGAGAGTGAAGGCGAAGGCGAATCCCGCAAAATCGTTATTTACCCGGCCAAAACATCCAGCTGACACGACCTGCAGATACGGTACGGCGCGGTCAGGAGCATATGCGACTGACCGCGTCCCTTTTTAGGTGAACACCATGAACCCAGACTATTTGATGCTCGGCCATATCACGAGCGACCTCCTGCCAGATGGGTCGACCATTCCTGGCGGAACCTCACTCTACGCAGCGCGCACCGCCCAACGCCTCGGACGGCACCCTGCTATTGTGTCGGCCCAAGCGGTCCTCCCTGCCGATTGGCCGAGCGATGTCCCTGTTGCCGCGGTCAGCCATAGTCATGCCCCCATCTTCGAGAATCGCTATACCCCCAATGGGCGCATCCAATTTTTGCACGGCGATGCCCTGCCACTCGCTGCTGCAGACATCCCCGATGCATGGCGTGCACCGTCAATTGTCCATCTTGGGCCGATATTGGCCGAGACTCCGTTGACCTTGGTCGATGCATTCCCCAACGCACTCATCGGCATGACACCCCAAGGGATGATGCGCCGTTGGCACAAACCATTCCCGAGTCAAATTGAGTACATCCCCTTCGATCCTGCACCAGAATTGCTCAAACGCGTCGACATCCTGGTGATGAGCATCGAAGATGTCCATGGCGATCGTACGGTCGCAGAACGATACGCGCAGCACTGTGGAATCGTTGCCTTGACGTACGGTGCAAAAGGTGCCGATATCTTCATCGGCGGGACACCCATCCACATCCCGGCGTACCCCGCCACCGAGATCGATCCGACGGGTGCGGGTGACGTCTTTGCCGCAGCGCTGTTGGTGCGCTATCAAGAAACCCGCGATGCTGTCGTGGCGGCGTATTTTGCTGCGGTCGTGGCAGCAGCGAGCGTCGAAGGGCTCGGCATTAGCGCAATACCCGATCGGCACACCATCGAAACCCGGGTGCAACAACACCGAAGCTAGCGGCGTATCACCGACGCAGGCGAACACTCCTGCAGCAAGGTAGAGAATCAATGGGTACAGAACGTAAATCCCTTTCGGGCAAAACGATGGCCGACAATCGCAATGCCTTCCACGAATACTTCATCGAACAGCGCTACACCGCGGGAGTGGCGTTGACCGGCTCAGAGGTCAAATCGATCCGTGCCGGCAAATGCCAATTGCGTGGTTCGTACGCCCGTATCGAAGGCGGCGAAGCATGGCTGTATGACGCCCATATCTCGCCGTACTCGCAATCAGGGGTCATCTTCAATCACGAACCAACCCGCAAGCGCAAATTGTTGCTCAAACGACGTGAAATCAATGACATCTATCAGCTCATTACCCGCCGCGGCTATACGTTTGTGCCGTTACGCATCTTCTTTGACAATCAATATGTCAAAGTCGAAGTCGGCGTCGCCAAGGGCAAAAAACAACACGACAAACGCGAAGCAATCGCCGAACGCGATGTGAAGCGCGATATCGACCGCCAGATGAAACTGAGCAATCGCTAAAAAGTAACAGACTCAAACCAGCCACCACCCAGTGGCTGGTTTTTTGTACATCGCGCTCCTACAAATTCCCGTAGAATGCCTGCATCCACCTTGTGACGAGAGAGTCATGCAACACCACACCGCAGGAATAACCCCTTATGGACCGATCCCATCTGCACGCCAACGCGCCTGGCACGAACGGGAGTTCTATGGGTTTGTCCACTTCACCGTCAACACCTTCACCGATCGTGAATGGGGATATGGCGACGAATCCCCGGATGTGTTCAACCCGACTGCGTTCGACGCCGAACAGATTGTCGACACCGCCAAGCGTGGTGGGATGCGCGGCTTGATTTTGACCGCAAAACACCACGATGGGTTCTGCCTGTGGCCGTCACGGTACAGCACCCACACCGTTGCGCAGAACCGTTGGCGCGATGGGAAGGGGGATGTCGTCGGTGAACTAGCACGCGCATGTGCTGCCGCT
>JBJONV010000174.1:0-20701 GCA_046051665.1 Chloroflexota bacterium
ACCTCGAGCAGGCCAATGCCTTTGCACGCCTCCGGCTCCAGTTCGCCGCTGCGACACCGGACGCCGACGAGGGGACACTCGACGAGGCCGTAGGGCAAACGGTCGGGCTGTCGGCACGCACAGTGCGGCGCTACCTCGGGTTGCTCGACCTCGATGTCAGCATTCAGTCCTTCCTGCGCACCGGGCAATTGACCGTCACTCAGGCACAGCACCTGCGCCGTATCAGCAACGAACAAACGCGCATCGAATTGGCACGCACAGCCGTCGACGAAGGAATGTCTGCTGCAGAGTTGAGCCGGCTTGCGAGTTACTTTGCAGCCAACCCCAACGAATCGCTCGATAGTGCCATTCAATCATTTCAGACCAATACGCCAAGTGGAGTCGTTCCGCACGCAATGCCACCAATGGACGATATGGGGTACTTGCCGCCTGAACTCCAAGAATTCGAGTTGGCCGCACCACAGCCCAGCATACCCGGTGCCGGGGGTGACACGGGATATTTGTCCGACGATACGGTGATGGGCAGTAGCAAAATCCGCCAGGCCAAAATTAAATCACTCGACCACATGGTCGACGAGACCGATCGCTTGTTGCGGGTCTTTGCTGAGGGTCAGCTCCAGCGCTGGCTCGACCGCGACGAAAACGCACCCATCAAAGTGGGCATGATGATTGTGCACCTGCGTCGCCTCCTCAAGGGGCTCGACGATGTGGTCAAAAGTGAGCAATGGGCGATTGATATAGATGAATGAGGTCAAGTATGACGAACCGACCCAGTGGAGTCCGGCGTAGCTCAAAACAAACTTTCCGCCGCCGGTTGGTCATATTTCGTTCCCTTTTTCGCCAACCCGCGACCGCCGATGAGTTAATCGGGATTGTCAACACGGAATTCGGTCAAGACGGTTACCCGAGTGCCGCCGCGATGGCCCTCAAACACGATCTAGATGCACTCAAACGCGAATACGGTTGTGAAATCCGATTCGATCGTTCGCAACGGACCTACTCGCTCCATCACGTCGGTGACTTTGCGATTCTCGACCTCCCGCGTGAAAGCCTCGAAGCGTTGACCTTTTTGGACACCAACTTCCCCGATGATCACATGCTATCGGCATTTGTCAGTGTGCAAAAGCTGCTCCGGCAGATGCGCATGCTGTTACCGGATCCCAGCCGTACCGTCCCCCCCAGCCCATTGACCATCCGGAGTTATGGGCGTCAACAGCGTGTCTTTGATGCTACCACTATGCGGACTGTTCGTCGCGCTGTCGAAAATCGGCAGCAACTCTCTTTTTCGTATACCAGTAACTTCGAACTGAATGGCTCGCGCAAACACACGGTCGCCCCCTATGGACTATTCATGCGCGATGGGCACATGTACCTCGACGCGGTCCTGCTGCATGTCGAGCCTGCCGGCAACGCTGTCCCATATACCACGGTCGAGTACCGGCTCGAGCGCATTGTCAAAAAAACCGCTCAGTTGCTACCGACAGTCATTCCCGCGGAACGTCCGCCACAACCGCGCTATTCCTTGGTGTATACGCTCGATGCAGCGGTAGCCCGGCGCCGCGATCTTGCAACGTTCTTCCCCGATAGCACCATCGAATACCACGACGACGATACCGCAACTGTACGGGCTGTGGTCACCAACCTCTGGACGACACGCCAGGTGTTACTGCGGTACGGTGGTGCATGCCGGGTCCATGAGCCTGCAGAGCTGGTAACGATGTTCCGACAGGCAGCTGCCGAACTCGCAGCCAAGTACGCCGAACCCACCTAAACCAAACCATATGTCGTGTGTATGCGCGCTCTTCATCTCTCGCTTATCTGTATGACCAAATCCCGTGTATAATGGATTGGTTATAGAGAATAAGGAGGGATGTGTGACAAACACATTCGAGGCACTTGGGTTGAGTCAGGGGTTGCTCGCAACGATTAGTGAGCTTGGGTATGTTACCCCGACTCCGGTCCAAGAAGCCTCTATCCGTTACATGCTACAAGGGTCCGATGTTATCGGCCAAGCACAAACGGGCACCGGGAAAACGGCAGCATACGCATTGCCGTTGATTGATCGCATTGATACGGATCGTCGTGAGGCACAAGTACTTGTATTGACCCCAACTCGTGAGTTGGCCGTACAAGTGGCAACTGCCTTCAAGGGCTATGCCAAACACCGTCGCCTCAACGTCGTCGCGATATATGGCGGGCAGCCAATCACCTCACAGCTCCGGTCATTGCATGCAGGCGTTCATGTCTTGGTGGCCACACCGGGACGTTTGATCGACCACATGAACCGCGGCAGCATTTCGCTCAAAACGGTACAAAGCGTGGTATTGGACGAAGCCGACGAAATGTTGGCCATGGGCTTTATCGACGATGTCGAGACCATTTTGGCCGGCTTGCCGACGCCGCACCAGACGGCGTTGTACTCAGCGACTATGCCAGACGCAATTTTGCGCCTGACCAAGCGCTACATGACCAACCCGCAACACATCGCCATCGCATCCAAACAACAAACCGCCGAACACATCGAACAACGCGCCTACGAAGCATTGCACAGCGATCGCTTCGAAGTTTTGTCGCGTTTGTTGCAGTTCGAACAACCCAGCGCCGCTATGATTTTCTGTCGTACCCGCATGGATGTCGACAATGTCGGAGAAAAACTCACGGCTCGTGGGTTCAACTGTGACACGCTCCATGGCGAATTGTCGCAGACTCAGCGTGACCGGGTGATGCACCGCTTCCGCACCAACCAGAGCGACATTCTCGTCGCAACGGACGTGGCGGCACGTGGACTCGACGTCGATCACGTAACGCACGTGATTAACTATGAGTTGCCGCCCGATCCCGAAATCTACGTGCACCGCATTGGTCGTACCGGCCGTGCAGGACGCAGTGGTGTGGCGATTTCGATTACCACTCCACGAGAGCGCTTTGTCCTCCGCACTATCGAGCGTATGACCAAAGCGTCCATTGCGACCGCACCACTGCCGACGCTGGCCGATTTGCGCGTCAAGCAAAAATCACAGCTCGCGCAGAAAATCCTCGACACCATTACCAAAGAGGATTTGTCGACCGAACGTGCCCTGATCCAGAGCATGGGCGAAAACAACAATCTCGAGACCATCGCGGCAGCCGCGTTGCGCATCGCGTTTGGTGAGCAGCTCCACGGCAGTGACCACGACCCCATCATCAATTCGATCAACGCAGCGGCACGTGGCTACCAAACGGCCCCTTCATCTGCACCACGTGGCAACGGCGACAAACCGTTTCGACCGCAGGACCGCGAATCCGTGCGTCTCTGGCTCGATATCGGCCGCGAAAAGGGCATTCGTGCCGGTGACATCGTCGGCGCCATCGCCAACGAAGCCAACATCCCCGGCCGCCTCATCGGCAGCATCGAGCTCCATGACGGTTTCTCGTATGTGAGCGTCCCCTCACGCGATGCCCGTAAGGTCATCGATGTGCTGAACCGCGCGACCATCCGTGGGCACAAAGTACGTGCGAATATCGTGGTTCCCAAAAAGAACTAACCGACCTGCCTCGTCTTTCTTTTGTCCCGTACTCTCCCCAGAGTACGGGATTTTTGGTAGGATAGAGGCACACAACGCCGTGTCTATCGCAAAGGAGCACCCCATGCCCAGTCTTCGTCCTACCGGTTTACGGACTGAATATTTACATGATCCACGGGGCGTCGAAGAAGCCCAACCACGGCTGAGCTGGCGCTTGAGTGGAGGTGGCGATAATACCCGACAAACTGCGTACCAAATTCGCGTCGCAGAGAGCGCCCAAGCCCTCAAAAAAGACGGTGCGCTCCGTTGGGATAGCGGACGAATCACAGGTGCATTGCAACCTTCCATTCGCTACGCCGGTCCTGTATTGCCTGCCGGGCAGACGGTGTATTGGCAGGTACGTGTATGGGATCAAGACGACACCGCAACCGCGTGGAGCGCCGTGGCTCTGTGGCAGCAGGGCATCCCTGCGTCGGCATGGAATGATGCCGCATGGATTGCCTTCCCCACGCCCAAAGACGCCGGCGAGATGAGTGCTCCTGCAGCTCAATTGACCCATGCATTCAGCGCACGGGGTACCATCACGAGCGCCACCCTCTATGCAAGTGCGCTCGGTGTCTACGAGGTGCGTATCAATGGCACCGTTGTTGGCGATAGAGTGTTGACCCCGGGATGGAGCGACTACAAAGTGCGCGCCATGTACCAGGCGTACGACGTCACGGAGATGCTTGATCCAAACCAAAACCTGTTGGCAGCACATATTGCCGATGGCTGGTATAGCGGGTATCTCGGCTTCGAAAACAACTTCGTCAATTATGGCCCACACCCTGCGTTCCGCTGTCGATTAGACATCACCTACAGCGATGGAACTGTGCAGACCGTCACCACCACCAAAGAATGGCATGGCCAAGGCAGTTATATCCGTGCCGCAGATTTTTATATGGGTGCTACCATCGATTACACCAAGCAGGCACGGGGGTGGGACACCGATGCAACGGTCAGCGCCAAATGGAAGAAAGTCAAGACAGTGACCTATGCCGGGCAGATGAGTCCCGACACGTCACCACCCCTGCGCATCATCGAATCGTTGCCCGTCAAGCGCGTCACCCAGCCAGCACCAAAGGTGTACATCGTAGACTTCGGGCAGATCTATGCGGGATACATGCGGCTCAAAGTGCACGGACCTGCCGGACACAAAATCACCATCCGCTATGGTGAAATCCTCAACCCCGATGGTTCGTTGCATACCATCAATTTGCGCGCTGCCAAGCAGACCGATACGTTCACGCTGGACGGCGAAGCGCGCTGGATCGAGCCAAACTTTACCTACAAAGGGTTTCGCTATGTCGAAGTGACCGGCCTCGACAAAGCGCCTCAGCCCGAGGACGTCGATGGCTGTGTGATGCATGTGGACGCGCCGCTCACCGGCGAGTTCAAGAGCTCCGAAAAACTGCTCAACCAACTCTGGAAGAACATCCGCTGGGGCCAACGCGGCAACTTCATGTCCGTCCCGACCGACTGTCCACAGCGTGATGAACGCCTCGGGTGGACGGGTGATATGCAAATCTACGTGCGTACCGGCATATATCAGATGGACAGCGCCGCGTATTTGACCAAGTGGATGCGCGATGTCCGTGACGGTCAGCACGACTCTGGTGCATTCCCCGACGTTGCACCACGTATCGTTGTCGAAGCCGAGGGAGCACCTGCGTGGGGCGACTGTGGCGTGGTTGTGCCGTGGACACTCTGGCGAATGTACGGCGATACGACCTTCATCAGCGAAAACTACGCTGCCATGGAACGCTGGATGCAGTTTCTGTACGAGACAAATCCCAACTTGCGACGGCTCAATCGGCGCGGCAACGATTACGGCGACTGGGTCGCCATGGATTCTGCCACGGCGCGCGACCTCATCGGCACCGCATACTGGGCGCATGATGCCTCCCTGATGGCTCAAATGGCAGCTGCCATCGGCAACAACGACGATGTGGCCAAATACACAAAACTCGCCGCAGACGTGCGGGCAGCATTTAACGCCGCACACGTCGCAGAATCCGGGGCAGTCGTCGGAGATATCACCAACATCCATCCGCATTTGGTCCATCTGAATATGCCACTCAATGCCGAAACACAGACGAATTATGCGCTCGCGCTCAACCTCGAGTTGCTCCCTGAGCACTTGATTGCACCTGCAACGCATCGCCTCAAACTCGAGATCGCACGTCGCGGCACGCATTTGTCCACCGGCTTTGTAGGTACGATGCACTTGCTCCCGGCGCTCACCCGGGGTGGTGCCAACGAGACTGCCTATCGACTCCTGCTCCAACAAGAGTTCCCATCATGGCTCTACCCCGTCACCCAGGGTGCAACGACAATGTGGGAACGCTGGGATTCGATACACCATGAATTCGGCTTGCAGACCCCAACGATGAACTCGTTCAACCACTTCGCCTATGGATGCGTGGGTGATTGGATGATGCGTGTGATGGTCGGCATTTGTGATCACCCGGATCTTCCCGGCTTCCAGACGGCACGCATTGCACCACAGCCCGGCGGTGGGATTCGTGAGGTCGCAGGTTCGTATACCTCACAATTCGGGACGTACAAAAGTGCATGGAAGCACAAAGGGACCCACTTCGCACTGACAGTGACAATCCCAGCAGGGTGCGAAGCAGATGTGGTCGTACCCACGACTGACAAAAAAAGCATCCGCCTTGCAGGAAAAAAAGTCACCACAACCGATACGGCACATGGTTCACTCGTCCGTCTCGGTTCGGGTACATACGAACTGACCAGCGTCCTCGCCTAAGCCTGCGTCCGTTTCCTACTGGATGTTCTACAGCAACATCAACAAGCCCCACAGTTTTCTGTGGGGCTTGTTGGTATTCCAATGTGGCAGTTAGGTTACGCAGGGAGCAGTTTTTGGATGACCTTGGTGAAAATATTGCAACAGCTCACAATCGAAGGGAGATTCACCCACTCATTGCACTGATGGAAGTTATCACCCCACGGGCCATACAAAACGGTGGGGATGTGCGCCAGTTCGGCGGTCAAGTTTGCATCCGAGACACCGGTCGAGTAGGCGAGTTCTGCAGGATTACCCCATTCGTCGTGATATGCATGCTTCAACGCAAGAACCAACGGATGTTCTGGATCGATTTCGAATGGGGGGTAGTATGGCGGTGGCGTCGTGAGTTTGATGGTTGCTGGTGAATGCAAGCCGTCCACAACGTCTTGCATCTGCTTCATCACTACTTCGCGGGTTTCACCAGGGACGGTTTGTCGAGAAATCAGGATCTCAGCGTTTTCTGGGATGGTCACGACGTATTGTGCACTGCCACTTAAAAACGACAATATTGATTGTGATGCGGGAATACGAGGATGTTTGCCCAACGGCAGCTGATCGACGTTGGTGACGAATTTGGCCCCTTCGCTGGCGGCATTGATTCCCTGCCATGGCATAAATCCATGGGCTGCCTTACCGATGACTTCGGCCCGAACGAGGATTTTTCCCGTGGCACCGACATTGATGATAGGGTGCACTGATTCTGACACGATGCAATAATCTGCAGCGATACCCTGTTCAATCATTGCATTTGCACCAATGGAGTATGCTTCTTCGTCGACGACCGAAGAGAAAATCAGCGTTCCGCGCCATGCACTCAGATTTTGTGCAAACGCACGAGCCACCAGCATGTTGGCGACGACGCCTGATTTCATATCGCACGCGCCGAGCCCATAGAGGCGATCGCCGTCGATACGACCCTGCCATGGATCGCAATCCCAGCCTTCAGCGGCGAGCACGGTGTCGACGTGGCCGTTGAGGAGGAGTGTCGGACCATCCCCGTTGTGGATTTTAACAATCACGTTGGGTGCAGCGGATGTCTGCCAGATTTCGGGCGTCATACCGTGTTTGGTAAACCATTCTGCAACGGCTGCCTGACAGGCGTGCTCGGCACCCGGGTAGGATTTGATGGCGACCAATTGTCGCGTCAATGCAGTCGCTTCGGCAAGATCGTACGAGAAGGGCATTTAGTGTTCCTTATGACGCTGTAAGAATTCGACAACCATCGCTGCAAACGCATCGGGTGCTTCGCGGCGGATACAATGCCCGACGTTCCGGATGAGGCCGACCTCGAGACGTGGGTTGAGGGAACGAGCGAGGGCTGCTGTTTCGGCATTGACCAGCGCTCCGCGGGTGGTATCGCCGACAACGAGCAACGCTGGGACACCGATATGCGCCATGTATTCCTTCCACGGGGTCATACGCGCCGGTTCATCCGGCGCACGATCTGGGTTGAATTGTTCCTTTGATTCGACCCAATGCAGAATTTCTTCGGCGCGCCAGGTTGGGTTTTCCACGATACAACGGCGGATGAGCTGATCAGTCGACATGGCCTTGATACTATTCATCCAAGCGTGCATTGGAGGGATAGCACCATCCGGTTCTTTTTTGGGTTCGATCCACTCGCGCAACGGCGGATCTTCGAGGATTACCCCACGCAATGCAGCGGGGTATGTTGCTGCTGCAGCCAATGCCATACCTGCACCCATCGAATGCCCAATAATAAAGGGATGCGTCAGGTGGAGTTGGCTGATTAACGCACGGACATCAGCAGCCTGATCATTCGGCGTGTAATGCACACCAGGGTTATCCGATTGCCCATGACCACGGGCATCGATGAGCACCACATCATAGTGCGCGGTCAAGGGCTCTGCGAGCGCCTTCCAACATGACCCGTGATCCGAAAATCCATGGGCAAAAATAACGGGAACCCCATGGCCAGCACGTTGAAAGTGGATTTTGACTGTGCCTGATTGAATGAACCCCGATGTCCAATTCACCATATCACCCTCCTCACATCCGCCATTCAAGAACACTGCGTCTGCGTCACGTGCAGAAAACGTCGTCACCTGCAATTTGACCAATGCATTCGGGTGCCGAAGCATCGTTCTATTGACTGGGTGGTGTTGCACGATGATACCACCAAACACGGGACCATAGGTCACTCGTGCATACGATACGTTCGGCGCATCCATTCCAAAAGTAAGGCACGGAACGCATCTGGAACAGTCCGCCGAACCGCATGGCTCGCGCCACGAAGAAGTGCGACTTCAATCATGGGCGACACACTGCGACAGATTGCGGCTGTTTCTGCTTCAACCGCAGCACCTGCTGCCGATTCGCCGAGGACGAGTAACGCAGGGACACGCAACGCAGCAATGTCGTCTCGCCACGGAACCAGTGTGTCCGCAGTATCAGGAATACGGCGCATATCGAACTGCCGTTTTGCAGTCACCCACGGAAGGATTTCGGATGCCTGCCAGCGGGGATGATCTATCAGACACTGCCGTATCAGCTGCTCCGTACGTTGTGCTTTGAGTTCGAGTAACCAGTGTGTCTGGGCAGGAAGTGGGTCATTCGGGCCTCGTACGGGCTCGACCCAATCAAACAAGGGCGGATCTTCGAGGACGACTGCACGGAGCAGCTGTGGAAAAAGCCCGCCGGCAGCCAATGCAGTACGAGCTCCCATCGAATGCCCGATAAGGATGGGCTTGACGAGCCCGAGCGTGGTAATGACATGGCGGACATCAGCCGCATTATCTTGATTCGTATAGCCGCTGCCGGGATTCCCACTCAATCCATGCCCGCGCGCATCGATGGCAATGACTTCATGCGTATCGACGAGCGTTGCACCGAACGCAAGGAGACATTCAGCGGATTCGGTATACCCATGGAGCAGGATAATCGGAGCCCCTCGACCAGCGCGCCAGATGTGGAGAGACGTCGTCGGAGTAGGTATGATTTGTGAGTGCCACTGCAGCATTGCAGAGCCTTCTGTTATACAGCTTCCTGAAGCCAGGGAATCATGCTCGCAAACAAATCTTGCGGTAGCTGGGTGGCACGCATCGTTGCGCGTGCGACAACGATGTGATGGGTTTCGGCCTCAATCAATACCACCCCTGATTCACTGAGTATGACACGATACCCGAAGCTCACGAGACGTCGTTTTGCTTGTGTCAGGGTTGATTCGACGGTGACGAGATCATCAAAGCGCGCCGGGCTCCGATAGCGCACATGGACATCAGAGAGGACGATGAGAAAACCGCGCGCTTCGATTTCCGTATAGGGTATTCCTGCTTCACGCAAGAGGTTCACACGGCCCACCTCGAGCCATGGCAGATACGCTGCGTGATGGACCACACCCATGGCGTCTGTCTCGGCATATCGTGCACGGAATGTCGTGGACTGCACCTTCATAGTGCCCGCCATACGAGACCAGCGTCCGTCAACTCTGCGACCGCGGCTCCGTCTGCGACAAGCCATTGGAGGTATGCTGCAATGCCCGATGCAAAGACAGCATATTGAGCAATTGATGCCGACGGCATTACGAGTGCTGCTTGGACCGCTGCAACGACGGCAGGCAATGTCTGCGCCTGCTTGATTGCAGTCAACACATGCAGACGACTCTGCTGAATGGCGGCGAGATTCGCACCGATTGCCTCGTCCAATCCTGCACGGTCTACGACATCGCCATGACCCGGCACCCAATGTGCAACAGGCAATCTTGTCAGGACGTCAAAAGATGCCACCTGGGCCGCCACATCATGTGCATACGGCACACCATATTTGGCCAGCACCCGTGCCCCAAAGAATCCGTCTGCCGCATAGCACACGTCATCGACAACGACAGCGACTTGCGCGAGCGAATGACCGGGGATATCAACAATCGTCAACGGCACATCCAACACCCGCAATTGCCCTGCGTCGATGCGTTGATGCACCGGAGCGGCCGTCGCATAGACAAATTTGTTGCGCAATGCAGCCAACGGGGTTGCGCCGAGTGATAAATACATGGGCTCGAGGTACGGGTCTTCGATGAATGCAGCTTCGCGCCGCGGTGCATAGACGGTCATACCTGGAATATTGCGCACCAGATAATCATTCCCACCGACATGATCCGCGTGATGGTGCGTCGAAATCACCGCTGTCAGCGTCAGCTGTTCTACTTCACAGGCGCGGCGCAACAGCCGCGCGGCTTCTTTGTCGATGCCCGCGTCGACCGCAATGGCACGATTCCCGGATGCAACGATGACCCCCAGATTATTCGTGCCCGGGAGGTATGCTGCACGTTCCGACAGAAAGACCAGACCGCTCATGAGCGCCACTCCAATTGCACTGGTGGTATCTGAACCGTATTGGCACCGGCGTCTTCTGCCGGGATGTGTGCGAGGATGTGCGCGACATCCTTGCGCATCCGTGGGATATCGATGCCCGTTCGCTGCGTGCCTTCTGCGGTCAGCACGAGTACACGGGTCAGCATCGTGCGTGGTGCCGTCGTTAAGCCCAAGGTCAGCTGGTTGAGTGCGTTTGCATACTGTGCCAACGCTTTGCACTCGTCACTGCGAACCTCCAACCAATGGGTCTGGAACAGCATGAACGCTTCGGCCCATTGTTGTGCATTAAAGGCAATGACACCTGCAACCAGCGTGCTATTTGGTATCTGACTCTTCATGCTTCGTATTCTGGGATTGCTTGAAGGCTTCGGTTTGTTTTTGTACTTCCGCCTTGATTTGTGTCGCTTCACCACGCAAAGCCGCCCGGACCAAAAACGCACCTGCAATCAAAATGGGGGTAAACGCAACGATGGCGATTGCATTCTGGAACGGCTCGAGGATGTTCGTTTGCATCCGGATAGCTGCATTGAGAAACAAGATAAACCCGGCAATCATCGCAGAAAAAAACGCATTCGCGCGATTCTGCTGACCGACGGATAACGCATGCTTGCGCATCCGAATCAACACAACCACAACAATACACATGGCAATCAAACTAAAGGTAGTTGGTTGTTGCATCAGCGTGCCTCCTGTTTCGACTCATGTCATTATACGTCAGTGCTACGCTGTCCGGGCTGTGTCTGATTGACCACGATACTGGAGGGCTTCTGCGATATGGTCGGTACGAATCATCGACGAACCTTCGATATCCGCAATCGTCCGCGCTACCCGTAGCATCCGATAGTACGCACGGGCCGACAAGAGCAACTTTTCAGTGGCCCGTGCCAACAGTGCAGAACCAGCATCATCGAGGGTCGCCCATTGTTTAAGGTGTGCCATTGTCATATCGGCATTTGTGCAACCTTGCCGGTCGTATTGCCGCTGCCTTGTACCTGCGACGCGTGCCCGGATAGCAGCGGTCGATTCGCCTTGTTCTACGGATAACAGTTGGCCGACCGCAACACGAGGCATATCGAGATGCATATCGATGCGATCCAAAATCGGACCGCTGACACGTTTTGCATATCGCTCGACGTCGCTTAGCCTGCAGGTACACACACGCTCGCGGTCACCCCGCCAACCACACGGGCATGGGTTGCGCGCCGCCACCAACATCAGATTTGCGGGCATCACCACTGACCCATGCGCACGACTAATCGTGATGGAGCGATCCTCCAGCGGTTGCCGCAAAACCTCTAACTTACTACCATACTCCGGCAACTCGTCCAAAAACAGCACACCGCGGTGCGCCAGCGTCACCATCCCCGGTTTGATGCGATTTGCACCACCGCCAACCAACCCTACCAAGGAGCTTGTATGATGTGGCGCGCAAAACGGACGCATCCGTGACATGAAGCCATCACGCCCCAACATGCCTGCCACACTCCGAATCTTGGCTACTTCGAGTGTCTCGGCGGGGGTGAGCAGTGGCAATATCCCCCACAGCGCGCGAGCCATCATTGTCTTACCGGATCCCGGGGCACCCGTCAATAGAATGTTATGTCCACCAGAAGCAACGACTTCGAGGGCCCGCCGAGCATGCTGATTTCCACGGACATCGGCAAAATCAACCATGTCGCTGCTTTCTGCAGGTGTCGGTAACGGGGTCGGAACGGGGATGCGGAGGCTCCCTTCGAGGTACTCGGCCACCATTCGCAACGAGGTACACGGCACAATCCGAATCCCCTGGACCAGAGCAGCCTCGGCAGCAGCAGCCTGTGGGACGACCACATGCGTCATGCCGGCCTCGCGGGCCGCAATGACCATCGGCAACATTCCATCGGTACTGCGGAGCGTTCCATCAAATCCCAGTTCTCCGAGGAACGCCGTTGTGGATTCGGTCGTCAAAAGCTGTTGTGTTGCTAGTAAAATCGCGACGGCGATGGGCAAATCATACGCCGGGCCGCCTTTCCGCATATCAGCAGGTGCGAGGCTCACCGCCACCCGGCGCATCGGGAACGTATACCCGCTATTGCGGATAGCTGCCCGTACGCGCTCGCGGCTCTCTTGGACCGCGGTATCTGCAAGACCAACCACCGTAAACGACGGTAACCCACCGGCAATATCGACTTCGACAGTTACCACCGCACCATCGAGTCCACGGATTGCGCAACTCAAAATATGTGCAAACATAAAAACACCTCCTGCGACGTATACCGTCGCAGGAGGCTCAAAAGGTACGCAAAAGGATTATTCTTCGTCCGGGAGTTCGTCGTAGTACGCTGCCAAACCACTGACCATACACTGCACCATCAATGGTGTAGCGGCATCACTCATGAGTGTCATATACGCGTTATTTGCCAATAAAACCGCACCTTCGATGTTGTTTTCTGCGATCAACTGCGGCAAAAATCGCTGTGATTGTTCCGCCAACGCACGACGTATGCGCGCAGACATAATCGCGTCGAGGGCCCGGATGATGTATTGAGTGAATGCCGGATCGTCCTCGTCTTCTACCACCGGCGGTTCCCCAATCGCGTCGATGACGTCGGCTATCAGCCAACCATCGAGTGCCAATGCGTTGAAGCGCGCGTCACGATACAACGCCAGACTCTGCCCATGGTAGGCATCAACACTCGTCAGAGAATCCTGAACGGTTTGTCGTTCACGTCGTGCTGTTTCCATCGCTGCACGGACCGCAGTCTGTTCTTCGGCATCGGGGGCATGTTCGATGGGCGTTCCAACACAGCGCGTGTATGCAGCATGTGTGTAGGCAGTGGAACGTCGCGCAGGACGTTGTGGGTTCGTCATGAGAAGCTCCTGAAGGGGTATTGGATACCTATAGTCTATACCGTTCAATGCATTCCTGCAACTTATTCCACCACCAACGCTGGCACGCACACAGGCACTCCCAAGACACGCTATTCTGGCACGTCTGCGTTCGTTGTATGCGAAACCGTTCACACTGCAATTGCTGAGCGTACAGCAATAAAACGTACTGCGGTATTCGAAAACACTCACGAAACCTGCACAACGTGCTGCTCCAGGTGGAGCGCTCGCTTGTTCTGCGGTGACTGTATGTCGTTGCACCAAGTCGGCAAGCACCATCGCGCGTTTATCAGTAAAATACTCGTATTGCTTCTTAGTTGCGAAGGGGATTCTGCATGACTGCCACACCGCCACAAATGGCGCAAGTCGCCTGCCCGAGTTGTCAAACGCCAATCCGGGTTAGTGTGATTAACTTCATAGATGCCAACGAACAACCCCAACTCAAAAACATCCTGCTCGGCGGTCGTTTGAATTCTGCGCAATGTACTGCCTGTGGCGCGCCCATCAGCCTTGCAGCGCCGCTGGTTTACCATGATGCGAGCAAGCAGTTTTGCTTTGTGCATATCCCCCAGCAGCTTCTTTCGACGGCCAAAGGCGCCGAAGTGGAACGTTTCGTCGGAAGCGTCACTGGTATGCTCATGCAGAATCTCCCGGCAGATTTACCCAAAGGATACCTCCTCTCGCCACGCAAGTTTTTGACCATGCCGACGCTCATCGAGGCAGTCCTCGAGGGCGATGGCGTCACCAAAGAAATGATGGCTGCGCAACGCCGACGGGTCGATATCATCAGCCAACTCCTCGAAGGAATGTCCACCGGTGATGCGGCACTTTTGGCAGCACTACAAGCCAACCAAGCCGAAATCGACGAAGAATTCAAAGCGACCTTGGCCGCGTTCGTTGATGCCAGTGCCATGAGCGGCGACCAAGAAGGTATGGCACAGTTAGCCGCACTACAAGCCAAAGTGACGCAGTTCATTGGTGGCGAAGCAACGCTGGCCTACGAGCTTCTGATCGAACAACTCCGCGCAGCCGTTGACGACGACGCCATCCGCACCGTCATGCAATCCAATCAAGAGACTATCGACTATACGTTCTTCGACATCTTCAACGAAAAAATCATCGCTGCCCAGAGCGCTGGGGATGAACCGACTGCGACAAGCCTTGGTGAACTCCGCACACGCATTTTGGCGCTGTACGAAGAGATCCAAGCAAATCTCGAAGCAGCCTATACCCGCGCAGGCCAAATCCTCGATGCAGTGTTCGGAGCCGAAGACATGGCAACCGTCCTCAAGACGCACATCGGTGAACTCGACGACGTCTTTGATATTTTGCTCGATGGACAACGCACAATGGCAGAACGGGCCGGTGACGATGCAGCCGTACACCGACTCAGCGAGATTATTGCCCTTACCGCTCAGGTAAAAGACGCTGCTCTGACTCCCGATGAACGTGCCGTCCAAGCACTGTTGGCGAGTGAAAACGCCACGCGCTATATCCGCGAAAACATCGGTGACATCACCGGTGGCGTCGTCAAGCGCCTCAACGAAATCGCCGAAGAATATACCACCAAAGGAAAAACCGACGAAGCAGACAAGGTCCGGCGCATTGCCCGCGAAGCCGGCGCTATGTTGTTCTAAGGAACTCCTCCATGTACCAGATACACGGCTACCGTGACGCAGCCGATTTTGCCGCGATGCAAAAGCTTGCATCGCGGTTATGGTTACAGCAAGCGCCCTATGCATACATGCTTCCAGGGGATTTAGCGTGGTGGCGTGCAGCGACACCTGACGATTCATCTATCCATTCGGCAGAACTCTGGCGCTGCGGTGATGACCTGGTGGGGTTTACCTGGCGTGTCGACGGTGATGTCGACTTCTTAGCCGACACAGCAATCCCGGGTCTTGTGCAGGAAATGTTGACACACATCGCAGCAACGACTCCCTCCGAAGGGGTCGTGTGGGCCTTTGGGAGACATACCGATCGCACAACAATCTTGGAAGCGCTAGGATACACGCGCGGGGAAGCCGGTTTTCGTATGCATCTGATGGACCCACGCAATGCGACCGCTGTACCACTGCCTCCTGATTGGCATGTGGAAAAGCTGGCCCCGACATTGAGCGCCACAACAGAGCGCGCTGCTGCGCAACGTAGCGCATTTCAAAGTACCAAAATGACGACCGAGCGCTATGCATTTGCACGCACACTCCCCGGATATTCACCGGAATGGGATATGGTGCTCCGCGATCCCGCTGGCACAATTATTTCGTTTGTCACGATTTGGGTTGATGCCGCCACGCAGACGGCGTTGTTCGAACCAGTTGGATGTATCCACGTTTACAAACGTCAGGGTTGGGCCCGTCGATTGCTCTGCACAGCGCTTGTTAAGCTCGCAGAAGCCGGAATCACGACCGCAAGTGTACTCAGCGATCCACCTTCAGCCGCACATCCTGCCGGTTGGTTATATGAGTCATGCGGCTTCCACCCAATAGATACACTGTATCAGTGGAATCGGGTACAAAAATGAGCATAGTGGTATACTGCCTGTAGTAATCCAATCTGAACGGAGCCGTGCATGAATCTATGGCATGAACTCGACCCGGGTCCTAGTTGGCCTGAAGTCATCAACGTAATTGTTGAAATCCCGAAGGGATCCCGCAATAAATACGAATTCCACAAGCGCACCGGCGCATTCAAACTCGACCGTGTGCTGTATTCTGCCGTCCACTACCCCGGCGATTATGGCTTCACACCGCAAACCTACTACGACGACCAAGATCCTTTGGACGTGTTGGTGATGACAAATTTGCCTACATTCACTGGCTGTATTGTCGAAGCACGCCCCATCGGCTTGTTTAAAATGCTCGACCGCGGTGAACCAGACGACAAAATCCTTGCCGTCTTGCACTACGATCCATTCTTTTCTGATTACACAGACTTTACACAGCTTCCCAGCCACTACATCCGTGAAGTCGAGCACTTCTTCAAGGTCTACAAAGACCTCGAAGGAGGTCGTGTCGAACCCATCGGCTGGGACAATGCTGCCGTCGCCAAAGACCGCATCCGCTACGCGGTTAATCGGTATTGGGATATGCGCGCCGGCCGGGTCGACAAGACCCCGTTGATGTAAGGGGGTCGTCCTGACACTCGCATCTGCGCCAGACCGGGACCAACGGACTGCCTACTCAGCAGGTGGGATTGTCTACCGTGCACAGGCAGGCACCATCGATGTGGCGATGATCGCGACGCACAACGGCAAGCGCTGGGGACTCCCGAAGGGGCACGTCCGTCGGGGTGAAACCTCCGAAGCGGCTGCCCTGCGCGAAATCGCCGAAGAAACGGGCTTGCACGGTGTCATCCAAACGCACCTGACGACGATTGAATACTGGTTCCGCATTGGAACGCTCCGTATTCACAAGTATGTCGACCTGTTTTTGGTTCAGTACACCCTCGGTGATATCCAACCGCAACCCAGCGAAGTCGATGCAGCAGAATGGGTAGATATCGAATCCGCAATATCGCGTGCATCATTCCAACGCGAACGCGACGCACTCACACACGCGCGTCACCTTCTCACCCAAAACTAACGTCCCATCACAATAAACAACCCCCGCACTCTGACGAGTGCGGGGGTTGTAGTATCTGTCCTAATCGACGGTGCTTCCGCCCGACAATGTTGCAGACAACAAATCGCGATTCAATCGGCCAATGAAGTGCAACCCGATTTCCTTCGGACAGGCTGCAGAGCACTCACCGATGTTGGTGCATCCACCGAATCCAGCTGCATCCATCGTCGCCACCATGTTCAGCACGCGGCTTTTGCGCTCTGGTTGACCCTGTGGCAACAATCCCAGGTGCGACACTTTGGCAGATGTAAACAACATTGCCGATGCATTGGGGCAGGCTGCAACACATGCACCACAGCCGATGCATTGTGCAGCATCAAATGCCAAATCGGCATTCTCTTTGGCAATCGGGGTGCTGTTCGCATCCGGTGCACTCCCGGTGGCAGCGGAAATATATCCACCTGATTGGATGATTTTGTCGAACGCACCACGGTCGACAACCAGATCCTTGATAACCGGGAACGCTTTTGCCCGCCATGGTTCGACGGTAATCTCATCTCCGTCTTTGAATGACCGCATATGGAGCTGACACGTTGTGGTTGCCAATTGGCCACCATGTGCCAAACCATTAATCATCACACCACACGAACCACAAATCCCTTCACGGCAATCGTGGTCGAATGCAACCGGCTCTTCGTTTTTGGCGATGAGCTGTTGATTGAGAATATCCAGCATCTCGAGGAATGACATGTCTGGCGAGACATGATCGACCTGATATTTGACGAGTCGTCCCGATGCTTGCGCACCTTTCTGACGCCATACATTGACAGTTATTTTCATACGACACTCCTCCGGTCGACTTACTTATAGCTACGGGTGGCGAGTTTGATGTTTTCGAACTGGAGTTGCTCACGGTGCAAGACTGCCTGGCTCGGGTCGCCGAAGTGTTCCCATGCTGCCACATAACAAAACTCATCATCGTTACGCAGTGCTTCGCCTTCTTCGGTTTGGCTCTCTTCGCGGAAGTGACCACCGCAGGATTCGGCACGCTCCAACGCGTCGCGGACCATCAATTCGCCCAATTCGATGAAGTCTGCCACACGGCCTGCTTTTTCGAGCTCTTGATTCAGTTCATTGCCCGACCCAAGCACGCGGACATCGCTCCAGAACTGCTCACGCAGGGCTGGCAACAGGGTCAACGCCTTTTTGAGGCCTTCTTCGGTGCGTGACATACCACAGTATTCCCACATGATGTTGCCCAGTTCGCGGTGGAACGAATCTACACTGCGGGTGCCGTTAATCGACAAGAACTTCTGGATGCGCTCTTTTACCGCCCCGACTGCTTCTGCGACTGCGGGATGCGAAGCGTCAACGGGGCTGTAGCCACCGGTCGCAATGTAGTTCCCGATGGTCGATGGCAACACGAAGTAGCCGTCTGCCAACCCTTGCATCAATGCACTCGCGCCGAGGCGATTTGCACCATGGTCCGAGAAGTTCGCTTCGCCACCAACAAACATACCGGGGATTGTCGACATCAAGTTGTAGTCGACCCACAAGCCACCCATGGTGTAATGGACAGCTGGGTAAATGCGCATCGGAACTTTGTACGGATTTTCGCCGGTGATGCGCTCGTACATGTCGAACAAGTTGCCGTAGCGTGCGCGCACGGTGTTTTCGCCCAGGCGCTTCATCGCTGCACTGAAGTCGAGGTACACACCTAACCCACCAGGACCGACGCCCAAACCGGCATCGCAGACCATTTTGGCAGCTCGTGATGCAATATCACGTGGTGCAAGGTTGCCGAAACTAGGGTATCGGCGCTCGAGGTAATAATCGCGTTCGTCTTCGGGGATTTTGTCGGGGGAACGGGTATCGCCTGCCTTTTTGGGGACCCAGACACGACCGTCATTGCGGAGCGACTCCGACATCAGGGTCAGCTTCGACTGGTGGTCACCGCTAACAGGGATACACGTCGGGTGAATTTGGGTGTAGCATGGGTTCGCAAAAAACGCGCCGCGCTTGTGTGCACGCCATGCGGCAGTGACATTACAGCCCATCGCATTCGTCGATAGGTAATAGACGTTGCTATACCCACCCGTCGCCAAGATGACCGCGTCGCCCAAGTGCGATTCGATTTCGCCAGTGACCATATCACGCGTCACAATGCCACGTGCACGACCATCGATGATAATCACATCGAGCATTTCGGTGCGTTCGTTCAACTCTACCGTACCTGCTGCAACCTGACGGCTCAACGCAGAGTAGGCACCCAACAATAACTGTTGCCCCGTTTGGCCACGGGCATAGAACGTGCGTGATACCTGTGCTCCACCGAACGAGCGATTATCGAGGTATCCCGCGTACTCTCGTGCAAAAGGCACACCTGCGGCGACACACTGATCGATGATGTTGACACTCAGTTCGGCCAAACGATAGACGTTGGCCTCCCGAGCGCGGAAGTCGCCACCTTTGATGGTGTCATAGAAGAGACGCTGGATGCTATCACCGTCATTGCGATAGTTTTTGGCAGCATTGATACCACCTTGGGCGGCAATGCTATGTGCGCGTCGTGCACTATCTTGGTAACAAAATGCTTTGACGTTGTAGCCCTGTTCACCGAGCGTGGCAGCAGCTGCGCCACCTGCGAGACCGGTACCGACCACAATAATGGTGTGTTTGCGACGGTTGGCAGGATTCACCAACTTCATGTCGAACTTGTGCTTGGACCACTTCTGATCGATCGGTCCTGCAGGGATGTTGGCGTTCAGGCGCGCATCGGTATACTCGACCGGCTTGCGCGTTTCGACCTGTGGCTTTGTCTCAATGGTCATACCGTGTACTCCATTATGTCTACGCGAAGCGAGCTATTTCAATATGCCGAGCAACACGACGATTGGTACCGTCGCAAAACCTGCAAACAATCCGACGCCGGACAACACTGCCAACCCGCGGAACCACTTCTCGGTGCGGCGTGTGTTCAAGCCCAACGTCTGCATGGCGCTCCAGACGCCGTGATACAGATGCGTGCCGAGTGCTGCAACGGCCAAGATATAGACAGGTGCTGCCCACACTTGGTTCGAAAAGCCGTTGACGACATTCTTGTATGGGTCACCTTCGACGAATCCCGGCAACGCCGTTCCGAGGGTGAAATGCATGATGTGATAAATCACAAAAAAGAAAATCGCCGTACCGCCCCAGCGTAATGTCAATGAGGCAAACGACGCTTGTTTCCGTTGTACTTTTTTGTAGCCAATGGGTCGGCTGGCATTGTCGAGGCGCGTCAATTGAATTGCCGCACGGACGTGCAAGAGCACTGCGACGAGCAAGACGATGCGAATCACCCACAGAATCGTCCCAGCAGGAAGGGCAGGCTCACCGACGACCCGCAGGAAGTGTGAGTATTCTGCAAAACCTTCAGGACCTTCGAATATCTTCAAGTTCCCAATCATGTGCACAATCACAAATCCATACAACACAATACCAGTCACCGCCATAATGGCTTTTTTGCCAATGGTAGACTGATTCAGAGACAGCGCAGGCGCCATAACGATTCCTTTTGTTGAGACCCGTTTACAGGGTAGGACCTTT
>JBJONV010000175.1:0-28529 GCA_046051665.1 Chloroflexota bacterium
AACCTTCAGGTTGTTGAATGGCTCGCTCTGGTAGTCGAAGAACAGGTAGTCGGTGCGGAAGTCGTTTGCATTCACGCGGACCTGTGACTTCAAGTCTGGGTCGGCCTGAATGATGTCGACTGCAGCCTGGTCCAAGAACTCACCGCTGACGGAGTCGACTTCACCGGCGCGATAGCCTGCGAAGAAGGTCTCTGGCTTGGCGGCAATTGCCTGGATTTCCTGGATGAATGGCTTGTTGGTGCCGGTGTACTTGTCGTTGGCAACCCAAACCAGCTTCTCGCCCTTGGTCCATTCCTTCAACATGAATGGTCCACAGGAGACGGAGGTCTTTGGATCGTTGTTGTAGTTAGGACCATACTTCTCGAACGCAGCCTTCTGCAGCGGGGTGCTGTAGAGAGCCTTAGCTGGGAAGAACGGTGCTGGCGTTTCGGTGGTGAAGACAAGCGTGTGCTCGTCTTTTGCAACGACGCCCAACTGATCGTCAGGAACTTCGCCGGCGTTGACCTTGGACCAGTTCTTGATTTCGCCTGGGGCCTGGAAGAACCAAGCGAAGTCCCATGCGTGGTCCTTGTTGGCTGCATACTGGAAGGTCGTGACGTAGTCGGCAGCGGTCACCGGCGTACCGTCGTTCCATACCAAGTTTGGATCCAAGTTGAAGGTCCACTCGGTGCCGTCAGCATTCGACTCCCATGAGAGAGCTGCTGCTGGTTGTGGCACGAAGTTGTTGTCCAAGCGAATCAATGGCTCGCTGTGAACGTTGGTGACAGCGCCACCCTCTTCGTAAACGCTGACCAAGAAGTCAACCGTGGTGAACGACAGCGTGCTGTCGAAGTACACCTTGTAGACTTGGTCTGCAACTGGTGCTGCATCGTCTGGCAATACGTTGCCGTTTGGCAATGTCTCGCCGGCGCCGCTTGGAACAGCGGTTGGCTCTGCAGGTACTGCGGTGGCATCAATGACTGATGCTGCAGTTGGGATCGCAGTGGCTTCTTCGGCCGGTGCGGCAGTTGGTTCTGCTGCTGGAGCTGCGCCACCACAAGCCGTTACCAGCATTGCAATGACGAGTGCCAGTGCCCAACGTGCACCCTTGTGCGTACGGGTCATCTGTGAACTCCTTAACGTAAAAAAACCATAGGCGCTGTGTTGCCACAAGTGCCATATATCAATCCGAATGTGGACCGCCCACACTCAGAGATTGACCACGCTCACCGAATATCGGTATTTTAACATAACACCTACGGAATAGTCCAAGTCTACCATGTCAACTTCATAACGAAAAATACAGTTTTGTTTCGGAATGAAAAGCTCTGTGGCTGTATCTTTTGCGCGCGAACAAAAAACAGGTACGCTCAGCCCCTCCATGCTCCAAAAACAGACCAAATCTTGTGTTTTTGCACAAAAAAGCACCTCGTGATTGTGTCACGAGGTGCTTCGACGTACGGTTTACTTCCGCAAGCGTGGATCCAACGCATCGCGCAGACCATCACCGACGAACGAAAAGCTCAACATCGTCAATGCAATCATCAAGGTCGGGAATAGACCAAGATGCCAGTAGACTTCGATGTTGCCAAACGATTGCCCTGCCATCTTGCCCCAACTTGGAATCGGGTCGTTGATACCAATACCCAGGAAGCTCAACCCAGCTTCTGCAAACATCGTTGCAGGGATACCAAGGGTGAACGAGATAATCAACGGTGAGAGCGCATTGGGCAACAAGTGTCGGACCGCAATCTTGAGATCGGTCTGGCCGATTGCGCGGGCGGATTCGATGTATTCCTTCTCACGAAGCGATAGAATCTGCGCACGCGTCAAACGACACATCTCGATCCAACTGATGATACCCAGTGCGATGATGATGTTTAACATACCACCGCCCCACAACGCGAGCAGGAAGAGTGCAAACAATAGCTGTGGTATTGCGGTGAATACTTCGATCGTGCCCATGACCAGCGTATCGACCCAGCCACCCAAAAAGCCGGCTGCCGCACCCAGTGACACACCAATGATCACGGCGATGATCTGTACGCTCAGACCAATCGTCAACGAAACACGCGCACCATAAATAATACGACTCAGTTGATTGCGACCGATGGTGTCGGTGCCCATGGGGTATTGCAAACTCGGGAATTTGCGCGATTGCGTCAAGTTCGTCTTGTCGTATGGAGTCGGCGAAATCACATCAGCGAAAATCGCCATGAACAAAAACATAAATACGACGAAAAGTGCACCCACAGCGAGTTTGTTGCGACCAAAGCGAATCGCAGCGTCACGCCACAGATTTGCTGGTTTGCGTTCATTGATTGGTATCGTGGTCATAGTAAATGTTCCTTTTGTGTATTCCGATTAATCCAGCTTGATGCGTGGGTCAATAATCGTGGCCAGAAGGTCGGTCAACAGGTACAAAATGCCCCACAGGGACGCAATAATCAACATCAACGCCAGAATCATCGGGTAGTCACGCTGCGTGATGCTGGTGACGAAAAACTTGCCGATGCCATTCACACGGAACATGGTTTCGACGAAAATCGTACCGGTAATCATGTTGGGGACCATGGGACCAAGTGCAGTGATAATCGGTATCAATGCGTTTTTCATGGTATGCCGCCAGATGACCATGGTTTCCGAAAGACCTTTTGCACGAGCAGTACGAATATAATCTGCTGTGAGCACCTCGGTAAGACTGCCGCGGGTAAACCGTGCTGCAATCCCCATGGGTCCCAATCCGAGTGCGATGACCGGCATAATCCATGCCTTTGGATCACTCCAACGGTCCGCATCCAACGAAATCGGCAACCACTCGAGCTTGACCACCAAAATCAAAATCATCCAAATCGAAATAATAAAGTTTGGAACTGTCATACCGAGTGTCGAAATGAATGTAACGACCGTGTCGACCCAAGTGTTTTGACGGATACCAGCAAGGATGCCCATCATAATTCCCAGGGTGATAGCCAACACCACTGTCGTACCACCGAGTTGAATACTCTTCGGCCACACAGAAGAAATCACTTCAATAACCGTTCGATCTTTGAATTGATACGAAATACCGAAGTCGCCTCGGAGTGCATTGCCAATGTAGGTTAAATATTGTTCGTGAAGGGGTTTGTCAAGACCAAATTTGGCCATCATGTTGGCCCGCTGTTGTTCGGTCAGATTGCGGTTCGTCTCGTCCCATGGACCACCTGGAACGTTGTGCATCAGCAAAAACGCAAAGATCGTCACCACAAAGAAGACGATGATGAGTCTGAACAGTCGCGAAAGAATGTACAGTACCATGCAGGTGCAATCCCTTTCATAACAGTGCCGGATTCTGTCGTGCGTGGTCCTCCGAGCGGAGTTCACACAGCGTTTGTACCCCATTGTACAAGCGTCATATCGGTGAGGGGTATGCGTTGGTCATCAGGCTGGCACCTGTTACCGTGCAGGGATGCTCGGACCCGCTGCTGCATGTCGATATGACCGTTACAAAAAGTATCTGACATACATTACCACATTCACCCCGCTTTTGCATACTTGCTTTTGCACAAAAACGGCGAATGCCTTTCGAATCTCTGCACAAGACGTCACACTCTTCATTTTCAGAATACACATCATTGTGTATTCATAACCGAATAATCACGGTTAGACTCGCCTGTGTGATTACGGAAAAGACGCTTTGCCATGTACTGTGCGGTTTCACACGATGTCACTGAGAAACAGAAAACCTTGTGAATTCGAAATACGGTCTTCTTTCAGATCGCACCATGTTTGTCCCCACCTGTGAAGTGGAGACGTCGTTATGTATGTCTTCGAAAACGACCTCGCTGAAGCCCGGGTTTTCGTGTTGCACCTGATACAATAGAGGCATACTCAGACGTAAAGAGAACTCTATGCAACGGGTCATACTGCGCTTTTGGTACGGATGCATCGCCATATTTATCGTGCTGCTCGTGGCAGCACCACTCTCGGCTTTTGTTGGGGTAATCGTCAAAAAGGTCGTTGATCGTCAAACAGTATTACCAGACGTTATCGAATCGAACAGAGATCAATTTATCGAAATCGATCCTACGCCTGCGGAGGACGTCCTTGCTCCGTCCACCCAGACACGGGTCACGCTCGCCAGCGGCAATGATTTTAGCTGTGTCCTTGTCTACAGCGGTCGCGTGATGTGTTGGGGGGCAAACACGGTTGGCCAGCTCGGTTTTGGGAGTGACGGTAGTGCAAGACCAATAGCTAGCACTGCGAATCTTGTCAGTTCCCTCGAGCAGGTTCGGATGGTCGCAGTGGGTGCTGCACATGTCTGTGCCCTCGTAGCACCCGAAGGGAGTGTCTGGTGTTGGGGAAGTAACGATTTTCGGCAAATAGGGCAACGTGTATCTGGCCCGCAAACAGGGACGTCATTTCCGCAACGGGTTCCCCAACTCGACCAGGTGGCGCTTATTGCAGCGGGGAACAACCACACCTGTGCACTCCGTGAAGACGGCTCCGTGTGGTGTTGGGGCGCGAATGCAAACGGGCAGGTAGGAATTGGCGAACAGACTGTCGCAGCCACGGTTGTCAATGTTCCGCTGAGCGAGGCAGCAACGACCATCATGGTGGGTGCTGATACGACGTGTGCACGCGGCGTCAGTGGAGCGTTGTTTTGTTGGGGAGGATTCATACCGGGGAGCACTCCCGATTCACCAACGCCCATCCCAGTCGACGATGCACGCATCCAAATGGATGCTGTTGTCGTGATGAATGACCAGCAATTTTGCGCACATGATTCCCGCTCTGGCGCAGTGTGTTGGTCTGACTCCGCCAGAGAGCCATTCCGTATCGCTGAGGCCATCGGAGCGACCCTCGTACGTGCACTCCGTAACGGGTCGTTTTGTGCCGTGCTACCCAGCGGGACGCGCTGCTGGGGAGCCGATGGGATGGAAGCACCATTAAATGAAAAAGGCGTCAGCGATATTTCCGGTGGGACGGATTTTGCATGCATTGCCCTACGTGCTGGGCGGGTACGGTGCCGTGGAGCAAACGCACTCGGACAACTCGCGAGTAATACCGAGCAGGAGAGTGCAACGTTTGTCAGTGTTACGCTGGGAAACAGTGGAGCTCTTCTCAGTGCGGGGGCTGGTCATGTCTGCGGAATGTGGCAACTCGGAATGCTCCGTTGTTGGGGTCGCGGCTATGAAGGCCAACTCGGAGCTGCAGAGACGATGGGAAAACGAGCCCAGCCAGAGCCTGTCACCGCAGATATCAATGGCATCGAAGCAGTCGCAACGGGTAGTGATCACACCTGTGCCCTCCGATACGATGGATCTGTCAATTGCTGGGGTGCAAATCAGTCCGGACAACTCGGGAATGGGAACACCCTCGATCGTGCAATTCCAGCAGCAGTCCCTGGTGTCACGGGCGCAGTGGCGCTGAGTGCGGGTGCGGCACATTCGTGTGCGTTACAAAGTACCGGGGCGGTGTGGTGTTGGGGTGAAAATCGGAGTGCACAAATTGGCGGTCAAGCACGTTTTTATACAGACCCGCAACGTGTCGCAGCACTCCAATCGGTTGTTGCCATTGCGTCAGGAGGGGCAACGAATTGCGCGTTACAGGCCGATGGACTGGTCACCTGTTGGGGTGCGCAAATTGGACAAAATCGTGCATTCGAGCCAATAAGTGGGCTCACAGACACGATTTCGGTTGTTGTCGGCAATCGGTTTGCCTGCGCACTCAGGATTGATAGTTCTGTCTGGTGCTGGGGAGACGGCAATGGCGTGGGTGTCTCACCGACCCCTCAGCAAGTTTCGAACTTACCACCAATTGCCGCGGTACGGGCAGGCAGTCAACACATCTGTGCAATAGACAACACCCATAAACTCTGGTGTTGGGGAGCAAACACACTCGGTCAAGTCGATCCCCAATCCCGCGAAGCGTTCATTGTGGCACCACTCGAACGTGCGCGGAATGTAGCATCCGTAGCAACAGGGTTTGCCACGACCTGTGTCCGCAGCGTCAGCGGGAATACGCAGTGCTGGGGCGATAACCGCTACGGGCAGCTGTCTGATCCTGATACATCGGTGCAGGACGCTCCGGTGGCAGGGTATGACGATGGGTTTGCCATCGCTACCGGCGGCAATTTTAGTTGTGCATTACTGAAGTATGTTGTCGTCCGTTGCTGGGGAAGCAATGAATACGGTCAACTCGGTGATGGCACTACAACGGCTTCTGCGGTACCACAAACCGTCCGTAGCAACGAAGAGGTAGTACACATTGCTGCAGGGGCAGCACATGTCTGTCAAATCATCACCGATGGCACCGTTCGTTGCTGGGGGCACAACAATTTCGGGCAACTCGGGAATGAAGCAACCGAAGACAGTTCGACACCTGTGGTGGCCGCCGTTCAATCAGTCGTCGGCTTGTCGTTGGGTCAGTCGCATAGTTGCGCACTCCTCCAGGATGGTGGAGGTGCGTGCTGGGGGCGCAACGAAGATGGTCAGCTCGGTAGTGGTAATACCGCAAATTCCGGTATGCCACTGCGCGTCGCTGACCTGCAGAACGCTGTTGCATTGGCGAGTGGCGGGAATCATACCTGCGCAATAACGCAAAACACCTCTGTCGTGTGTTGGGGCCGAAACGAACAAGCCCAGTTGGGGATTGGTACGAGCAGTCCGGGGATATCGGTACCTGCTGCGGTACCAAATTTGGTCGGTGTAACAGCATTGACAGCGGGGAGCGATCATACCTGTGCGCTCCGTGATGACGGTACAGTTTGGTGTTGGGGTTGGAATCGCTTTGGGCAAACCGGCGTCTCTGTAATCGGCGAAAAATCGTATACGCTCAGCCCTGTCCAGATACGTGACCTCTCAGATGTTATTTCGGTACAGGCTGGTGGGAATCACACGTGTGCGCTCAAACAGAGTGGTCTCGTGCGCTGTTGGGGAGATAACTACAACGGTCAGCTAGGTGTCGAACGCACTGCTGACGCTACGTTTGACACACTCGGTCGAGATATTGTCGGACTCGATAGCGTCTTGCAAATCGCTACCGGTGGTGCGCACACCTGCGTCCTCCAGCAACGAGGCAATGTCAGTTGCTGGGGTTGGAATCGTGATGGACAGCTCGGTACCGGCACACGTACCGAACGGGTGAATGTCCATCGACCAACTCCTATCGTTGGTCAATCCGCGATTGTCTCACTTGCACTTGGTGATGGGCACCTGTGCGATGTCGACAGTAATGGAACCGTCTGGTGTTGGGGTGATAACGAAGTCGGTCAACTCGGGATCGGGGTAATGGGGAATAATGGCAACTTCGGACTACCCAATGAGGTCGACGCCGCCGTCAACACGCTTTCGGTAGACCTTGGTGGGATGCATAGTTGTGCGTTGCTCGAGACGGCCGAACTGAACTGCTGGGGACGAAATACGCTGGGTCAGTTGGGGAATTCATATGCGGGAGATATTGCAGATAGCGTTGTACCAAATTTCGTGGTCGGGGTAAATAACGTATCTGCCTATAGTGCCGGTGGTGATACCAGCTGTGCAGTCGCCGCAGGGATAGTTTCGTGCTGGGGTGATAACGAATACGGGCAACTCGCCACTGCAACGGTCGGGGTAGGGGATTATCGAACGACCGCAAGCGTCGTTGTCGGGCTCGACGCCGTTATTGATGTGAGTGTCGGCCGACATCATGTCTGCGCGCTCCGTGACGACCGTACGGTGTGGTGTTGGGGACGTAACAATGTCCATCAGATTGCGGAAACTGAAAACCTCCTTTCGGTCCAACCAATCCGTATCCCATTGAGCACACCCATAGCTTCTCTCTCTACGAGCGCAGATCACACATGCGCAATCGACACAGAAGGGACAGTCTGGTGCTGGGGAAACAATCAATCAGGACAACTCAGTGTGGTTGGGGAATCGATTCGCACCATCCAAAAAGTTGCAGGCATTCCACCAGCACGTGCAATAGCCGCAGCGGCACAACACACCTGTATGCTCGATCGCGAGGGTGCAGTGTGGTGTTGGGGGAGCAATGAACAGGGCCAAGTCGGCATGCCGCTCTCTACCGAAAACATTAATATCATGCCAACACGAGTCGAAAATCTTACGGATGTCCGTGCCATCGCAACCGGTGGACAACGCTCGTGTGCCTTGCGTACCAACGGTGAAGTGTGGTGTTGGGGTGAGAATACGACCGGACAACTTGGTGTTTCTCCAAATCCTGATAGGCATGTCCCAGCGATCGTAACGAAATTGTGGACGATGCGTGTGAGTTCCTCCGCGGCTCTCGAACCGACGATGCTCCCTGTGCTACCGACCATACAACCATCCGCAACTCCGCGACCAACATCCACTGCGATACCCACCCGCACATTGATTCGTGTTGCGCCATAGTTTCGTACCACGTACACCGGCACGATAACCGGAAAGGGAGTATACTGACGCCCTGCATTCTTTTTTGCTGCAGGAAAACATAATAAATTGATGATGGTATGCGAAAGAGTGCATCTTTGAAACGTAATTGTCGGTCCGTTTTGCTCGTTCGCTGGTCAAGTCTTGCTGGTATTCTGGTCGCGATGACAATCCTCTTTTCTCCCTTTCACGGCAACCTCACTGGTGTGAATGCGCAATCTGTGTACACCATGCAACCCGATCTGAATCAGCAATTCGGCACGGGATTTACTTCACTCTTCACAGCGAATGCCTCAGGATGGACATCCGTGTATAACTCATGGGCGATTAGCAGTGGTCGGTTGTACTCACGGGGAATCTATGGATATTCCTCGTCAACATCACGAAAAACAGAAATATATGAAAATCTCGATTATCAAGTCAGAATGCGTCACACGGGCTACAACGCGTCTGCCCAAGGGGTGTATGTCCGCGGGGTCCCTCTTGCTACGAACACACTCGGCACGAACTCGTATAAATGGTGGCAAAGCGGTATCGATTTTGGCTATTCCAATACTGGTTATTTGCGCGTCGTGCGATTTTATCCCGGTGGGTATGCGTTTTGGAAAGCGTGGACGTATTGTTCGTGTATCAGCACTACGAACTTCAACACACTCCGTGTCATTGCCAAAGGTACAACATACAAGTTTTATATGAACGGTGTTTTGGTCTATACTCGTGTAGATTCGTCCATCGCGTCGGGCCGAATTGGTGTTCACTTTTTCGATCTTTCATCCGGGATTGACAACAACTTCATCGATTCTGCTTCATTGACGCCATTTGTCCGCACCAACGCACGGACAGATGTGATTCCGAACCCAGGCACCCCCGATGGCGCTACATTCCCCGAATGGACGAATCCCCATATCGCATTACCCGTCACCAAATAACTGCAGGTATGCCATGCGTCTCCTCTTTGTTTCGACTGCACATTCGTATCGCAACAATGACTTTGTCAAGGCAGCTGAAGCACTATCTATGGGATATATCCTCCTTTGCGATGGTGATTTGCCGCCAACCAACGAACGCGTCTATGTGGATTTTCGTGACGGAGACCATATCACACAAAAAATAACTGCACTTCATCACCAAATACCCTTTCGCGCGGTGATGGCGCTCGATGATTCTGGCGCGACTGTTGCAGCACAAATCGCAGCTGTGCTCGAGCTCGAACACAATCACACAGATGCCATACTCGCAGCCCGTGACAAGGGGTTAATGCGTACTGCACTTGCAGCGGCAGGAGTCTTGGTGCCGACGTTTCGTCGATTTACTGCAGATACCCCGATCGACGAGGTGGTTCCACACCTCGTCTTCCCGTGTGTCATCAAACCGCTCTTATTGAATGGATCACGAGGGGTGATTCGTACAGATTCGGTCGCGGACTTTGTAAAAGCTCGTCAAGTAGTTGTTGATTTGCTCGAGGAGCTCGAAGGTCCAACAGGTGAGCGTGCATTCCTGGTTGAATCATTCATCCCAGGGTTCGAAGTGGCGTTAGAAGCAATACTGGACAATGGCAACTTGTACCCGTTAGCGTTATTCGACAAACCTGATCCGTTGGACGGACCATTGTTCGAAGAAACTATCTACGTTACTCCTTCCCGATTGCCGGAATCAGTCCAGCGACGCGTCATAGATACTGCACGTGCTGCTGCACAGGCCATAGGCCTCGTTTCAGGGCCGGTACATGCCGAACTGCGCATCAACGCTGAAGGTGTCTGGGTGGTCGAAGTAGCCGGTCGTTCAATAGGCGGGTTGTGCTCACGCACGTTGCGATTCGGGGTGCAAGACTCGCTCGAAGTACTCATCCTGCGTCAAGCAATGGGGAACTTCACCCCGTCACAACCGTCGGACCAGAGGGCAAGTGGGGTTATGATGATTCCCATTCCGCAAGCGGGGATTTTGCAACGAGTAGATGGAATAGCTCAGGCAACAGCGGTTCCTGGCATCGAATCTGTCGAAATTACCAGTCCGTTGCATCAGCCGATTCGGACATTGCCAGCCGGTGAAAGCTATCTGGGTTTCATCTTTGCGCGCGCACAAACGCCAGCTGAAGTCGAAGCTGCGTTGCGAATGGCACATCACTGCCTCGAAATCACCATCACCCCACTCTTTTTATTGACATAATTATTTTCGTGGACCACCCTTGCTCGGAGCGACTGCTTGCGGGGTCCATCCTTCCGGCAACGCTGCACCTTCACCAAAGAAAAACTCCTCCATGGCGTTGAGAAGCATACCCTGTGCTTGCGGGTCAACGAGACTCATGCTGTAATGATTAATCAAAATACGTTCTTGTTCTGGCCAGAGTGCCCAACCACGCTGAGAGACATGTTCATAGACGCGCATCCCAAATGAACCAGGAAAAGGCGGTTTCGCTAATCCCGGGAGGAGGCGTTTAAACTTGACGCACTCGACCATGCGCGGCCCATCTGCAGGACCGAAAAAAAACTGCTGAATTGCAGCGATACGACGCCGCTCATACACAGCAGTGGTCGGATCAAGGTCGAATTGCGCCAAAAAAATCCGTTCGGTTCGGACCCATGCCCGCCAACCTAATGCCGAAATTTCTGCAACGATGCGTTCGCCAAGCGCTCCAGGGACAGGTGGTTCTTCTAATGCAGGCAGCATTCGGTCATAATATTGACAGTGAATCAGAGATGATGACATGGTGTTCTCCTTCTGATGCGATGATACCACGGAGTCCCGTATGACACTCGCCGTCGTGATGGAATGTCTGTTTAGTGTTACCTTCCTCGCAGAACTCAGCAATCGTGGAATACGCCCCCGTGCGGTCGTAATTGCGCACCCTGATTCCACCCGGTTTGTGCCTGTGGTACCACGACATAATCTGCTCCAAACACACCCTCGTGTCGATGACTGGTGTCATCAGCATGGAATTCCGCTGTACCGGGTATATCGCTGGAGTAGTGTTCCTGACGTATTTTTAGAGCAGTTCTCGTCGGTCGTGATTGCGTGCTTCCCACGGTTGCTCCCCGCACAACGTTTTTTTCGATTGGGCATCGATGCATGGAATGTCCATCCGTCAGCCCTCCCCAATCTGCGTGGGCCTGACCCGCTGTTTTATACCGCCCGTGGCGATGCCCCCGCTGCCATTACCATTCATCTCCTCGATGAAACCTACGATACCGGGCCAGTGCTTGGTCGCGAGTATGTGGCAGAACCGACGGTTATGAATGAACATACCTATATCGAAACACACGCACGTTCCGCGGCCGCGCTCGTGCAAAACCTCAGAAAGAACCCGCCAATAGCTACCCCACAGCAATCGGATGCGCCCGCAACATGGGCAGGCATGCCACAAACACACGATTACACCCTCGATTCGCTGTGGACGATGGCACGTGTCCGACGTTTTGTGGCGTTGACCGACCAGCGCGGACACCCGTATTGGGTGCCAGAATCACGGCAGTGGGTGCGACATCTAAGCCAACTGGGTGACATAACGATTCGCTGTGCGGATGGGATGCTCCGGGGAGTGCGCAGTTCAATACCCTAATGCGAAGGGTATAATCAGTCCACACAGAACGAAAGGTAAGCCATGTATCGTCATGATATTCAAACTCCTGCGCTCCTCGTTAACAAAACAATCGTTGCCAGCAACATACAGCGTTGGCAAAATCATGCATCTGCTCATGGTGTTGCGCTACGACCGCATATCAAAACACATAAATCCATTGAGCTCGCCACGATGCAGCGGGATGCTGGGGCGCAGGGTATCACTGCAGCAAAACTGAGTGAAGCGACGGTGTTTGTCGATGCAGGTTTTTCAGACGTATTTGTGGCATATCCAATTATTGGACGCACAAAATGCGCAATCGCAGCTGAATTGGCTCGCCGATGTCGCCTCATCGTTGGTGTCGAATCTGCCGTCGCAGTACAAGATCTTTCGCATGCCGCTGTTGCTGCAGGAGTAACCATTGCGGTACGGATCGAGGTCGAATCTGGTTTACAGCGCTGTGGCGCAGCTCCGGAATCGGTTCTTGCACTCGCGCAGACGGTTCTTGCTGCACCGGGACTGACTCTTGATGGCATCTTTACCTATCGAGGTGCCTGGTTTGCGACGGCAAACGGCCAAGCGCCTTCTGCACTCGGTCGCGCCGAAGGCGAACTGATGGTAGGTCTCGCGACACAACTCCGCGCCGCCGGGATACGGATCGATGCGGTCAGTGTGGGATCAACTCCAACGGGATGGAGTGCCGCCCAAGTACCCGGTGTGACCGAGATTCGTCCTGGGACATATGTCTATGGCGATTTGATGCAATTGAAGGCCGGCTCTGCGACCGATGCTGATGTGGCGCTTTCCATTCTCTGCACCGTGATTAGTCGTCCGAGTGCAACGACGGCTACGGTCGACGGTGGTTCAAAAACGTTTGCGGGCGATATTTCGTACGAAAAAGCAGGTTTACCTGGCTACGCAACCGTCGTCGGTGGAGATGGTGTTTTGGTGCGAATGTCCGAAGAACATGGCGTCATACAGTTTAGCCAGCCAAGTACACTTCCTGTCGGGTCTCGTCTCGCGTTACGTCCGATACACGTCTGCACCACCGTGAATCTGTCAGATAGTGCGTTCTTCTGTGATCCAGATACCAACGAATGTATCCCTTTTCAGATCGTTGCACGAGGGAAGAGAATATAATGCAAACGCCCACATTCACCATCAAGCAATATCACGCATCGTTTTTGTCGCATGAAGCAGATATGACGAAGGCAGATTGGGGTGCGGTGATTCCCTACCTCACCTTGTCACATACTGTGCACGGTACGCCACTCAAACAGGCTACCACGGTGCGTATCGTGGCCACGCCGTCCCATCTGTGGTTTTGTTTTGATTGCGCAGATGCAGATGCGTGGAGCACCCTGACGAATCATGATGACCCTATCTATACCGAAGAAGTCGTTGAAGTGTTCATCGCGCATGGAGAAGCAACCCCACCGCGTTATTTCGAGCTGGAAGTGAATCCTGCCAATGTCCGATTCGATGGAATTATCGACAATCCAGACGAGATCCGAGCAACTATGACGCTCGATACGACGTGGGATCCCGATTGGAAGAGTTGGACACGCATCGACCCGGCTGGGTGGCGCTGTGTGATGGCGCTCCCGTGGTCGAGTTTGGGCGTTGATACAGGTGTCGGTACCTGGCGAATGAATCTGTATCGAATCGATCGACCGCGTGATGGGAGCGCATCAGAAGAATCTGCCTGGTCTCCTACAGTGCGAGAGCCAGCAGATTTTCATGTGCCGTCGCGCTTCGGGACACTCGTCATCACAGAATAGAGCATACGATGGTGCATTCCGACGGAGAATCCGACATCATTGCACTGCAGAGCGCATTGCGTGCTGTCGGGATTCCGCTTACGCACGAACAGATTGCGATCCACATAGACCGACCGTTTCTGCTGGTGGGGAGCGAGGAATGGCTTGATCGGACCACCCTGCAACTTTTCCCACGGATGCAAACAGTCCTGCCTGCCGATCTCTTGGCTTTTCGACTGGAGCACTATCGTCAGCTCCGTGCACTTGGGGTGAATCTTTTAGGGACCTGGTGTGCGGATGCACCCGCCCTGACACGCACACTCGATGGTTTGGCTCGCGAAGGTATGGCGTGCATGATTATCTGCAACACCGATGGACCACTCCCGGTCGTTCGATATACAGGGAGCACATGGATCTCGGCCGATGCATCCATCGCGGCATGGGATACACAGTTGGTCGGTGCTTCTCAGCCAAATGGTTACTATGTTATTTCTTTGGAGCGCGAAGAAGGAGCTACAGCTGATTCTCTTGCGGATCGGATTACCCGGGCACGCAAGATGCTCACCTCACCAGTTGTTTTTCGCTTCCCGACTCCAAATCACCCGTTACGCATCTATCAGGCATGGCACACGGGGATTGCAAGCTTGGCAGTCATCGCATATGCAGCAAAAGAAGCTGCTCCGCTTTCGATAGTCTCTGACACGGTAGCACAGGTCTTTGCACGCTTTCATGGCCGTGCAATGCAATCGATCAATGTGGTAACACAGTGGGAGAAGGAGGATGGTTCGCGTGAGAAGAACACATCACTCTACGAGGATATTCGTTCAAAATATCTCGATATTGTCTATTTGTTTGAACTTGTTTGCACGCAATTCCCCAAAAATGGTCCGGTCAGAGCGCTTTCGCTCGCCGAAGGCGCACTGATTGCCGAAGTATGCACGGATGCACGCCTCGTCTATGGGGAACTCTGTGAGTTGTTAGAACGGTTGGAAAAAGCGGTGTGAAAGTGGTGGGCCGGCCTGGATTCGAACCAGGAACCAAGTCGTTATGAGCGACGTGCTCTGCCATTGAGCTACCGGCCCGTCCCTATATCGTAGCATGCTGCTAGATTTGTTGCAAATCTAGCAGCCATTTTTGAGTACGCGACAGCGATCGAAGAACGTTCCTCCTAACTCCCAGAGCCGTTGCGGGAGCGAAAATTGCCAATACCAGAGCTCTGGCCATTGCAACCCACGACGAACGCCAGTCAGAGCGTTGAAAACCGTTCCATTGAGTATCAGGCCGAGATTCCAGCCAATCAGGAGCACAATCAATACCGTTGCTAGTGTGTTCCAGCGCTGAGTCGGTAGGGAATTGAGCAAATACGCTGCCCCAATCACGAAAAACGGTGTGCATTCGATATATCTGCGGAATCCGAATGCTCCACTGAGGTGCCATGTCGTCCCAAATGCACCATTCAGCCAAATTTGCGCTGCAACCGTACACAGCATTGGTATGCCATACAGCGGGTACCGTACAGCGAACAGCATCAGTCCGAATACACCGAGAACCAATATTGGGCTCCACACAAACGCACCACGGCTCCAGGCAGGTATGCGGATTGGCTCAGATGCAACCTGACAAAGCGGTTCTGGTGTTGGGTCGAAATCAATAAGCGTATCGATCGCATGTGGGCTACACCAGTTTAATTTACTCGACACTTCGCTCGCTGGCTTAGGCTCTCCATTGACCGCGGTGTACGCAACAAACTGCGGCAATGCGAATGTCGCTACAGTAATAGCACCCATGAGAACCCGTGGAACCACCTGGATGATTGTCGTTCGGAGCGAATCACGCGTTGTCCAGAGTGTATAGACAGTGCTCACTGCAGGTAATACACCAAACAAAATTAGTTGCTCACGAACCATAAACAATGCACCCAGCGAAGCCCCTACTGCAACCCATGGTTCCCAGCGTTGTGGATTGTCGAGCTGCCACAGCCAACTCCGGACAAAGACAGCACACACAAAAAACGCGTTGGCATGTGCAAAGGGCATTTGTACCGTCATGTAAAAAATGAGCGGTGTCGCAAACCACATCCCCACTGTTGCAATCGTACTGTTACGTGCCGTAGTCCATCGTTTTGTCATGCGATGGACAATTAACAAACCTATCCATGCATAGAACGCAGAAGCATAGCAAATCGCACGCTGATACGGCCAGCTGTACCCGTCTGCGGGGATCTCACGTGCCAAGCCGAACGACTGCACTGCGCGCAAACCCAGATCCGCACCGATGAACCACGGTGACCATAGGATTGCAGACCCTACCGGTGCGATGTTTCCATACAAACCCGTGATGGGTCGGATTCGGTTCGGCATCAACAAACTCGTGGTAATGCCTGAGTTGGGGTTGCGTTCGGCAAACGTATGGTATTCGTTTTCGAAGTCCACATCGTGGTCAAACCATAACGAGCGAACCCATGAGTAGTACTGTACTTCGTCGGTTGCATAGACGCGTGGGAATGATACAACGATCGACACAATGAAGAGGACGCCGAGCAAAAATTGCCCGGCGTCTCGACGCACGATTCGTTGGAGTGCGTTGAACATGGAAATCCTAGCGTTGTGCGCGAATGAACGGGACGTACAACGTATTGGCTGTACTTGCTACCGTGGTTTCGAACGATATGGATGTCGACGAAGGGTTACCTGCACCATCGAGGAACTTAATGTACGTTTTGTAGTATGCGCTCCCGGTGGCGATATTGGCATTTGACAATCCATGATGCAAATTCCACACAAATGACGTATACGTCGGAGTTTTGACCGCTGCCCAATTGAGAGACGTGTCTGTGTCTGCAGGGCAGGATCCTGGCGCGGTACAGATTGCATTTGCAACCCACACCCCCCAATACTTGTTGGAGCCGGAATCACCAGGATAAAGGTCATCGGTAATCGCCCCGCCAGACAAATTCACTGTCCCATGTAGTCCACCAGCTCCAGCAGTAAATGTTGCAGTTGGGCTACTCGACACTACCGGTGCAGTCGTGTCGAAGATTAAATCTTCGAGAACACGCGTTTCGACGTTGCCAGCACCATCAGTTAACGTGACGGTGACTCCGACATTATTGGGCTTTGCAACATCGCTACTCTTGCTCAATATCACTGACTGCCCTGTGCCGATCATCGAAGTGTCAAATGATGTGACACGATTGTTCATTTCGAAGCTCTCCAGGCCCGAGGGATCTGCGACTGCGCTCACAGTAAAGGTGCCGACCATAGAACGAACATAGCCGCTGTCGGTATATGACGAACCGCCCATGGCCAAGGTATCCGTAAAACGTGCACGCGTGTATGGCGAGACGAGTGTCGTGGTGGCACCGACTGTTGCAACGGTATCTGTTTTGACCTGTACAGTCTTCCACGATGAGACAGCCTTTTTGGACTTATCGAACATCTTGACATGCACATAGTTGGTCGCATTTGCGGTAAGGCCAGTGACCGAAATGGCAGGATTATCACTCGAAAACGCTTTGTAGTCTCCTGCAGCGAGTGCCGCAGTAGGTGCAGATGCCGTCGATGTAACTTTGGCGACATAAAAGGCAGCCGTGCAGTCCGTACCGACATATGCAATACCAGAGGCAGAGGTCTTATTGACTGCGGCCCGACCGTTTTCGATGACGATAGTCGGAGCACAGGTGTTTAACGAAACGTTGAAGCTCCCGGTATGTGTTGTCCAGATAATATCGGCGCCATTCGGTTTGAATGTCACGACAAAGACGCTCAATCGAATACCGGAACCATAGGGAGTAAACAGGATTGCAGGTTTGTTGTATTCCGTATTGGTGACGTTGTAGCCACTATCGACCCACTTACCGCCGGTGTAGTGCGCCAGAATGAGTGACTGTTTGAGTCCATTTGTTCCCGCAAAATACGCCTTTCCATCAGCGTCTGCAGCGATGCCTGTACCGCTCACGTCCTTGCTATTGAAGGCAGAAATCCGTTCCGGAAACAACACACCATTCAAGCCGGTCCACTTTTTCTGGGAAGTGTTGTACTTCATGGCGTATATCATGCGTGTGCCCGTGCCCGATTCACCCGCGCCGTAGGTCATATACAAATTGCCATCGGCACCGAGTCGGGCGGATGGATAAAAACATCCATACGTGATCGTCAACAGGCTTGTTTTGTCACATGGAATAAGATCGACATTGCCGGGCTTTTTCGATACGGCTCCGGTGATTTCCATCGTAGTTGGGTTTAAAAAGACGTGTGCGCCCGTAAACTTGGGGAACGTGTTTTCGAATGAGCCAGCAAGATAAAACCGTCCATCAGGTAACCCTTCGACTGAGTCATTGGCCGAGTACGCTGGGCCATAGGCTGGCATACTTGAAAACGTGGTCCATGCAGGGCTGGCGGTACCGCCACGTTGCACAGTAGTAATCGGCAAAACAGCATATTTTGTATAGAGCTTTGAACCTGCTACAAAAGTAGCGGCCGCCATCAGGATGTGCTTGTATGTAATCGCCATGCCACCGTGCGTAATATTTTCAGAAAGGCCGGTTACGGTAGTGGCTTTCAAACCGGCAAATGGAGTGCTCGCCGATGCACCGCTCGGAATAAAAAGGGTACGAAAGCCGTTGCCGTTAATCTTGCCGATATACACATTCCCTGCGCTATCGGTTCGTGCGATTGGTGGTGTCACCAATGCAGACAAAGAGGTGTAGGATTCGGTATCGCGGTACGTGCCGAGAATCTTGCAGTTTGGCGAATCAGGATCCACTACATGCACAACAAGTTGGGCACGGCTCCGCAGGTTTGACTCGGCAGTACCACCAGCATCTGCAAGTGCAACATAGATCAGTCCATTGCCGCTGAGTGTTGCTGCGACGGTATAACTGTAGCCGCTGGTGAGTTTGCAGGTAGTCGCATTACTGACTGATGCTTGTACCTCTTGATGCGGCTGACTGAACATCGAAAGCCCGATGCAGGCTATGACCACGAGCCGGATTAGTGTTTTGTACATGATGCACCCTTATTCGTTTGGTTGTATGTATTATAGTCCGACATACTGTCGTAATCAATATGTCGGGGTGAAGAGTATCTGATGCCTATGTGAAAGACGATGGGTTACAAAAAAAAGTTCAGTGTAAGGGTTTTTGAATGCCAATGAGAATCATGGAACGTGATTTCCAAAAAATATACGTGACAGCAGCAATAGCGGCTTTTACCATCCAGCGATGTGGTGCGCGTATAATCCGGGGCCACTCCAAACCAACAGGTTCGTACGCAGCATGATATTCTTCTGAAATGACTCGATATCCAGACGTATGCGCCATCCAAGCTAATTGCATCATACCAAACAAACGACTATGTGTGTAGTACCGTGCATCGCTGCGGAGCGTTGCCCAGCGTTCAAATTCGTCGGTATGGTCAAATGGCAGCCACAAAAGGACATCGGCGAGTGTTCGCATCCGGCTTTTGAAGTAGAACTGATTTGGCGTGCTTATTACAACGTGCCCACCCGGTGCAAGCATAGTCGCAAACTGCTCGAGTGCTGCCAGCGGTGGGTTTGCCAGATGCTCAATGACTTCTGAGAAAACGATGATGTCGAAGAATCCCGCAGGATACGGTGGTTCTTCGATGTCAATATTCCACCGCCGTACTTCGACGCCGAGGCGTTGCCATACCTCTGCTCGATGTTCGGGGAATATATCCGTCCCGTAGACTTCATATCCTGCTTCCACGAGCATTTCGGTGAATTGCCCTGGATTAACGCCGATTTCGAGCACCCGTTTGCCAGGCATCGCCAGAATCATGGCGAGAATGGCAGTAAAACGGATGCGATGGTAGCGGTAGTACTCGGGCTTATTGGTTTTTGCGGTCGCCGCGTACTTGGCTACTATTCTCGCAGCACGACGCTGATTGTCATTCATTCGTTGACCTCGTAGCTGCAGTACGACAAATCGAGATAAGCCGACTGGCGCGGTTCCGGTACGTATGCGGAGAAACCGCACGTAACCCGCGGGCGGCATATGATTCACGGAGCGCAGGAGATTGTATTAATGCATCGAGTTGTTCCCGCATGGAAGAAACACTCCCACGCGTAAACACACATGCACCATCCGTGCCGATAATCTCACGCAGAGATTGCATATCTGGGCACAGCACGACACGTCCCATAGCCATATACTCGAATAATTTGAGCGGTGACGCGGTTTCGTCAGTCACCGTATCAGGAATGACCAAAACATCACTTGCAGCCATGTACTGTGCGACAACAGCTTGTGATTGCACGCCAACAAACGTGACATACGCAGAAATGCCAAGATCAGCACACTTTTGGGTGAGATCGCTTATTTCTTGCGGTCGTCCACCGATGAAGAACAGGCGTGCGTGTGTTTTTACTCCATCTTCGAGCATACTGAATGCTTCAACGAGTAATTCGAGACGGCGATACGCAAATGTAAGCCCCGCGTAACTAATCATCGTGAATTCTGTCGGGATGTTGAGTGAAGCCCGTGCGGCATCGCGGTCCGTCGGATGATAGATTGCATCGTTGTATGCATCAGGTAAAACATCGACACTCTGGGAAGAACGTAAACCATCACGTTCGAGTACTGCACGAAACGTGCTCGTCAACGAGACGAGGCGTGTCGGCACACTGAGTGTTGTCGCATCGAGACGCCGCACGAACCCGGCTGCCCATTGTTCCTTCGGACGAGAGTGATTTGTTGCTTCGAGGTGATGTACTTCATACACAACCTGCGCTCCCAAACCGCGTGGAGCCCAACGTGAAAGCCAATACGCACAGATTACTTCACGAACATAAATGACGTCTGTCTTGTAGCCGCGTATGTGCTGGAGCCAGAGCATCACGAAGACAATCCAGGCAAACACACTCCGCTCGGCGTAGTACCACAATGTCGATTTATGCAAGCGTGATAAGCGGCCAATCCCAATCCGTGGGATGTAAGTCACCCCAAGTGCATCAAACGGATTAGGCTGATTGGTCATGCGCGGGATGATTATCTGCAGGTGTGGGTGCTGTGCACGTAGCTCTCTCAAGGTAGAGTAGGTTTGTACCGCATTCGCTGAACCCAAAGTCAAGCTAGTTGGGTAGGCGACATAACAAATCTGCATCGTCGGGGGAGTGTGTGTCATAGTGACTCGTACATGTCTAGCAGTGTGCGAGCGATTACACGACTGCGAAAGTCTTCGGCAAAGGGCACACAACGTTCCGCCAATGCTGCATGTGTGCGCATCACTTCTTGTATGGCAGCGGCTATGCTCTGTGCATCTTGGGGTGGCACAATGACGCCACAGCGGGCATCGCGGACATAATCACTAGCACCGGTTGTCGACGTCACGATCGGAGGTGTGCCAGCAGCAGCGGATTCGATGACGACGCGACTGAATGATTCGGCTATGGAGGGAACGATTGTTATATCACTCCCCGCTAGGTATGTCCGTGCGTCATGATGGGGAATACCCCCGACGAAATGGACCTGGTCGGTTACACCGAGTTGCCGTGCTTTGTCTGCTAAATACGCCCCATAATCGCCAAATTTGGGTGTAGAACGATTGTGGCCGACCACCAGAACGTGCACATGGAAGCCCGCTGCTCGTGCCGCAGGGATGGCATCGATGATGTATTCAATCCCTTTGAATGGATGGAGTCGATTCAGGCTCAGCACGATAGTTGCGTCGGCCGGAATGTTGTAGGTATGGACGAGAAACGCACGTGCTTGTGCTTTTTCTGTCGCGATAACACTTCCTTCTGCACCAAACGAATGCACGGTGATGTTATAGGGGACCGCACGCAAACGATTCGGTTTTGCACCATATTGCCGAGCGAGGAGTTCGATCTGCCGCGAATCAGCACGCACCGCATCTGCATGCTGGAGCACGTAGCGTATCAACAGACGAACAAATCGGTATCGTGCATATCCATAATCAAATGCCGGGACCTGCATGATATCTGCGCCTGGCAAGGTTACGGCGAGTTTCGCCGTCGCTGGTTTTGTCAACGCAACAGCAATCCCCAGCGGGAACGCGGTTTCGACATGGATGACATCATAGTGCGGGTGCACACGGAAAAACTGTCCAAAACTCGCAAGTGCTCCAAAGAGGTATGGATACCCAGTGAACCACTTCCCAATGCGATTGAAGAGGGCGACGAGACGAGAAGGACGGGTGGGGAGTGCAAAAACCGTGCATCCATCGATTGATTTGCTGCTCAGCTGACGACTCGCTGATGTCATCGTGGCGATGTCGACCGAATGACCGCTAGCACGCCACTCGGCAATCACCTCCGTATGGATTTGATTGCCGAGTGCATTATCGTCATATCGTGGGATACAGTACAGAATCCGCATCGACTACTCCTGATGTCCAGGTTTGCCCTTCTTGTAGGCCAACATGACATACATAGGATCAGTCGAGTCGAACATTTCTTCGAGTGGATGGATAATCCATGCCATCAAAATGTCTTTGATGACAAAAATTCGCCAGTATTTCGTCAACGGAGTCTCGTGATACCGCCCATTGAGAATACTTCGACCAAATGCACTCCGTGCCGTCACAATTGCGTTGGCAGGATCCAGGTAGACCTCTTTGAGGTCTTGATCGGTATAGAAGCGGAAGAAAGAACCGCTTTTGCCTACTTGGTCAAAGGTGTTTTTGGCGACCTGGGCAAAATTGCGGATCCCCTTCATGAAGCTCGTGCGCTCTGTGCTGGTGTAGGGCAGTGTCATAACGGCCACGCCGTCGTCTGCCAAAACTCGGGCGATTTCACGCCCAACAGCATGGTCATCTGGGATGTGTTCGAGCGACGAAACGGCACTGATTCGCTTGACCACACCATCGCGGAAGGGCATTTTTGTGGCATCTGCGACGATTGGAATCAACCTGCCATCGCCGGGTTGTGCGGTTTCGCGGCGTTTCTGGGCTTGCCAACGCACGCGATCAGCATCGAGTTCGATGATGATGACATCAAGACCGGTTTTGGTGAGCATGTGCGGGTAGGTAGAGGTGCCAGAACCAATATCGACGATGACGTCGCCTGGTTTCGCCTGCAAATGACGGGTGACCCATGGGTACTCAATGATACGCCACAAACTGAAATCGTTGACCGTCCGCCAGAGAATCCGCGGACCATTCAACGAAATCTCAAAAAGCAACGCACGTATACTCGACAAAGTCACCATATCTGCATTTCCTCTCATACCAATGCGGTCGTATTATAGCACAGCGGATTTGGCGAACCTGCTGATGTGTGACTGATACGCCCCGACAGACGTGTGTGCAACGACATCAGGGTCATAGGTTGCATGGACGTACGCTTTGCCGCGGTCAATGAGTTCCGTCCGTAATGCGGTGTCACGAAGCAACAGCAGAATTTTCTCTGATACATCTGCTGGGTCATTGTAACGCGTCAGAAGGCCCGTTTGTTGGTCGGTGACGATCTCGTTTCCTGCGGCACAATCGGTCGTGATTACGGCGCACCCGGCAGCCATTGCTTCGATAGGCGGAATCCCAAAGCCCTCGTAGCGGCTCGGGGCTACCAATATATGTGCAGATTCGAGGAGTGCGACTTTGGCAGCTTCATCGACTTTGGTGCGAATATCAATGACTGCACGTACCCCGAGCTGCGTCGCCCGCTCTTCCAAAGCGGCTAACTGACTGGTATTGTGGGTCACCAGAATGACACGCACATCAGGGTGGCGAGCCACCACTGCCGGAAGTGCATCGATCAAAATATCCCACCCCTTGCGTGGGACGAGTTGCCCGATAAAAAGAAGCGTTGGTTGTGCGGCACGGGTTCGTACCACAGGCGTTTGATATTGTGTCAGCACAATTGAGTTGGGTATCACCGAGATGCGTGATTCCGCTACACCAAGCCCAGCGATGATTGATTTTTCGTGATGGGAAAGGGCAAAAATTCCTTCATAGCGACGCAACGGTGCATGAATCAGGTAATTGCGCACGGTCCTTCGTGGGTGCTTGCCTGCACGGAGCGCAGTCCAGAGTGCATCAGTGTCCATGTAGAGTTTTTCGGGCGTGAGTGGATGGTCGAGTGGTTGTTCGCGGTCGACAACCAAATCACCATCATGCAGGATTCCATGCGGAGTCAGAATCATGGGGACCAATCCACGCCAATGCCATTGCGCTTGAAAAGCCAGTAAGTGACGCAGGTGATGGACATGGATGACATCTGGTCGCGGAATCATGCGCGCAAACCGCCAGAGATCATATGACACAAAACCGTAGGTGCGACATCGATACACGGTCAAACCCGATGCCAGCACTTCGATTTGGGGTTGTGTACGGTCATGCCAATATTCAATTGCATGGACGTGATGACCCTGCGCCGCGAGTGTCCGGGCAAGGACAAATTCTGGACGACTCGGGAATCGCGTATCGAAGCCGAATGTAGAAATTTGTATGATGTTCATTTATGTCCCTTGGATCAACTGGTACACCGTTTCGACACGGTCTGTGACTGCTGGCCATGCGAATTGAGCCGCCCAGGCTGGCGCATTGGCCGCCATTTGGTCACGCATTTCAGGCGCTTGTTGGAGCGTGGCAATGCATGTAGCCAATGCGTTTGCATCGCGTGGTGGATAAAATAACCCGGTTTGCCCTTCCGAAACCACCTCAACAAACCCACCGAATCGCGATGCGATGACCGGCAGTCCGCACGACTGTGCCTCGACAAGGCCGATTCCAAATGTCTCACTGGCGTAACTCGCTGCGACAAGAGCATGGTGATTTGCCATTATTGCCGGGAGTTCAGTGCGTGGGACGCCGCCAAGGAATGTAACGCGATTCGTGATATTGAGTGCGACCACGAGCGCTTCGAGACGCTGGCGATCGTTCCCATCCCCGGCAATGGTGAGCGTCACATCTGTCAACAATGCAAGAGATTGGAGGATGGTTTCCACGCCCTTCCATTCTTGCAGGCGCCCGACAAACAAAAGACGAAACGGATGCTGTGGCAGCACTGTAGGTTGGGTGGGCGGATGAAAAACCGTGGTATCAATACCGTTGTACACCACACGAAGAGGGATGTGATAGCGTGCTTCTACTGTCTGCGCATTAAATGTACTACAGCTGACCGCGGCATCCATGTGTGTAGCGAGCCAACGATCGCCACGGTAGAAGTCTTCCCCATGACATCCGAGCACGACACGCGCGCCGGTGAGCCGGGCAGCCAAAAGTGCGGGGAGCATATCGTAGGGCTTTTGGATGTGAATAATGTCGTAGCGTCCCGCGATAAGCGCAGGTAGTGCACAGACCGCATAACTCAAGCGCTCGAGGAGCTTCCGCTCTGCATACGCCCGCGAAAGCCCTGGTATCCATGCAAATGCAGAACGCGAAATGAACGGAAAAGTTCGCACGGTGACACCGGGGGAAGCTTCATGGCGATTCCCGCGGCCACCGAAGATAGTAACAGCATGGCCCCGTTTGGTGAGCTGCGTTGCCAAATCCCACACGAAGCTTTCGACACCCCCGTACGCAGTGGTTGTGGTGAGGTTGTACAGTGCAATTCGCATTACACCACCCGCAGAATGGTCGATTTGAAGGGTATTTTGAGCTTGGCAAGCTGGTCACGGTCTTCTTTTTCGAGTCCTCCACAAAGCCGGAAAACCAGTAAAAATACCAGTGCATTGGCTACTGTGACCAATCCATACCATGGCAAAAGCGCAAGACGCGACCCGATGCTCAAACCGTGTGCAATCGTGGGGAGAAGCGCATGACACCCGTACAAACTCAGCGCCATAGCTCCACTGGCCAAACTCACACGCGCCATAAAAGTCCACGGCCAGACAAGCCCGATCCGTCGCCAACCCCAGAATGTCGCCCATACTCCTGCAACAATCCGCGCAAAGCCGTAGGCGAATGCCAAGCCTACCACGCCGTATGTCGGCGCTAGGAAAAATCCCAACGGGATGACGACCAATGTGAGTAAGCGCCCGATGGTGACCAAACGTAATTCTTCATACACGATGAGCACGTTGTGTGCCATCGTGAGGAGGCTTTCGATGAATAAGCATGGGACCAAGACATAGACAATCGCGACGGCATCGGCATATTGTGGCGTCAAAATCAACAGCGCTGCTTGTGCCAGCAATACGAGTGCAACCCCACCCGGAATCAACAAAAGCATTTGGATGCGTACAATCGATCCGAATGCACCTTGAATCGTTCCGCCTTCACCACTGCGGACGCGCGTGAACAAAGGCACTGTAATGCCGACGAGCGGTGTGTACAGATATGACAATACCATGCCGACCAACGATGCACCTGCCCACAACAACGCTGCATCCGTGATACTGCTTGTCAAGTAGACTGCGAAGGATTTGCTTGCAACAAAATCGGTCATTGTCATCAGGTATGACACGCCCGTGTAACGCAAGAACCCGTCTGGAAGCCAGCGGAACGCCTTGGCTTCAAGATGCGGGGCAGCTTCGGGAGCACTGCGCCAAACTGCAATGACTTGCCACGCTGCGACCGTAACCGCCAGTGCAGGTGCCAACCCAGAAGTGACCAAAATACCAATCACACTCCAGCTGAGTGGGTCACGACTGAGTTGTGCCAACCCAATAGCAACAACCGCGAGGAGTTGTGGGAGTAGCCCGGCCAATAAACTAATCCCGTTCCACGCGCGCTGTTTGAAGAAACTATTGAGGAAAGCCATCAGCATATCGTATGCGACACCGGTGATGAGCATCAGAATGATGATGGTGATAAACAACCAGCCGTGGCTTCCTAAGAGTTCATGCAAAACGGTTTGGGATACTGCTTCGATGCGCGTGTCTGCGTTGATTTTGACTGCGAGTGAGTCGAGATACGCAGATTGTTGCCAAATGAGACCTGCGGCAATCGTGACAAGCAGAATGGATTGTGCCCAAAAGACACTTAACAGCATCCGTAGGACGCCAGCGGGGCCATGCGAGCGCATCGTTTCGGGGATGAATTTGGGTAGGGCGCGCGTCGTACCGAGGTCGATCCATGTACCGAATGCCGACGAAGCCCCGCTGATGAGCGCGAGTAAACCATAGGCGGCAATGGGCAGTACGGTCAACTTCAGCGCTGTCGCAGCGACTTCAGCGAGCATGCGCAATGGGACAAAGAGTGTGTTCCAGAGCACCGCGCGTGAGACTTGATGCTGGAGCGATGGTTGTTTGGAATCGCTCATGCGTCCTCTTTGCGAAGCGCCAATTCGAACATCCCGGTGTACCAGGCGCGTTGCGCTTTGTATGCAATTAGTTCCAGCCCCAAGAAACGAAGGAGCGCGCGTACCCGTACACGTGATGGTTTTTTACTAACAAAAGAACCAGCGATTAACGCGTCTTGATTCATATCGGTCGTCGAAAAACCATATGTGCGCGCCAACTGGCAGAACTGTGGATAATCATAGTAGTGCATTTCGCTGAGTCGTTGCATATCGGTGAACAAACTGCGCTCTTTGCTCCGACCGCGCTGCGTAATAAACCACTCAGCCAAAGGTCGTGGCAACCAGTTCAGGCCACGAATATGATAGTGCGGATCGACCCAGGCGCGGCGGTTGATAGCGGTCAAAAAAAGCATGCCGTGTGGTTTGAGGACGCGGTGAATCTCGGCCAACATCGCAGCGGGTGACTGGACGTGTTCGATGACATCCCAGCAAACGACCATGTCGAACGATGCGTCGGCATAGGGTAAATGCTCCCCCGCACCATTGATGACCGGCACATCCAAGCCATATCGTTCGGCACGAAGCTGAATGATGTGGCAATACGGCAGATTGTATTCAGATACGTTTACCTGTGCGCCACCGAGTGCTGCAGCCACCGCAAATCCACCCATCCCTGCACCGAGGTCGAGGAGCTTTTTGCCGGAGAACGTACCGGCATACTGGGTGATTTGGGCAATGCGATCGTGCTGATACTGCTCTTGGTAGAGCCGACGTTCGCGCCAAGTGACATAATCGCGGCGCCAGGTCATATGCTGGAGCCACGGATCTATGGCAGCGGCCAGTGCGTCAATGGGCAATTGTGGGACAGGAAGTTCGTTCATGGAAGTACGATTGGAGCCCGGTCGATACGAATTATCCATAGTTGCAAGGCACTCCACAGAGTAAAGAGCACCGTAGTGCTGACGATGATTCTGCCGTTTGGTCCGCGCTTCCATAGCCCATCTGCAATCATAGCCCAACTAATCATCAGGAGCGGAATGATGTAGAAGAGCTGCTTATCGACCATGGATATTTTGTAGCCTGCGAGCAGAAAGATGAGCGCGACAATGTACCACGCCGTCGCAAATATCCACAGTGTGCGGTTTTTCCAGAGCATCAGATATGCGGGGAACGCGAACAGCACGGGGATATAGAGGCCGTAATAGAGATACGGGTTTTGGACAAAATCATAGCGAAGCGCAGGGAAGAAATTCCCGAGGTATTCATCGAATGGCGCACGAACGACGCCAATCGATTCCACGGAATTCGTCCCGATATGGAGAAAATACGGAATGGTTCGTTCGATAATGGGGGGGATGTACAGCCCATAATAAACAACCGTCGCTAGCAACAACCCACCATACGTGACTGCCAATACCAGTTTGCTCGTAGGAGCTTCGTTTTTGTTTGGGGTAATCCACAACACCCCTGCAAGAATGGTCACGAACAGCACATGAAAAACAGCTGCCACGGTATATGACAACATTGCTGCCGTCGAAATACAGAGCACCGTGAGAAATACACGTTTCGTCGAGAGTGTGCGACCGGCTACCAAGAGTGCCACGGTAGATATCAACATCCACCAGAGTCCTGTCGTCGTTGGGACATTCCCCCATGCGTGTAACAGGAAGGTCACCG
>JBJONV010000176.1:0-53339 GCA_046051665.1 Chloroflexota bacterium
CGGCAGGTGTGCGCCCGGTTGATTCAGCACCTCGATGCACAGGGCATTATGCATATCGGCCTGAATGTCGCGGCAGCCAATGCACGTGCCCAGCACCTGTATGCAGGGCTGGGCTTTGTGCTGGTGGCCGAGTACCACGAGGTGATGTGGGGGTGAAATGGGTGTTGGGTTGCGCATCTGATTGAGCGAAACGGAGTTGGATTCACAGTGCATTCGAAACGCGGAATCCTTACAGTTACCACAAGATACTGATTTTTCGACAAAGCGATTCATGAACCCAGGCGCAACAGCACACGTTGCATAAAAACATACCGATTCCACATTAAAACGCACAGTGAGCAAGAAGTCCGTTCAAAAACAACCGCACGAACAATTCTTAAATGCTATGGCACCCCTCATTCACCTCATCACAGAAGAGCTATACCCCACCTTGAACGAATCTTGATGTTCGCGCGGAACGATGCCCTCCCCCAAAAGGTCTTTGCTGTGTACCCAACTCACCCCACTCGGCAATACAGAAAGGCACTACCATGCCCACCCCTCCATGGAAGAAACGGCTCATCGGCGGCGTCGGCGCACTCGCCCTCTTAGCAGTGACCCAGTTCGTCCCGACCGATGCCGCGCCACAGGCGACCGCCCCCCTCGCCGGCCGCGCCCTCGGGCAATCATTCGCCATCACCTGCACCCCCACCAAAACGGGCACGTTTGATCCGATCGTCATGCCCGGGCACACCGGAATGAGTCACCTGCATCAGTTCTTCGGCAACCGCGGTATCACCCAAGACAGCACCGCATCGTCACTACGTCGTGGCGGTGGGACCACTTGTAGCGACAGCAACGATGCATCAGGGTACTGGGTCCCTGCACTCAAACGCGGTACGGCAACCATCAACCCATCGGCGGTCCAAGTGGTCTTCAAAAAGACGGTTACTGCCACCATCCGCGCGCATCCCGAAGGGCTTGTCCTCATTGCCGGCAGCTCCAAAGCTACCAGCGCTCAAGCGACGAGCATCGTCGGCTGGTCTTGTGGCTCGGCGACCACCCGCACGAGCACGCCCCAGGTGTGCACGGGGACGACCCCACTGGTCGCCTCGATTGTCTTCCCGACCTGCTGGGATGGCAAAAACCTCGACTCGAGTGACCACAAATCCCATGTCAGCTATGCCGTCGCGGGCACATGTAAAGCCGGCACCATCCCCTTGGTCCAAATCGAATTGCGCATTAGTTATCCACGCCAGAGCAACGTCAGCGGGTTGACCCTCGCCTCCGGCTCGATTTATTCCATGCACGCCGACTTCATGAACGGCTGGAAGCAACGTGGGTTTGAGAGCAAAGTAGCGCGGTTGAATTAGGTTACAGGTTACAGGTTACAGGTTGCGATGAGTAGTTAGTAATGAGTAGTTGAGAGGGAGAGACGATGAACAAGCGATTTTCGACGATTCTGGTAGCAGGTGGAGTGCTCATCGCAGGAATTGCGGGCGCGCTCGGATTCACCCAGCAGGCGGCCGCCAATCAGCCCCTCGCCGCCGCATCGACTACTGCCGACGCTGTGCGGCGTGGTCCCGGTGGTGGCGCAGGCGGCAACGGTGGTGGGGGGAACGGGGGCGGTGCCGGAGGTGCACGTGGAGCGTCGTTCCGCGTGAGCTGTGCCACAGACAAAGTTGATGCCGTCGATCCCATTGTGATGCCCGGCCACACCGGTATGAGCCACTTCCATCAGTTCTTCGGCAATCTGGCCATCAACGAAAACACCACTGCCGCTTCGCTCCGCGCAGAACCAGCCACCAGCTGCCGCAATGCCGCCGACTCCTCGGGCTACTGGGTACCCACGCTCATTTACGACGGCACCATGGTCAGCCCCACCGGCATCGAGGTGACCTACCGCAAATCCGTCAGTGCACCCATCGTCGCGCACCCGGCCGGACTAATGCTGATTGCCGGCAGCTCCAAAGCGACAGATGCCCAGGCGACGTCGATTGTCTCGTGGTCGTGCTCCGGCGCGAACGCCGCAGGGACCGCTGCCCCGACCGCCTGTCGCACGCGGCAGCGCTTAGTCGCCACCATCCGCTTCCCCGAATGCTGGGATGGGGTCAACCTCGATTCAGCGGATCACAAGAGTCACGTCACCTATGCCTCCAACGGGGTCTGTGCAACCGGCACCGTGGCACTCCCCCAGATCGAGATGCGCATCAGCTACCCACGGCAAGCTGACCCGAGTCTGCTGAGCCTTTCATCTGGTTCGATTTACTCGATGCACGCCGATTTCTTCAACGGCTGGGAACAACGCCGCTTCGAACGGCAGGTCGCTCGCCTCAACTAAGCCGCATCACTCCAGATCACGCCCATCGCTTCACCAAAGCGATGGGCGTTTTGCGTGGACCAGTGACGCGGGGGGCGGGACGGGGTTATGGGGATTGTTGCAAGATGCCCGCCCGCTATCCCATGAACGAAGGTCAATGCGGATGAGATGCAGTATTCAGGTCGATGGCCCAAAAAAGCCGCATGCGTTTTCTCACTTTCGCTCTGCATATGAAATCCAAGACCTATTCTTGAACCAATCTTGAATTGCGGGAGGAACGATGCAGAGCGACAGCCGTCTTATTCGTGTACCGCAGCACACGAAAGAAGAACCACCATGAACGCACGCATCACGACCTTGATCCTCACCGGCGCAGTCCTCGTCGCAGGCGCATTAGCAGCCTTTGGTAGCACGAACGCCGCCGTTGCCAACGAACCGACCGTACGCAGTGCCGCCAAACCGACCCCACCTGCCCCACCACGTGGTGGACCGACCGGCCCGCAGGCCGGATCGTTCCGAATCGATTGTGCTCCGACCAAAGTCGATGCCATTGACCCAATCGTCATGCCCGGCCATACCGGGATGAGCCACCTACACCAGTTCTTTGGGAACCGCGGCGTCAACGAAAACACGACGGCAGCATCACTCCGCGCCGCACCCGCCACGAGCTGCAAAAATCCAGCAGATGGATCGGCCTACTGGGTGCCTACTCTGATGAATAACGGTGTGGCAGTCAACCCCATCAACCTCGAAGTGTTCTACCGCAAAACGGTCACCTCGCCCGTCGTCGCCCATCCGGCTGGTCTGATGCTCATCGCAGGGAGCTCGAAGGCTACCGAACCCCAGTCGACGTCCATCGTCTCGTGGTCGTGCACCGGTGCCAATACTCCCGGTACCGCCAGCCCCACCGTCTGTAAGAACCGCCAACAACTGGTCGCAAGCATCCGCTACCCCGAATGCTGGAACGGCGTCGACCTAGACTCTGCAGACCACAAAAGCCATCTCTCGTATGCATCGAATGGCGTCTGCGCCGCCGGAACAATCGCCCTGCCACAAATCGAAATGCGCGTCATCTACCCACGGGTTGCCGATGTAAGCGCACTCACCCTGGCGTCGGGTTCGATCTACTCTATGCACGCCGACTTCTTCAATGGCTGGGATCAGCGCCGCTTTGATGGGATGGTTGCACGCCTCAAGTAGGCAACCGAGCGCCCCGACGAGCGCCATCCTGTGGAGGGGTGGTTCCCAACGGGCCGATGGAGCACCATACGAAAACCGCTGTTGTTCCATACGAACAACAGCGGTATTGTGCTATGCAATGCCGCAATCGCCGTGCGAAGGGCGGGCGTACTGCAAGCGAGGAATGTATCGTGGTGCAACCCGAGGGTACGCGTTTCCGCAGTTGCACGTGCATGTCCATGCAGGATGCGCAGATCATCCTCCGCCGCATGTCTGTTGGTCAGTACACACAAAGGGCTCCTGTTTCTGACAAAACAGGAGCCCTTTGTGTTTTCCCGAGAGAAAAAGTATCAATCCATATCGTCGATATCAGGGACCACTCCATCGAGGCTGGATAGGAGCTTCCAGGCTTCGCGGCGCCGACTGCCACTCTCGACGACCGTGACCAGACCGGTGCGCAGGGTATCGAGGAAGCAATATTGCGCTCCCCAACTCGCGATATGCTCCGGCGAGCGCATCAGGATGAGCTCGTCACGGGCGCGCGTAAGGGCGACGTAGAGGACGCGACGTTCTTCTTCGATCTCGTCTTCGTCGCGGGCGTGGCTGTGGGGGTACTGCCCGACATCGGCCCGTGCGAGGTAGACGACGTCTGCCTCGGTGCCTTTGGCGGCATGCACCGTCGATACGGTGACCGCATCATCCTGAGGCGAGACCTGGGATGCGTGGAGCGGATCGAGGACGAACTCTTCGACAAACGTTGCCAGCGTACCGAATCGATTGGCAATGCGCACCAGCAGTTCGAGATCTTTTTTGCGTTGGTCCCATTGCTCGTACTGGTACTTGGTGGCCAGCATGGGATCGAGTGCTTGCACCGCCGCGGCGACTTGCGCAGCCGTGGAGGTACTGTGCTCGAGGATGTGGAGGAGTGGCATCGCCGGGCCTTTGGGATCGGGCTTGGCGCGGTACAGGAACTCGGCGGCTTGCTGGAGCGATTCGCAGGCGCCGACTTGCTGTACCCAGCGCTCTGCGGTGCGGTCGCCGACTCCCTTCCAGAGCGTCAGGTAGCGCATCCAGGCGACCTCGTCAGTGAGGTTCAAGGTGACCCGCAGGAGCGCCAACACATCACGCACATGCGAGGCTTTGAGCAGACTGGTACCGCCGACAAAGACATATGGGATGCCACGTTCGATACACGCTGTTTCGACGGTGCGGGCGGCAAATGCAGTCCGGACGAGCACCACCATCGACTGCCACGGCGCACCGGCTGCATGGCGCCGGTCCATGTCAGCGGCGACCCACAACCCTTGGGCGAGGTCGTCGTCGCATTCGACCAGCAACGGCTTGGTGCCGTGACCACGGATGGCCTGGAGCTCTTTGTTGTACTTGAGCGGCGATTCTGCCAGGAGCCAATTGCTGACGTCGAGGACTTCTTGTGTCGAGCGATAGTTTTGGGTGAGGTAGTAGATGTCGGCGCCTTTGACGCGTTCTGCGAAGGAATGGACGGTCTTGAAATCTGCACCCCGGAAGGCATAAATACTCTGGGCATCGTCACCCACGCAGAAGAGGGTGGCCTTCTGACGGAGTGCGTGCAGGAGCTGCCATTGGAGCGTCGAGGTATCTTGAATTTCGTCGACCAACACATGTAAAATCCGCCCCACGATGCGTTCGCGCACGGCTTTTTGCGAGATGAGGACCGTCGCACAGCGGCGCAGAATATCATCGAAATCGAGGTAGTGGGCGCTTGTTTTGCGCTCTTCGTAGGCGCCATAGACGGCGAGCACATTGGCGAGTTGTTGTTCGTCGAAGATTTTCTGTGTTTCGAGGTATTGCTGGACGGGGATATTGGCGTTACGCGCATACGACAACCACGTCACCAATTGGCTGGCTTTGGGGAGTGTGCCGCCACGATCCCCGTCGTCGTTGGGCAACACGCGGCCGCGCGCAAGGCGCATGAGTTGCTCGCGGTCGTCCTCGTCGATGATGGTGTAGGAACGCAAATCGAAGGCATCGGGCTCGAGGCGCATCAAATCGAGACAGATGCGATGGAATGTTCCAACGCGGAGGCGATCGGCGACTTCACCCACTTCAACGGTCAGGCGCTCACGGAGCTCACGCGTGGCCCGGCGCGTAAATGTCACCAAGATAATCTGGTCCGGGCGCACCCCACGGCGCAACAACTCGACCGCCCGGGCGATTAACGTGGCGGTTTTGCCGGTACCGGCACCTGCCAGTACCAGTGCATGCTTGCCGTCGTGTGCGACGGCGCGTTGTTGGGATTCGTTGAGCTGCATCGACGGACTCGCGTACGAACATATGTTCCAATGAGTGTACTACGATTGCTCCGGATTGGCAAAATACTCGTGTTGATAGCGAGCAATCTGCTCGGGTGGGCCACTCTGTTTGCCGGCGTGGTCGCTCAACTTGACGGTTGGCTGGCCGTTGGCATGGGTTGTCTTCATGACGATGTTGAGTGCCGGTACACCAAGGTCGTTCATCAGGGTGGTCCCCCAACCATACACAAGCTGGATGCGCCCCGCGAAACGTTTCTGGAGTGAGACGATGCGGTCGATGGTCAAGTTATCGCTAAAGACAATCGTCTTGGTAAGCGGATTGATTCCTTGCGCTTCGTAGAAGCTAATCACCCGTTCTGCAAAGGCAATCGGATCACCCGAGTCGTGCCGCAAGCCGCGCCAGAGCATCGCATGGGTGCGATCAAAGTCCGCAAAAAAGCGTTCGGTGCCAAAGGTATCGGTCAAACCAATGGCCAAATCGACCCCATAGCGCGCATACCAATCTGCCAGAAATTGCTGATGGGCAGCACGTACCGCGCCTGGGGTATGCGGTGCCAATGCTGCATAGACCATGGGCATCTCGTGGGCATAGGTCCCGATTGGTTTGAGCCCAAAATCGTGCGCATAGGCGACATTGGATGTGCCGATGAGTTGTGTCGGGCAGTGCAGTGCGAGCTGCTCGAGCACGTGGAACTGCCAGGCGGCACTATAGCGCCGGCGCGTGCCGAAGTCGACGATTTTGATGTCGGGATGGCGTTGCAAAATGGCGATTTTGGCAGACAAACGAGCATCGCCTTCGGCCTGCATGCGACGACCTGTTTGCTCCTGTAATGCGGTGAAGTAGCATTCGTTGACGATGCTCATAACGACCGTCTCCCAGAATGTCACGATGGGCCAGGGACCCACACTCCACACTGCGAGATTGCCATCGACACGGTCCACATGGACATCCGGCAATTGGGCATTGGCGAGATAGTTGAGGTAGTCGGGGGCAAACACCGCGGCACCCACACGCGTCCGCAGGCTTGCCAAGTAGTCGAGCTCGGCGGCACAAAAACCGCGAGACTGCACCGCTGCCAACTGCGCACGCAATGCCTCGGGCGTGACCAGGTCGGCAATTCGCTCGCTGCCCCGATTGGTCAGCGCAAAGCGGACCTGGGTGTCGCGGTGATGCTCGTACTGGAGCTGACTCATGGTGAACTTGTAGTAGTCGATTCCGCTACTCAACCAGTGCGACGCGACGACAGGTGTGCTGATCATGCATCACCTCGTTGCCAGCGTGCGCAGGCTTCGGCCACCGTACAACACGTCACCCCGGCCTGCGCCATGCGCGCGCGCATGGCGACGCCCGTGGCAGGAGCGACAGGACGTGTGGCGTCTTCGATGACGACGACGGTATACCCACCTTTGTGGCGGATGTCGAGCGCGGTATGTGCCACACAATAATCGAGCGCTAAGCCTGCGAGATAGACCGTCTGCGGTTGTTGCGTAGCCAGATACTGCGCCAATGTGTGGCCATCGAGCGTGACGCCATTCCACGCACTATAGCTGGTGTCATCGGCGCCGTCGTGCAGGACTTCCATCCCTTTGTGGAGTGTTACTGCACCCGCAGGGAGCACCAGCTCGGGGTGGAGCGTCGCCCCTGCGCTGTCGGCGACACAGTGGACCGGCCAGGTGGTCGTGTAGTTGGGTACAGCGGCGAAGTGTGCACTCTCCTGAGGATGCCAATCTTGGCTGGTAAAAATAGCGATGCCGCTTGCAGCTGCGGCTACATTCAACTGGTTGAGGAGCGGCACAATGACCTCTCCCTCGGTGACCGCTAATTCTCCAAACCCCGGCCGGCCGAGGCGTGTACCCTCTGACGCTGGCATGAATCCACACTGTACATCAATGAGGCCAAAAACCGCTCGCGCCATGGACGTCCTCTTCGTTTGGTGTAATTGTACAAATGACACTATCTAACCACATGATACGACGAGGCACCGCTCCTGTCAAACCAGATTAGTCAAAGCTACGCGGCGACCGTTCGAGGCGGAGGGCATTAAAGCAGTAGAGGCGTGCAGGGCGATGCGCGCCATCACGCTGGTATTCGTTTGTTTCGTGGATGAGATCGAGGCTGAGGAATTTTTTGCGGAAATTGCGCTTATCGAGGGGACGACACAATATCGCCTCGTAGGCACTTTGGAGCTGTGTCAGCGTAAAGTAGACCGGCAGGAGTGCATATACGGCATTGGTGTAGTTGACTTTGCTCTTGAGGCGTTCGTGGGCATAGGCAATGATTTCGGCATGATCATAGGCGAGGCGGGGCAGCGCATTGATGGCAAAAAACTCCGGCTGTTGTGTTTCGTCACCGCGGGTGGGGATGATGTCGAGCCCCAGACCCATGTAGGTCACCGAGACACCGTGGCCGCGTGGATCACCTGCAACGGTATCGAAGGTATAGAGTTGTTCGACGAGGCGCAACAGCTGTGTTTCGACCCCCGCTTTGCTGCTCAAAATGCGTGCGTGTGACGAGTGTGTCGTCTCGCCTGCCACAATGTAGCCGCCGGGTAATGCGTACATACCCTGGAACGGCTCGTTGGCGCGTTTGATTAAGAGGACTTGGAGGGCATCGTTGGCCAATTGCATGACGACGCTATCGACCATCAGAATGGGGGATTGATATGCCGTCATTGTGTCACCTCTGGCCATTGCCACACCGCCGCATTGGACAAATCTGATGGCATACGCCAATCACCGCGTGGGCTCAATGCGACGCTGCCGACCTTGGGACCATCGGGCATCACCGAGCGCTTGAATTGACTCCCGGTGAAGCGCCGGAGAAAGACACGCAACCAGCGTTCGATGGTGGGAGCATCATACACGTCTGCAAACGCCCGCGTTGCCAACGCCAGTATCTTGGCGGGTGCATCCCCCCAACGGACCAAATGGTAGAGGAAAAAGTCATGGAGCTCGTATGGTCCGATGATGTCTTCGGTTTTTTGGCTGACATCGCCCGTGTGTGTCGAGGTAAGCTCGGGCGAAATCGGGGTATCGACGATATCAGCCAAAATCGCCTGTACCGCCGGGGCGAAAAGGGCCGCCATGTGGGTCACCAAGTGACGGACCAGCGTTTTGGGGACCCCGGAGTTGACGTGGTAGTGACTCATATGATCGCCGTTGAAGGTACACCAACCGAGTGCTATTTCGCTCAAATCGCCGGTCCCCAGCACCAATCCGCCGCGCTGATTGGCCGCGTTGAACAGCAGGCTGGTGCGCAGCCGGGCCTGGACGTTTTCGTAGGTGATGTCTTGGGTGACCCCGTCGTGCCCCAATGCCTGCAGTTCGGCACGCACCAAAGCAGCGATGGGGATTACGGTACACGGCACACCAAATGCCCGCGCGAGTGCGACCGCATTGGATTGGGTGCGCTCAGACGACGTGTCCGCGGGCATCGTGTAGCAATGGAGCAATTCGGCGATTGGTCTGCCGATGATGTGGGCAGTCCGAATGGCCACCACAAATGCCAATGTCGAATCGAGCCCGCCGGATAACCCGAGGTGCAGGTGCGGTGCGCGACTCGCGCGGATGCGCTGGGCAAGGCCATGCGCTTGGATGTCCAGGATGTGCTGGAGGCGTTCTTGGCGTTGGGTGGGATGTTCCGCAGTGGGGAGGAACGGGTGTGCCACGACCTGCGGGCGTGGATTGTCAATCGTGGGATGCACCATGGTATCGAGGTGTGTGTATGCTGTTGCTATGGTGCGATTGGTATCGCGGGTGCGGTCCATCACCAGATGGTCGATATCGATATCACAGACGAGCAACCGCTGATCGACGGCGAAGGGTGGTCGTTCGGCCAGGAACGATCCCTGGCTGGCAATCATCTGATGGCCGCTCATCACCACATCCATGGTCGATTCTGTCCAGTCGCAGCCTGCGTAGACGTACGCACAAACGAGTTTTGCACTCTGAATGCGCACCAAATCGAGGCGGTAGGCTGCTTTGCCGACGAGCTCTGGTGATGCAGAAGGATTGAAGATACACAATGCCCCGTTGTCGACCAGGGCATGGCTTGGAGCGTGATTGACCCACAAGTCTTCGCAGATTTCGATTCCGAAGGTCAGTCGACCGACCGTAAAGAGCAATTGGGTACCAAAAGGCACATCACTATTCCCGATGCGCACTGTGGTGTTGGCGTGTGGCCAACTCTGGTACCAGCGCTTTTCGTAAAACTCGCCGTAATTGGGCAGGTGCTGTTTGGGGACGAGCCCGACAATACGGCCGCCTGCGAGCACCGCGCTGACATTGTAGAGCGCGTCTGCATGCGCGAACGGCAAGCCGACGATGAGGACCGTTTGATATGTAGCGGTCACCGTAGCCAGTTCGTGGAGCCCCGCCACGGCGGCGGAACGCAACCCGGCGTGTAGCACCAAATCGCCCAACGAATAGCCCGTCAGTGATAGTTCAGGGCAGACCACCACAGCGGTCTGTTCGATGGTGGCAGCGAGGTAGAGAGATCGGATTGCTTCGACATTGGCTGCGACGTCTGCCACGGTGACGGTGGGGCACGCGCTCGCAACACGCACAAAGCCTTCGTTCCATTGATTCGTCATGGTGCACTCCACGCTACGGTAGCCATCGCTTTATACTACACGAGAACGAGGCAGATTCCTTCACCATAGGATGACCGTATGTACGAACATCGCAGGAGCGGCGTCATCTCGCCACGCGCATTCATGCAGCGCATGGTGCGCCATGTCAGTTTCGCCATACTGGCGATACTCATTGCATGGGTTTTCGGCGCCTGTGGCTATCATTGGTTTGAGGCGATCGGCTGGCTCGACGCATTCCTGAACTCTGCAATGATCTTGGGTGGGATGGGACCAGTCGATGTGATGCACACACCAGCGGGCAAAATATTCGCGAGCCTGTATGCCCTCTTCTCGGGCATCTTTTTCATTGGGATTACTGGTATTGTGCTTGCGCCGGTAGCCCATCGCCTGTTGCACACGTTGCATGTCGACGAGTTAGAGTGACAAACCGTCCAGGACCGATGGCGTATCGTCGTCAGCCGATGTGTCACCGGCACGATAGTGGAACAGCAGGTCACGATCCGCGTCGTCGCAGTGGCCGAGCATCTCTTGTACGAGGTGTGCATGCGGCCATAGGAGCGTGCCGTCGCAGTACCATGGCAGGAGGGTGACCGCCAGACCAGGGAGTTGCGCGTGATGCAGCAATACACAGAGTTCCGCGCAGTGTGAGTGTTCACGAATCAGCGTCCGGAAGACCGCACGCTGTGACGCATCGATGTGCATCAGCGGGTTCCGATGGAGCTGCTGTATCTGATGCCCCAAACGGCTTGGAGTAGCCCCCCAGAAGGTCCGCAGGACCGTGATATCGCGATAGACGTCGACCGCCGCTGGCATGGCACCGTCACGCTGTTGGAATGTACGCCAGGCCGCTACCACGGCTTCCGCCTCGGCCTGCACACCGCGATTTGACGACGGAGCACCTGCTTCGATCCAATGCATCAGCTCTGCAGGGAGGCGCGCAATGTACCCCGGCGCAACCGGGAGGAGCGCCACGAAGAGGCGGACCGCACGTACATACAGGCTGTGCAGACTGGTCTGCACAATCAGCCCAAACCACACTGGGTCCAGCGTCAGCAAGCATTGTTCGCCGTAGTAGCGACGAAACGAATCGTCGGCGACCTGCCAAAACAGATACAACGTCTGTGTATCACGACGAATGTGTGCATCTGCGAGTGGACGAAACGAAGAGCCACGATACACGGTGCCACGTGCTAGCAATTCCGCCAACCCTTTAACGGTGGGCAACGGGAGTTGCCCATTCACATAAAACGGATGGAGTGTTGTCGAGACGCATACATCGCCCACTGCATCGAGGGCACCGAGTATCTGCATCGCCGACGGATGTGCGGTGATGATACGTCGCATACAGAGGCGAGCTTCATGCGTGGCAACCCAATCTGTTTGTTGGTGGACGGCCAAGATGCGCTCGGTCACGACAGTAGCCTCACCCACCAACCATAGGCGGAGGAGCACTTCTGCGTAATGCTGACGCAGATTGGGCAACTCTCTGAGGAGTGCTTCGGCGGGTATAGAGAGGTCCAATCCGAGCATCACATGCAATGCGGCGCTCCGGACATAGGCACGCTCGTCACGGAGCGCCCCGCACAATGCTGGTGCGATTGCAGGTTCGCCGATGTTGATAAGTGCCTGCACGACATCGGCACGCGTGTCGTCGTTGACGTGACAGAGAAAAGACAACAACGGCCTGAGAATGGCGGTGTCGCGGAGCCTCCCGAGCGCTACCACTGCTGCCCGCAAACACGGATGCTGCGGTAGGAGCATCTGCCTGAGGCGCGGCAGACTCGTCACAAGGCCGACGCGACCGACCGTGCGTACCATCACGACTTGGCGTTCTGATGCGTCATCATCGAGCCATGTATCGACAATCTGCTGCGCTGTGGCGTCCCCGTGCACGGCCATCAATGCCGCCGTAATGCTGACGATAATCGGATCGGGGTGATCCAGGTGTGCACTGAGAATCTCTACTTCGATCGGCAGTCGATGCGTCTGGATGATTTGCAGCGCAACGCGTTTTACATCGTCGTGTGTGTCACGCAGGGCGAATCGACAGGCAGCGACAGCGTCGTCGCCACCCCAATGGATGACGGTATACAGCGCCGCGATGCGTACCGTACCGTCACGATGGCGCAGGCTCGCGTACGCATCCGCATCGTATCCTTGTTCGGTGCGTTGCCAACAATGCAACGCAGCACAGCGGACATCGACACTCGGCGACAAAAGCGCAATCCGGACGTCGCGTGCGATGTCCGGATTGGTATCCATCTGGGTCCGAGTTACCCTGCGTAGGGCAGCCACACGGACGGCATCGTCGGCAGATTGGAGCGCCGGCGGTACGGGAGCGTCTGGTACGGATGCTTCAACAACTACATGCAGGCACATAGACACACTTCAAGACGGCGCAACCGATGACGTGATGCTGCGGATTTGTGTAGTATTGTACGCCCAAACCACCGACTGCATATGCAGCAAGACTCGCAATACGATCGATGCTCGTCCGCGATGCCAACGAACGTTCCCACATCGGGACGCTGTCTGCCCATAATTCGGGGCACTCCGTCACCTGGAAGACCGGCTGTGCAAACTCCGTTACCCCGGTATCTGCTGCCCATGATGCGCATTGGGCACGGGGAATGGAATGCGCCCGGTCTATGGCAGGATTGGCCCATGCCCAGAGCCATGTCCCATTCTCTGCACAGTACGAACCGATCATGCTGAACGTTGCAATTGCTGTGACCTTCCCCCCGCGACGATAGGTCACCACCCCTTCGTCTTGAGACAATGCCCACTCACAGCGCGATAACTCGTATGTCCCTTCCAACTGATTCTGGCGCCCGCGCAACCACTGTTGGTATTCGGAAAATGCGTTCGTCATGTTCTCGGTCGTCTGTCGCATAGACCCTCCTTGTTTGGATGCTGTTTGTAGTATACGGATTCGTTCGACCACAATTGTGCTTTTTTATTGGTGATTTTTTGGCAATTTTTGTGACGTGTGTGGTGCCGGCAGGCGCGGTGTCTGCGGTAAAATAGCGCATACCTCCGCGATGGGTGCTGTGTACGAGAGAAGATTCGATGGTCTTTGCGTCGCCGTTGTTTTTGAGCATTTTTCTTCCGTTGCTCTGCGTTATTTACGTCTGCACCCCGCTCCGTGCCCGGAACGCAGTGTTACTGGGTGCGTGTGTGGTGTTTTATGCAGCAGGCGCAGGGGATTTTTTCTTTTTGTTAATCGGTCTGACCGGGGTCACGGTGTTGCTTGGACGACACGCATACGGCAACCGGACGGTGACAGTACTTGCAATTTTGGTGAATCTGATTCCCTTGATTTACTACAAATACAGCGGCTTTTTGGGACATATCCTGCTCGATGTGCAAGGCGTTCCCTACGATACGACCAACAAAGCGCTCTTACCGTTGGGAATTTCGTTTTATACATTCCATGCAATTTCGTATATTGTTGATATTGCCAATGGCCGCATCCGGGCAGATGAACGGGGCTTTCGGTATGCATTGTACGTCTTTTTGTTCCCGCACTTGATAGCGGGGCCGATTGTGCGCTACCGCGAAATCGAGCGCCAATTTGCGGATGCGGCGCGGGTAGTTCGGGTTGCGAGTGTCAGTAGCGGGATGCAGATTTTCATCATTGGCTTGGCGAAAAAACTGCTCATCGGGGATGCAGCCGCACTCCTCGCAGATCGGGTGTTTGGACAACAAGTGCCGTTGACAACGGCGACGGCATGGATCGGCGTGTTTGCCTACACGATGCAAATCTACTTTGACTTTTCGGGATATAGCGACATGGCGGTGGGGTTGGCCAAAATGTTCGGATTCCGGTTCCCGCGCAACTTCCGACGCCCGTATAGCGCCACGAGTATGACGGATTTCTGGCGGCGCTGGCACATCAGCTTATCGCGCTGGCTCCGCGATTATGTCTATATCCCACTCGGCGGGAATCGGTATGGTGCCATACGCACCTATATCAATTTATGGGCGATCTTCTTTCTTTGTGGCCTCTGGCATGGCGCCAATTATACCTTTGTGGTGTGGGGGATCGGGCATGGCCTGGTGATGGTCATCGAACGCCTGGGCTGGTGGCGCCCGCGCGCCTGGTGGGGGCAGATTGCGACGTTTGTTCTGGTCATGATGCTCTGGGTGCCGTTCCGAGCAGATACCGTCGCGTCGACCATGCACATCTGGGGGGCGATGTTCGGCATCGGGACGGCATTGACTGATGCACATACCCTGGGCTTCCTCGACCCACAGAGTGTGACCATACTCCTCTTGGCGGGATGGATTACCCTGATGCCGCAGGCTTGGATGCAGGGAATCCACGGCTGGTTCCATACGCGCCTGACCCTGCGTGCAGGGAGTATTGCAGTGTTGTTTGTGCTGGCGTTGATGCAGTTGATTGCACAGGGCTTTACACCCTTTATTTATGCGAACTTCTAACCTGAGGATGTCGTCATGTCGTCTTTGGCTCCCATAATCACGACGCGGCGTCTCGTTACCGCGCTCTGTATCGTCTTGGTCATTGGCGCTACGTTTGGGTATGCCATACGCCGCTTGCATGACCAAGACCAGCGTCACGTGCCCGTCGAAGCGATGACCCGCGCAGTCAATAAATACGTCACCGGGATCGATACGACGCCGCGCGGGGTACGCTATCGGTGGGTCCCCGGTGGCGTCGCCGTGACGGTCCCCGCACCGTTTGCACCCTCGATTGTGACGTTCGACAGTTGGTTTTGGCCCGATACGACGGCTCATACAATCCAACTGAATCAAACGACCCTCACCATCCCAGTCGATCAGGCGTACATCCCACGGCGTTATCAGGTGTTGGCGCTGGGGAGCACGTGGGATTCGACTGCGACGGTGACTATATCGGTCGCAGGCGAAAAAGCATTCTGGGCATTCACTGGCATGCAGGCGCAGCCCGCAAGCTCTGTGCCGCATGTATCGTTGCTCATATTGGCGCTTGCAGTCATTTGCGTTGTCGGGGTATTGGTGTGGCGATGGTACCCATCGGTGCTGTGGGCAACGATTGTCGGTCATTGCGTTTTGCTGGTTTGGATGCTTCAGACGACACCGGTAGCGCAGTATGTGCCGGCGACATTGGCCCGTCAGGACCGTTGGTTGTTGGTGGCAGGCATCGTCATCACCGTACTCATGCTCGGCGCGATTCCCCTGGCGCGAGCATGGTTTGCCGATGCAACCCCTGCCCAGCGCGTGACGTTGCTGACCACAAGCATCATCTGTGTGGCACCCATGGTGGCATTGCTGTATGGTCCTGAACCGTTGGAGCAACGGGTTACCGAGAACCGACGGTTGACTGCCTTCCCACGGACATTCCCGTCTTCGATGGTCGCGCTGGCCGAGGCTGCCACGACGACCGAACAATGGTTGTCGGACCACTACGGTTGGCGGAGCCTTCTGATTCGCACGAAAAATGAACTCGCCTACCGGGTGTTTGGTACGTCGAGTCGGGTCTACTTTGGGAGTGACGATGTCATCTACATGCGGCGCTGGAGTGACGAGCGATTCCCCGACCTCGATGCCGTCTTGAACGATCCGGTGCGGCGTGGTGCGCTGTTCGCGCGGATGCGCGCGCGCGTCGACATGTACCGTGGAATGGGCATTGTCCCGATTGTGGTGATTACCCCGAGCAAAGAAGTCATCTACCCCGAATACTTGCCGTGGTATGTCGCGCCATATGACACGACGGCTCTCAGAGGTTTTATTGCCGATTTGCGCGCAGCTGGGGTGACGGTTATCGACGGTGAAGCGGTGCTCCTGTCGCACAAAGCATCCACGCCGCTGTTATTCCACAAACAAGACTTCCATTGGAATCGCGTCGCCGCCCACCTCGTGGCAGATGCAGTCATGACGAAGGCGGCGCAGTCGATTCCGGCACAGCGATCATGGCAACGTCCGGTAGAAATCATCAGTGCACCGAGTCCGTTTGCCGATCGTGATTTTGCAGGGTTGTTACTTGACCGCTATGCGGTGCCGGCAGGGTATGATATTGCCATGGAACTCCCGCCGACGGGCGAATGGTCCAATCAGATGGTGATGGGGAACGCCATGGACATCTGGCACAATAGCGACCCACAGGTCGCCTTCCCCGATGTGAACCTACAGATTGTGGGCGACAGCTTCAGCATTCGCTTCATCAACGCCGGCTTCGAACACGGATTCCCGGCGATTTATCGGTCGTTCTACCCCGTCGACGACACACAATACCCTGCCTGGTTACGTGAGCAGCGCATTGGAGTGGTGGTCTGGCAATTGCGGGACGCAGGATTGACGTATTTTCTGGATGATATCGCCGAGCAATGATGGAACGGCGCAGATAAAGGACGACACGATGACGACGGTACGTGCATTATTGGTCGGTGCGGGTGGGATGGGCAAAACCTGGGCGAAAAATCTGGATTCGAATGCGGATGTCACATTAGCAGGCTGGATCGACATCCGTCCCGGTGCGGCGGCAGCGGGGGCTGCCGAATTGGGCATCGTTGCCGAGTACTACGGCGACAACCTCGAGCGCGCATTACGCGCCGTCAAACCCGATTTTGTGGTGGATGTGACGATTCCCGAGGCGCATCACGATGTGACACTAGCCTGCTTGGCAGCAGGTATCCCGGTCATCGGCGAAAAACCAATGGCGACCTCGATGGAACAAGCGCGAGCCATGGTCGCAGCTGCCGAACGCACCGGCGTCCGCTATATGGTCAGTCAAAGTCGCCGTTATGATGCACGCTTGTGGGCATACCGGACGCTGATGCACCACGTTGGTGAGGTAGGGATCCTCGATGCAGACTTTTACATCGGGGCGCACTTCGGTGGCTTCCGCGACGCGATGGCGAATGTGTTATTGCTTGATATGGCCATTCACACCTTCGACGCCGCGCGCTACTTGCTGGGGGACAGCACGCCGGTATCGGTCTACTGCGAAGAATACAATCCACGGTGGAGCTGGTATCAGGGCGCCGCAGGGGCGACTGCGTTGTTCGAAATGGCGAACGGCGCACGCTTCACATACCGGGGCTGTTGGGCGGCGGAAGGGTTACATACGTCGTGGGAGGCCGAGTGGCGCGCGGTTGGACCGCGTGGGAGTGCAAAATGGAACGGCCACGACCGCATTGAGGCTGATGTCATTGCCGAAACAGGCGGATTTCACTCCAAGATGCATCATCTCACGGCGACAGCGGCAGCAGATATCCCGATGGGGATTGCAGGGTCCCTCAAAGACTTTGTTCATGCGTTGCGCACCGGCGCTACCCCGATGGGGGATTGTCGCGATAACATCAAAAGTTTGGCGATGGTCTTTGGTGCAATCGAATCAGCCAAAACCGGGCGGCGGGTACGCCTGGACGTATAGCTGAATCTTCGCCGCAGCCAGACCGGTGCCTCGCGGCACCGGTTTTGTGTGCCGTGGATGCAACAGCCCCGCACTGTATCGGCGCCCGTACCAAAAACCAGAACAGCACGTGTACACGGCACACCGTGCACCCGGTGCCGCCGCAGGAGACGCGAGGCAGGTGCGCTGCCGCACGGCAGCGTTTTCCCAAAAAAAGAAAAGACCCAGTCCGAAGACTGGATCTGCATGGAGCCGGCAACGAGAGTTGAACTCGTGACCTACTGTTTACAAGACAGTTGCTCTACCACTGAGCTACGCCGGCAACGCCATCTACTATACCACGCGATATAGTACGCGTCAACCGTGCTATGATGAAAAAGAGCGGCAGCGAGAGGATTGCCATGAGCGACAGACCGATACAACTCGACGCGAGCTTTGATGCTCGCGCGCACTATACGATTTTGGTGTGGTTGCGGCCACGGGATGCGATGGTGCAGAGCGGCGAACCGGTGGCAGTGGTCATCGACGGCGCGGTGCAACGGGTCATTCCTGCGCCGTGTAGCGGCCGTATCGTCAGCGTCTATGCCGACGAAGGTGCACGCGTGTTGCCCCGGACGATAATTGGGATGATTCGACCGACGTTGGTACTCCCCGATATCGTCGCAGGGAGCCGCAGTGGTGTTATTGCGGGGGCAGTAATCGTCCTGACGATGGCGTTCGTCGCATTCGCCAATGCGACACCCAATACGGCGTTGATACAGCTACCGACGGTACGCCTGCCGGAGCAGAGCAGCGCAGAACCGACACCCCAAGGTGATGCCACCCTGATCGACGCTACCGCTTACCCGGAACCGAACGGCACCGCGGTCGCCACGGAACTCCCCGTCGATGAGCCGCTGGAAGCCCCTACCGAGCCACCAGTCGCCACGACGGACGGGTCGCTTCCTACAGCGACGGCGGAACTCCCCCTCGTCGCAACGCCCGAAAGCGATCCGTTTGATCCCGGTGTCGATATTGCTGCAGAACAACAAAATATCATCAATCTGGCGCGCCAGGCGGCGACGATTGCGCTCGGCAGTGCCCAGTTCTTCAAACCAGGCCTCGTCGATGACGCGATTTGGACCTCGACGCTCGAGTTTAATATGATCGACATCCGCTCGAACTATGATCAAATCAACGCAATCTACAAAAAAGTCAAAGAAATCACTGTAAATCAGGAAATCATCGACGAGCTCGATCGCTATCGTGCAGGCATCGGGACGTGCTTGGAACCATACCAGCTGGCAGAAGCAGCACGAGCGGGTGGTAGCGAAATCACGGCATTCGAGACCCAATTTGTTCAGTGCCAACAATTCCTCGATGGACTCCCACAACAGAGCTAGGCAAACCTGCGCTGCATCCCACCACCGTCGCATCACGCTGCGCGTGAGGGCGGTGATTTTTGTGCACCCACGGTGATGCGCCCTGGTGTCTCGCGCGGCGAGGGTCGCATCATACCAATAAAAAACCGCTCCCAGCAGTGCGTGCTGGGAGCGGTAGGGTCGGGCGTGCTTACTTCTGATACATCCGATTGATGACGAATGTCTTTGGCGTAGCAAGGAGTGCGAGTGGTGCGCGGATGGAGCTTGCCGCATCGGTGGAGAATGCGACGTCGTCGATGGTGACTTCGCCGGCAAGGGAGGAATCCGTCACGTAGTCGAAGCCGATTTTGACGCGGGTATTGGCATAGGCACTGAGGTCGACGCTCCACGGCCCACTCCGTTGGGTTTTGCAGATGTCGATTCGGCCGACGACCACTTCGTTGACTTCGATGTTGAGTACGTCGTAGTAGGCACCACAGAACTCCAAGGTGCGGGGGACGACCGTGAATTGGAGCGACCGTGTCGACGCTGGGATGGTGACATACTGCGAGACACGACGTGAGGTGTTGTTCGTCGTGTTCTCGAGGTAGCTACCGAGTTTTGCGACGCCACCGAGGACCATTTGGCCGACTTCGGCACCACGTTCACGGCTGTTTTCGTACCATGAGCCATCGCCACGCACCGCAAAATCGGCGTTCCGTGGGCTGGTATTGGTGGCTGCGCTGATGAAGCGCACGGTATCGATGTACCACGAGCTGACATCATAGGTGCCGTTCTGGACTTGGAATGCAAGTGTGACAGATTGACCGGCAAAAGCGCTGACGTCGAACTCGAGCGTATCGTATTCGGCCATCGTCGCCCAACGTGCCCGATTACACAACACCCATTCGCGTTGCATGACACCATCTACCAAGAAGCGGGCGCGATCGCTGCTGGACGAACAGGTCCGTTCATACGAAGCCATCCCTTGATGGACCTGGAGGGTTGAGGCACCAACGGGGACCGTGATGGTCTGCGCGATGGTCGCTACTTCGCTGGGCATTCCACCGATCCAGGCGAACTGACTCCCAAACCAAGCGGGGAAGCCGGGCCATGCACCGATAGAAGGAGATCCTGCCGGGAGATTCGAGCTTTCGGTCCAGCCGGTGCCGCCCAGTTCGAAGTCACCGTTGACCAGATCACCAGCGATCGGTGTGGCGGTAGGCGGTACAACGAATGTCTCTGTGGGGAGTGGTGTCGCCGTGGCAACAGCCGTTGCGGTGCGGGTCGGACTTGCGGTCCGAGTCGGGCTTTTGGTGCGAGTCGGACTCGGTGTGCGTGATGCAGTCTGCGTGATGGTGGGTAGCAAGACGGCACCCGTCGGGGCTTGTTGGTTGTAGAGATTGGCAATCGTGACACCGTCGATTTTGCCGGATGCAATGACCAATTCGTCGATATCAAGGTTGCCGTATGTACGACCGTCCGTGCCAATCATCCAGGGGCTGGGCAACAAGGCAGAGCGGATCCGCTTGGCCGTCGCGTTGGGCAGGCCGTCGACATAGACATTCAAGCCATTCGTGCTCCCCGGCGTCCACAGACAGGCAAGTTGGTGCCATTTGCTGTCATTGACGAGGGTTGTTCCTGTCACTTCAACGACATCACCGGGAACGCGGTAGCTACACACGGGATAACCACCAACGATGGATAGCGTGTACAAAAATCGTGCATTGGTGCTCGAGAGCACGGTTGCGTCTTCGCTGGTGCGTACCCAGATGCTTGTCACCAACGATGGGTAGGTGCGTTGCAGGATCGAGGACGAGGTTTGCAGTGCGGTGGTGTTGGTGCTTGCGATATGGCCTGCTGCGTTCTGGACGCCGTCAGTGGTTTCGGAGATACAGGTACGGGCGGTATAACGGCAGCGCAATTTGACACCGACGTTGGCGTAGCGTGCTTTGCTTATCGAGGCGATGGTGTCGAAGGATTCGTACAGAATGATGTCGCTCCGCATGACCTGCGTTGGTGTGCGGGTAATGGTTGCGACGGGCGTATTCGAAGGGGTAAAGGTAAGCGAAGGGGTCAGCGTCTCGCTCGGGGTGAGTGTTTCGGAGGGGGTCAGCGTGATCGTCGCAGTCGCGGTCGCCGTGTGTGTCGCGGTCGGGACGGCAGTGTTGGTTGCGGTTGCGGTGTTCGACGCGGTCCTGGTCGCCGTAGCCGATAGGGTTGCGGTCGGTACCGACGTCGACGAAGGCGTCACCACCGCAGTAGGGGTGAGTGTGCCGATGGTGTTCTGCAAGGCAGCGGTCGCCAACCCTGCATTCAAGATGCCGGTACCGCAGAGTGACGTTGTGCAGCTTGATACAGGGAAGCTGGTGACATTGGCACGCAGGATTGCAGTTATTTCGGCAACGGTGGCAGATGGCTTGATGCCATACAAGAGGGCGGCGACACCAGCGACGTGTGGGGCTGCCATACTCGTGCCTTGGTAGTTGGCATAGGTTGCCGATCCAGAGGCCAGGGTGGTTGCGCCGCTCCACAGGGTGGAGCGTATCGTCCCGCCCGAGAGTGGGTAGCTGAATCCATCCGCGCTGTTTCCGCCTGGGGCAGCGATATCGACGACGGTTCCGTAGTTACTATATGAGGCGCGGCCACCGGTCGGACCGGTAGAGGCAACGGTGACGGCTTGGGGACAGTTTGCGGGGGTCGCATTTGCAGCATCGACATTGCTATTGCCGGCGGCGACCACAACCATGGTGCCTGCTGCAGTGGCTGCGTTGATGGCGTCACCAAAGACGGTCGGACACGACGAGGAGCTGCCACCAAGGCTCATATTGATGACATTGGCACGTTTGGCAACCAACGGGACTCCGGTGACCGAGAGGCGTGCCGACCAGCGAATCGCGTCAGCGATGTCGGTAGAATACCCACCGCCCGCACCCAACACACGACCGACCATCAGTTTTGCACCATTGGCGATACCGGCAATGCCGACGCTGTTGTTGCGCAAGGCAGCAACGGTACCCGCGACATGCGTCCCATGCCACGAACTAGAGTACGTCACACCACTGACTATTTCGTAGTCGCCGGCATCTGTTGCATCGGCATCACGACCGCTGCCATCGTTTGCCATGGTGGGATCAGAGATGAAGTCGTACTGGCTGACAACCTGACCTGCCAAATCAGGATGGGGCGTGATGCCGGTGTCGATGATTGACACGATCGCCCCGGTGCCACTGTAGCCTGCATCCCAGGCTGTAGTAGCATTCATCCCGAAGTACGTTTTACCTGATATCGGGTTGAGCGGCGAGACCATGTCCCACTGTTTGCTGTATTCGGGGTCGTTTGGTGCGATAGCAGCGTGGAGGATGATGTCGGGTTCGACCAGAGCGACTTCGTTAATCTGCTTCCAATCGGCTTGGAGCGCGACGATTTCGTTCGGCGTCATCATTCGGTTCATCTTGAGCACATGCACATTGGCAGCCTGCTGGCGCTTGTACGATGCACGTGGACCGATTTTGCGCTCCGACACGTCGTTGAACTGGCGCCAAAACGTCGTATCGACGGACGAACGCCCAGAAGTAGGATTCAACGTAATAACGAATTGGTCGGTGCTTTCGACCACCGGAGCTCCGGTACCATCGATGCTGATATCACGGTACTGTGCCCGTGTTGTGAATACAGGCTGACCGAGCATCACAAGGGCTACCAAGAGACTGAGCACCCAACCACGTGTATGTCTGTGCATTGTGTATCCTTGCCGTGCGGACGGCGTTCTGCGCGAATAGGTATGGAGGCAAGACGTCCGGTACGCCGAATATGTTCCTATTTTTTGGCGTTTTCCCGGAGGTAGATAATCAAATCCTGCGGGAACGTTTTGCCACCACAGTCATGAATGAGGCGCAACACTTGGGCGCGATGATCGACGCCGTGGGTCATGAGATGCATGAGGACTTGCCAGCGTTGTTCGTTCATCCCGGCGGGAACGACCAGCAAATCGGCATCACTCCATGCGTCGACACTCGCCCGTAACTGCGCTGAAATGTCGTCGTGAAATGCTTTTGCCGATGCAATGGTCGGGTACAACGCTGCATACTGCGCAAAATCTGGCCAGACGAATGATTCGCGTGGATTCCCGTGCAGGCCATTGAGCCACGCACCATCGACGAGACCGAGATGCACCATATGATTACGGATGTTCCCAAGGGAGTATGCCGCGTCGATTCCGAACGACGCATCGCCGAGTGCTTCGATTGCATCCCAGAGCTTTTGGTTGCGTGACTGATGGTACTCAATCATCAGGCGCGCTGCGTCGCGATTCAACATCTGCTCTTCCTTTTCTTTGACACTTCAGTATACATGTTCGCAATACGAATCCGGATTTTCTTGATAGAGAAAACGAAAATCTGTCCCCCGTGGGGACGCAAAACCTGGCTCGCAGCGACGATTTTTCACCATAAAAAAACAGCACATGACGACATACTCACGTACTACGCGTGGTCATTGAGAATCCGAAAGTGAAACGTCAGCGTTGTGTAACCAACACGCCGGCGCCGTCAAAATGTGGGTGCTAGACTACATGTAGGTGTTCATTTGTACCAGAGATACGACATGTCAGTTGTGCCCCCCAAACACGCTATTCCCAGCTTGTCGATAACGCCGATGGATGAATCGAGTGCTGCTCGCATTCAAACGTGGCAATACAGCGGTATCATGTCTCGGTACACATTTAGTGATGATCCGTTTGAACGGCAGTGGCTGTGCCATCCCGACCATCGCTACTACCAAATCCGTGACGTCTTGCAACAGCTCGTCGGATTTGCTGCAATCGGGGTCCATGCACAGCCGGTTGGAGCGCTCTTTCAAGAAGATGCCGAAGACATCCTAATCGGCATCCGTCCTGATCTTGTCAATATGCGCCGTGGGTACGAGGTGTGCGCATCGGTCACCAACTATACAAAACGCACCACCCGGCGTCGTACCTTGCGCGTCAGTTTGCCACACAACCACCTGTCGGGACTGGCGGTCTGGCAGCGCGCTGGGTTCTTCCCCGAATATACCTTCCTGAGTACTGATAACACGCCATTCGTCGTTCTATTGGCGCTGTCCGAGTACTCCGAGGCAGCCTAGCACAGAGGAACACATGCCAAAACAAGCAATTACGGTCAAAAACGGACCACAACCCGGCGGCGCCTATACCCCGATACTCCGCGTCGGGGATTTTTTGTTTGTGTCAGGTCAAGTTGCCGTCGATCCCGCGACGGACGAGATAGTCGGTGACACCATCGAAGAACAAACCAAGCGTACCCTCGAAAATCTAAAATTACTGCTTGCAGCAGCCGGTGCAGGGCTGGACGATGTCGTCAAAGCGACCGTCCATTTGTCTGACATGGCCGACTTCGACGGTTTCAATGCGGTATATGCGGGTTACTTCAATGACCCCAAACCGGCCCGAACTACCGTCGGGAGCAATCTCGGCGGACTGCTCATCGAGATAGATGTCATCGCGTACCTCGGAGCATAACCACCATGCGCTACGACACGATTATCCACGGCGGCACGGTCATCGACCCCGCCAATGGTCGACATGGCCGATTCGATGTAGCCCTGACGCGCGACCGAGTCGCTGCCGTCGAACCTGATTTGGCGCAGGCAGAGGCGCATCAGCGTATCGACGCAACGGACTTGTTGGTGTTGCCGGGGTTGGTTGATTTGCACACACACGTCTATCACGGGGTGACCTATTGGGGCATCGAACCAGATGCTATCGCTGCACGCAGCGGTGTCACGACGTGGGTCGATGTCGGTTCTGCGGGTGCGTACAACTTCCGTGGCTTGCGTGAATTCATCATGCGCAGCACCGATAGCCGTATCGTGACATTCCTCAATATCTCTGCGGTGGGACTGACAGCACCGTTCGGTGAGCACTACAACCTCGATAACTGTGATGTCGACATCTGCTGTGCCGTTGTCGCGCAACACCGCGACATCATCGTGGGCATCAAGGCACGTATCGAAGAGAAAACCGTCGGAACCAACGGACTCGAACCACTCCGACGTGCCCGGATCGTCGCCGACCGCACCGGTTTGCCGCTGATGGTGCACATCGGCTCTGGCCCACCCGCACTCGACGAAGTCCTGTCCTACTTACATGCCGGCGATATCTTGACGCATTGTTATACCGGCGGCACGATGCGCATCACGGCAACTGACGGGACGCCGCATCCGAGTATCATTGCTGCCGCCAAGCGCGGGGTGATTTTGGATGTCGGTCACGGAGCGGGATCATTCGACTTTGCGGTCGCCGAAGGAATGTTGGCCGCTGGCGTCCTCCCCGACGCAATATCGACCGATATGCACCAGCTGAGCGTGCACGGGCCGATGTTCGATATGCCTACGTGTATGAGCAAATTCATGGCTATCGGGGTCAGTCTCGACGACGTCGTGGCGGCTGCAACGTGCAAACCAGCCCAAATTTTGCAACTTCGTGATGTCGGGAGCCTTTCGGTCGGCGCATATGCAGACGTCGCACTGATGCGGATGCACCACGGGACATTCCACTTTTATGACATCGCGATGGCCACACGGACGGGGTCGGGATTGCTTCGCTGCGAACAGACGATACTCAACGGTCGCCCAATGAAAAAACGACCGGATCCCGAGCCTGCCCCGTGGATTCACATCCGTCCCTATCAGCAGCACATCATCGATCAAGGACATACACCTGATCAGATGGCACGTGGATGCTGCTGAGATGCTGAGCCGCTTGGTAGCAGAACTGCATAGATGCACCACACAGATGCAGACCATACTCACGGGTGTTCCGTACACACAGGTGGTCTATGCGAACCCCGCATGGACCATTGCGGACATCCTCGGCAACATCGCCTATTGGGAGGAGCATGCGGTACGATCCGTTGCTGCTTTTCGTGCTGGTGGTGAATATGCCCATCCCGATTTCAGCGAAGCGCGGGTCGATGCAATCAACGCGACAGCCCGGCTGTACTCGGACTGGTACCCGGATGAACGTGCGTGGGGCAGATACCACAGCGCCCGTACGCAGTTTATTGCCGCACTGCAATCACTTGATGCACCGGTGACGGCATATATCCGATGCCCGTGGGACGAACGGCTCGAACTCAGTCGATTTGTCGAACATATGATTGCCCATGATCTGGATCATCAACGCGATATCAGGGATGTCATAGGCAACTGAACGGATGATGACATGCAATCTCCATGGATTACCCAAGCACAATTCGTGGGCAGTATCTGTACCCTTGAAGCACTCGACCCCGAGCGCCATCGCGAAGGATTGATAACGGCTGGTTCTGATCCATCGATATGGAAGTACCTGCGCTTCACCCCGGGTGACACCCCTGCGGGGATGGATGTGCACATTGCTGAACTCATCCGACGCCGTGATGCAGGCACCGAAGTGCCGTACATCATCCGTCGCTTAAAAGACAACATGATTGTTGGTGTGACACGTTTCATTGAACTCCATCCCGAACACCGTGGGTTGGAACTCGCCACATGGCTCCACCCCACTTGGCAGGGCCAAGGGGTCAACCCCGATGTCAAGTACATGATGTTGTCGCATGCATTCGATGATCTGGACTGTTTGCGCGTCCAAATCAAAACCGATGCAACGAACCCTATTTCTCGGCGATCGCTCGATGCACTGGGTGCGGTCTACGAGGGCACGCTTCGCAATCATTTGATAACCGCCTCAGGCCGGGTGCGCGATTCGGCGATTTATTCTATTATTGCAACAGAGTGGCCGACAATCAGTGCGCAGTTACGCGCGCGGATTGCACGCAAGCAGGGAGAATCGTCGTGAGAGTATTCGTTTCGATGTTATTGGCAAAAAGCCGCTACCTGGTGCTCCTGGCGGTGGTCGGTTCCATGTTGGGCATGATTGCCCTCTTCGGCTATGGGCTGTACGATTTGTTACATGTGCTCTATAAGTCATTCGACCGCCTCAGCGACGAAAAACTCGCCAAAGAATTGACGTTTGCCGTCATCGAAGTCATCGACATCTTCCTGCTGGGGACCGTCTGCTACATCACTGCCTTGGGGTTATACGAGTTGTTTATCGACGACACATTAGACTTGCCGCAGTGGCTACAAATAAATAACCTAGACGACCTCAAAAACAAGCTCACCAGCGTCATCATTGTGGTGATGGGCGTCAGTTTTTTGAGTCAGGTGATAAGTTGGGATGGCCAGCGAAATTTGATGTTGGTGGGATTCCCCATTGCAGCAGTAATCGCCGCATTGACCTGGTTCCTCCGGTTCAGCACCAAGCATTCGTCTGAAAAAGCGCAGAAATAGCGCGAAAGCGTACCTTTTTGTGTCGCGAAAACGGTTCTTCTGCGAGAACCGTTTTTGTGTGCAAGGGGGTAGTGATGCAACACCGAGGTTGTTGGCGTGTGATGTTTGATTTCGCTGCTGATTTTCCCATCCAACGTCCCGAAAGTGTCTACATCCGGATGGTCAAAGAATGCTGGCGGATGCTCCCACAACACGTCCCAGGGATTAGCTGCTCACCTTTGCACATTCGCAGCAACGGGATCAGCGGTTGGATATATGCCGACGATGTGACATTGGCTGCAGACGCAGTCGATCAGTTCCGCCGTAAAAGTACCGATGTAGTACGCCGCATCAGGGGGACACCGGCAGCCGTCATCTGGGAATATGCGCGCTTCTCGGATGAATACGGCGGTCGTCATCCAGCGCCATAGCAGTTGCTCCAAACATTACGAGCTACGCAAGCAGCGCATATCATCACGATCGTTCCGTTGAAGGATAACCCATGACATTCCAATTCGTAACCGAGCGCTTGTCGATGTTGCCACTCGGCATGGTCAATTGCTACCTGTATCGCGCCACAACTGGCCCAGTATTGATAGACTGCGGCAATCCCGGTGATGGTCCGACAATTCTGGCAGCGCTGGCTACTGCAGGCGTTGCAATACCGGATCTACGGATTATTGCAACCCATCTGCATGTCGATCATATTGGCGCACTTGCTGAGCTCCAAGCGGCAGGAGCAGGCGCGGCGCAGATGCACCCTGCTGACGCACCTCTGGTCAGCGAGGGTATCCGGATGCGATCAATGCACTTCGCCGGACCATTCGAATGGTTCGCTGGCAGTATCAATCGCCGCATGGCAGTGATGCCGCGTGGCCCGCACGCAAATGTTACAGCAGATGCCACCGATGGTGCGGTATTGGCCGGTGAATTGACGGTTATCGCCACGCCGGGGCACGCAGCCGGTCAAATTTCGCTCTACAGTACACACGATGGCGGGGTGCTCATAACCGGTGATGCTGCCGTACACTTCACATCACAACCAAATATCTCGTTTTTGTACGAGGATAAAGCAGCGGCCATTGCGAGTTTTTTGCGGATTGCCGCTATGACATTCGAACATGCCGTCTTCGGCCATGGGAAGCCGTTGGTCGGTGGTGCAGACGGGGCGTTTCGCCGTCGTGCGGCCAGACTTTCGAGGTAACACATGCAAACGAATATATTTATCGGGAATCTCTTGCGGTTGACGGCAGCAGAACCAGCAGACATTCCAATCGTGAGCGGATGGACGGCAGATAGTACGTTTCTCCGACGGCTCCAATTGAGCCATGTCGTTCCGTTGAATCATCGAGATACGGAAGCGTCGTATCTTGGGGGAGGGAGTGGTGCAACCCACATCCACTTACGCTTGCGCACCCGCTCCGACCATCGACTCGTAGGGTATGTGGTGCTGTACGACATCTATTGGAACCTCCAATCCGCGAATATGGGTATTGCGATTGGTGATGCAACCGATCACGGCAAGGGCTATGGCCGTGACGGACTCGAGTTACTGATGCGCTATGCATTCAATGAACTCAATCTCTATCGGCTCGGATTGACCGTGCTCGAGAGCAATACGCCGGCACGCGCCCTCTATACCCGCTGCGGGTTTGTCCACGAAGGTACCTTGCGTGGCAGCGACTATCGCGATGGTGTGCGTGGCAACGATATCCAGATGAGCATCCTCGCTCCCGAATATCGCGAACGCATCGTCCGCGATCCGTATTTTGTGACTGCCTAGCAAAGGAACACACCTATGCCACGACTGCGCGAACTCGGAATGGCTATCGGCACCATGCCCACGGGACCCTACAACGCAATCACCGACGTCCCGGGGGTAACCGTTGGCTATGACACCGTCATATACGATCGTCCGCACACCGCCCGCACCGGCGTCACCATGATCTTCCCACGGGGCCAACAGAGCTGGCAAGAGCCCGTTTATGCTGGCTCGCATTCGTATAACGGCTGTGGCGAGATGACCGGTATTGCCTGGCTCGAGGAATGTGGTTTGCTGTACAACCCAATTGCCATCACGGGCACGCCGTGGGTGGGTGCGGTGTGGGATGCAGTATGTCAGCATTCCATGCGGAACGGCTACAACGACAGCTTTTTGTTGCCTGTCGTCACCGAAACATACGACGGCTGGTTGAGTCATCGCCTTGATAATCTGGTTGGCGTCCCACAGGTCGAGGCTGCTATCGCCAATGCGAAAACCGGACCAATCGCCGAGGGTTGTGTCGGCGGAGGGACGGGCATGATTTGTCACGAATTCAAAGGTGGGACCGGCACTTCCTCGCGGCAAGTGCTGATTGCAGGCAACATTTACACCGTAGGTGTCCTGGTGCAGGCAAACTACGGCGCACGCGAAGACTTCCGCGCAGATGGCGTTCCGATTGGTCGTCGCATGGGCACCGACCGCATTCCTAGTGGCTGGGCCGAACCAGATCATGTCCCGGGTGACGGTTCGATTATTGTGATCATCGCCACAGACGCACCGTTGTCTGCGAGTGGCTGTGACCGCCTAGCACAGCGAGCCACGGTCGGTCTGGCGCGCACCGGTGGGTACGGACACAACGGTAGCGGTGACTTATTCTTGGCGTTCAGTACCGGCAATCACGTCATTGATGATGTCAATCGGCTCGAATCACTCAGCCAGGTAGCCCCAGGTGCAATGAATCATCTCTTCCACGCCGTTGCAGATGCCGTCGAAGAGTCGATTTTGAATGCACTGTGTATGGCAGAAACAACGGTCGGCGTGAAGGGTCGTACCGCACATGCCCTCCCCGTCGATGAATTCATGCAGCTGATGCGTGCAAGTGGAACGATGCTGACCCCTGCAGATGTCAAGCCCCTCAGCCCGCCAGACCGCCTCCCATAGCCGACAGTGCCTATTTTGGGCAAAGGATGATTCGTGTCACTCAGCGTCGTCGCCTTGATTGCCTTCTCTGCATGCATCCATGTCGGCTGGAATCTGTTGCTCAAGGGGGCACAAACCCGGCATGTGAGTTCCTGGTTGGCGGTATGCCTGCCTGGTATCGTCACGCTCCCTTTTGTGTGGGCAGAGACCACTCCGGAGCTCTGGGTGATTGCCGCAGGGAGCGCCGTCTTTCAAGCGGCATACTATTTGCTCTTGGCGTATGGGTATGCCCACTACGACCTCGGGGTGCTCTATCCGATTGCGCGTGGGGTGGCGCCGTTGTTGTCGACCATCTGGTCGATGCTATTGCTCGGTGATCAACCGAGTGTCTACGGCATTGCTGCCGTGGTGTTGATTACGAGCGGGACGATATGGATTGGATTACGCAATCGTCAACCGGGTGCAGCACACGTAGTCCCGTGGCTTCCGTTGTTGGTGGCGCTGATTATTTCGGGCTACACCATTGTGGATGCCTATGGAACGCGTGTCAGTAGTCCATTTGTGTACTATTCGGTGTGCATGACCTGCACCGGCATTGCGATGGCACCGTATGTGTGGTGGCAAACGCCCGATTTGCGTCGTGCCGTACTGACCGAAGCACCGCGGGCAATCCTGATTGGCATCGGGTCTTTTGCCTCGTATTTGATTGTATTGAGTTGTTATGCCGTTGCACCAGTGAGTTACGTGGCTGCCGCACGCGAGATGAGCATCGTCATCGCGGGGATTGTTGGGTGGGTATGGCTCAAAGAGTCATTTGGCGCGACCCGTCTGGTCGGCGCAGTGACCGTCGCAGGTGGAGTCATTTTGTTGGTATTATTTGGGTAACGTGAATGTGAGCGGGGATTGTATGACAATACGAGACAGTATTATTCGCCTCGCCGGACGGCACGACTTGACCGAAGCAGACGCCGCACAGGCAATGACCGAAATAATGACGGGCATCGCCACCCCTGCCCAAATCGCAGCATTTTTGACCGCACTCCACCTCAAAGGGGAAACCGCTGCCGAGATAGCCGGTATGGCCCGCATCATGCGCGACCACGCCCTAGCAGTGAACATCCAACCCGGCGCAGTTGATACCTGTGGCACCGGTGGTGATGGTGCTGGTACCTTCAATATCTCGACCATCGCAGCGTTTGTCGCCGCCGGTGCCGGGATCCGTATCGCCAAGCACGGCAATCGGGCGATGTCGAGTCGGTGTGGCTCGGCAGACGTCCTCGAAGGACTCGGTGTCAACCTTGAACTCGAACCAAGCGCCGTCGCCCAGCGGATCGACGCCTACAACTTTGGTTTTATGTTTGCACCGCGCTTCCATCCTGCCATGCGCTTTGCAGGACCGGTGCGGCGCGAGATCGGCATTCGTACTGCGTTTAATTTGCTCGGCCCGCTGACCAACCCTGCACGCGTCAGCCGCCAGGTCATTGGTACTGCAAATGACACCCTCGCCCGCAAATTAGCCGACGCCTTATCCCTGCTCAACATGGATGCCGTCATGGTGTATGCGGGCCATGGCAATGTCGACGAATTATCACTCGAGGGCGAAAACATCATCTACGAGGTCCACGGCAAGCAGCCGATCCAGCGTTCACTCATTGATGGGACGGCGTATGGGTTGACACGCGCTCCAAACACCGCACTCGCAGGCGGTGACACCGCCGAAAATGTCGGGATTGCACGCGCAATTCTGGCCGGTAACGGCACCACGGCCCAACACGACGTCGTGGTCTTTAATGCTGCTGCTGCGATCCGTGCCGCGGATATGCACCAAACATGGGAGCAGGCAATCGAACGCGCCCGGGCTTCTATTGCCTCAGGCGCGGCGGAACAACGATTGCGACAAGCGCTACAGTAACTTACACAAAACTATACTTGCGCCAAACAGCATCGCGTTCGAGCTCGTTTAAGAGCGCGAACGCGATGTACGTTGGTTGCCGCGGCGTTGTCAGGAGCGGCATACTTGCTTCACTCGGGGTACGACCACCTTTGCGGTGATTACACGACTTGCAGGCAGCCACGACGTTGTGCCACTCGGTGGTACCGCCGTGCGCCCGTGGGATGACATGGTCGATGGTTAATTGCGCCCGTGTCGTGAGGTTGCCACAATATTGACATGTCTCTTTGTCGCGCATGATAACGCCGTGCCGCGTGCACGGGAGCTTGAGGTTGCGGGGGATGCGGATGTAGCGGGTCAGCCGGATCACCAGGGGGATTGCATAGCGACGCGAAATCCCACTCATAAAGCGCTGTGCGGCTTCGACGACTTCGGCTTTTTCTTGGAGGAGCAACACCAGCGCGCGGCGCGCAGGTACGAGTTGCAGCGGTTCGTAGCTTGCATTCAATACCAGTACCCGTTGCATGGACGCCTCCTGGCACAATCCGCTGAATCGAGTCTGCGTCATCACACATCGCGTCTTTTGGCTCTGTATGACGGGAGGGATAAGCCGGAACGGAAGCCGTTGCGACACCACATGTAGTAGGTATCGCAGGTTGCCATCACTACTGCTAGCATACAGGAGTGTTTTCGTAGTGTCAATGGTTTTGACAGTGCGAATCAGGCAATGCTATACTCGAAGGGGAAGAATTTTTGCGTACTAGGAGGCACACATGCCGTTTACATTGCCAGCTCTGGCATACGATGTTGCAGCTCTCGAGCCACACATCGATGCTGCTACCATGACCATCCACCACGGCAAACATCACGCTGCGTATGTCACCAATGCAAACAACGCATTGAATGACCACAGCGCACTGCAAGCCCTGAGTGCTGAGGAATTGTTGACCAAGATCAGCGATACCCCAGACAGCATTCGTCAGGCGTTGATCAACAACGTCGGTGGTCACGTCAATCACACCATGTTCTGGGAATTGATGACCCCGGGTGGTTCCAAAGTTCCAACCGGTACATTGTCGGTTGCCATCACCAACACATTTGGTGGTCTTGATCAGCTCAAAGCAGCAATCAATGACGCCGGCATGAAGCGCTTCGGGAGCGGTTGGAGCTGGTTGGTCAGTGATGCTGCTGGTGCACTCAAGGTCATCAGCACCCCCAACCAAGACAGCCCAATCATGCAGGGCTTGACCCCAGTGTTGGGTGTCGATGTGTGGGAGCATGCATACTACCTCAACTATCAAAACCGCCGTGCCGATTATTTGGCAGCCTGGTGGAATGTCGTCAACTGGGACGTCGTCGCCAAGAAATACGGCCGCTAATCTTCCTTTCATCAGGGGAAGCGTCGGATTATTTGATTGTGAAGCGGAGTTCGGCACCTGCCGGACTCCGTTTTCTCCTGAGTAAAAAATTGCATCTGTGATACAATACACACAGTAGTGCAGTGACCGTTCTCTCTCGATTGCAAGGAGTCACATCGAATGGCTATCGAAAAGTCAACCTGGACCACGAAAGCTGGTCTCGCTCAGATGCTCAAGGGTGGCGTCATTATGGATGTCATCGACGAAGAACAGGCCAAAATCGCAGAAGAAGCAGGCGCAGTTGCTGTGATGGCGCTCGAGCGCGTCCCTGCAGATATACGCAAGCAAGGTGGAGTCGCCCGCATGAGCGACCCCGAGCTGATTATCCGTATCAAAGAATCTGTCACCATCCCGGTTATGGCCAAGGCACGTATTGGCCACTTCGTCGAAGCACAGGTCCTCGAATCACTGGGGATTGACTACATCGACGAGTCCGAAGTGCTGACCCCGGCCGACGACGAGTTCCATACGGACAAGCACAAGTTCAAGATTCCCTTCGTCAACGGCTGCAAAAACCTTGGTGAAGCGCTCCGTCGTATCACCGAAGGTGCTGCCATGTTGCGCACCAAAGGCGAAGCCGGGACTGGCAATGTGGTCGAAGCAGTGCGCCATGCACGTACCGTGTTTGGCGAGATTCGCAAGCTCCACGGCATGTCCGAAGACGAGCTCTTTTCGGCAGCCAAGAATTTGCAGGCACCATACGATCTGGTCAAATCAGTCGCCCAGGCCGGTCGTTTGCCTGTGGTCAACTTCGCAGCGGGCGGCATTGCAACGCCAGCCGACGCAGCTTTGATGATGCAACTGGGTGTCGACGGCGTATTCGTCGGCTCCGGTATCTTCAAATCCGGCGACCCAGCAAAGCGCGCCAAAGCAATTGTGCAGGCCACGACACACTACCGTGATGCAGCGATTATTGCCGAAGTCAGCAAGCACTTGGGCGAAGCCATGGTCGGCATCGAAATCAGCAAATTGCCACAGGACCAACTGTTGGCAAACCGCGGCTGGTAGTTCTTTCACTCAGACGACCACGTGCTGCGCACGTGGTCGTCTTTTAGCACCATCGGAGTCGCCATGACAGTCGGCGTTCTTGCGCTCCAAGGCGCATTCATCGAGCACGAAGCAATGCTCAAAGGAATCGGCGTCGAGACCCGGCAGATTCGTCTGCCCCGTGACCTCGATGGCATCGATCGGCTTATTTTGCCGGGCGGCGAGAGCACTACCATCGGCAAGCTGATGGTGATGTATGATTTACTCAACCCACTGCGCGAGCGCATCCAGGCGGGCATGCCAGTGTGGGGCACCTGTGCCGGTGCAATCCTAATGTCACGCCGGATCGTCGATGGTCGTCCGGACCAACCAGCACTGCAAGTTATGGATATCGAATCCCGTCGGAACGCATTTGGGAGTCAGCTCGACAGCTTCGAGGCAGACATCGCAATGATAGGACTCGACGCACCGTTCCATACCGTGTTTATCCGTGCGCCTATTCTCGAAAATCCCGGCCCGTCCTGCCGTGTCCTCGCCAGCCTTCCCGATGGTCGCATCGTGGCCGCGCAGCAAGGTCATATGCTCGCAACCTCGTTCCACCCCGAATTAACCGACGATAATCGCATCCACCGGTACTTTCTCACGATTTAATCGGTGAGGGTCTATGAATCACGCGCTGACGCCACCAGACCTGTTAACCTTACGCCACAAACCACGGGCATTGGCCGTGTTGCATTCCGATGCGCTGCTCCTCTCACCACTTCGCCCTCTTTTGTATGGCGTACGTTCGCTTCTGAGCACGAACGGGCGGTACAGTAGTACATTCATCGCGGATGGTGCAGTCAGCGCGGTCCTTCATGCCAACGCACCAGCAGGTCGTCCCGAGCGTGAGCTCGTTGCATTGGCGAGTTATGGTCCGCAGATGCGCTACCCCAGCGATCACGACATCTGGTTCCGCCTCCTCGAGGCACACGTCATCGCGAGTGGGAATCAGCACGTGCAACGCCTCTATGCGACCGTTTCGTTCGAGCGAGACGATCTGTCCGAAATCTTCCGACAGAGTGGCTACGGCTGTTATGCGCGGCAGATGGTCTACCGGCTCGAAGGTCCTGATTGGAACCAAGGGACGACGTTTGCGGCACTGCAACCGCAAACCCGCCATGACGTGTGGGGCGTACACCAGCTCTATGGCGCCGTGACGCCGAAGCCGGTCCAACACGCCGAAGCACGGACGGCCCGTGATTGGGCGTTACCGATGCACACCCCGTGGGACGCATATCGGTTGCGCGCGTGGGTATTACGCCAGCACGATCGTGTGATGGCGACAATCCGCATCAAAAGCAGCCGAACTGCTCATGTCATCACCCTCTTGGTACACCCGGACGCGCGTGCAGATGTCGCTGACATGCTACGCTATGGGATGAGTCAAATCGCAGACACCTTGCCGATGTGGCTCATTCTGCGCGAATATCAAGAGGAGCTCCAATGGCCCGCCCAAGATTTGGGCTTCCATCCGTTCCGCGAACAACAACTCTTGGTCCGGCACACCGTTGCCTTCTCGCGCCGCCCAGCGTTGGCACGCGTTCTTGATCCTGCCCGCGAACAAGGCACCCCCATCCCTTCTATCATCCCAGCCAGCGAACAAGCGAGGCATCATGTCACACCCGAACGTCATCACGAGTAATATCGACGATTTGCTCGACATCATCCCAGCCAGGGTCCGGACGTTGCTCGCCGAAGCTCCTGAGTCTACCGATGACCTGCTCGAAGTCGTGCTCGACCTCGGCCGCCTCCCAGAAGCACGGTATCGCACCGTGTCGAACCTGTTGGGCGAGCGCGAAATCACCTTTGACGACATCGAAGCGGTGACCTCTCGCATTAGTGCGTTTGGTGAAGATAATCGTGCTGGGATCCCACGGACGCTCCATCGCATATCTGCCATGCGCAATCGTTCCGGTCGGATTGTCGGCCTTACCTGCCGCGTCGGTCGGGCCGTGATCGGCACGATTAGTGTAGTGCGTGACCTGGTCGAGTCAGGGAAAAGCGTCCTGCTCCTCGGTCGCCCCGGTGTCGGTAAAACGACCATGCTTCGTGAAACCGCTCGTGTCCTTGCTGACGATGCCCGCAAGCGCGTGATCATTGTCGATACGTCCAACGAAATCGCGGGTGACGGTGATATTCCCCATCCCGGTATTGGTCGAGCACGGCGCATGCAAGTCCAGCGCCCGAGTGAACAACATGCAGTGATGATCGAGGCTGTCGAAAATCACATGCCAGAAGTCATCGTCATCGACGAAATAGGTACCGAGCTCGAAGCTCAAGCATCCCGTACCATTGCCGAACGTGGCGTGCAACTCATCGGTACTGCTCACGGTCAATTGCTCGAAAACCTGATGGTCAACCCGACCTTGTCGGACCTGGTAGGCGGTATACAACCCGTCACCCTGGGCGACGACGAGGCACGCCGTCGTGGTACCCAAAAGACAGTCCTCGAACGCAAACAACCGCCCACCTTCGATATCTTGGTCGAGATCCGCAATTGGGACGATGTGCTGATCTACAACAACATCGGCGAGGCCGTAGATAGCCTGCTGTTGGGTGAATCGCCGCAAGCAGAACACCGTACGCGTGCCGAAGATGGCACCATCACCGTCGAAATGGTCACGTCGGAACCGCCCGAAGGCTTGGCAGGACAATCTGCACAGAGTGTACGCCGAGCGCATAACACCGGGTTCGACCGGCAACCCGACCCACGCCGTGGTGGTCGCGGTCGTGGCAACGACCGGTTTGGTACACCGGCTCGGTCGATGGGAATGATGTCGTTGCCACCCGAACGACTCCACGGGGTCTTACAAGATCCGATGCTCACGCAGATTCCCGTGCAGGCCGCTCCTGTTGCACCCGCAGTCCCACACAGTCCTACCATTACGCACCGTATTTATGCGTTCGGATTGAGCCGTGACAAGGTCGAAAAAGTCATTCATGGTCTCCATGTCCCGGCCGTGGTCGTGCGCGACCTCGACGAAGCGACGATGGTGATGACGCTCAAAAACTACTACCGCCAAGGGTCTGCGCGCCTCCGCGGTGCAGAACAACGCAATCTGCCCATTTATGTCTTGCGTGCGTCGACCGCCATTCAAATCGAACGCCAACTGCTCGACATCTTTGGCATCGAAATCCCAGCACGTGGCCACGAACGCGTCGGTTCAGGGACACCAGAGGTTCAAGAAGCAATCCTAGAAGCCGAAACAGCCATTCATCAGGTCCTCAAGGGTGAAAAATCCGTCGTCGAACTGACACCTCAAGGGAGCATCATCCGACGCCTTCAGCACCAGATGGCCGAACGCTACAATGTGTCTTCCGAGAGTCGTGGCAAAGAGCCGCATCGCCGCGTCAAGGTTTCACGCTAGCAGAGACACAGAAAAAAGGGTATTATGGGACTGTTCATCACATTCGAAGGAAGCGAAGGGTGCGGCAAAAGCACTCAGGCGCGTTTGTTGTATGAACACCTGCGTGCCGCAGGCTACCATGTGATCCATGTCCGCGAACCGGGCGGCACACCGATTGGTGATCAGATTCGAGCGGTTGTGCTCGGGATGCACAATACCGAAATGGATCCGACTGCCGAGTCGTTGCTCTTTTCGGCGTCACGTGCCCAGCTGGTGAATCAAATCATTCGGCCACACCTCGCCCAAGACGGTATTGTCATTTGCGACCGCTATGCGGATTCGACATATGCATATCAGGGATACGGTCTCGGGCGCAATTTGGCAGATTTACGGACTCTAACGGCAATTGCAACCGCAGGTCTTGTGCCCGATGTGACGTTGTGGTTGCGTATCGATCCAGCGGTAGGGCTTCAGCGCAAGCTCGGGGCGTCAGGCGAGCTCGAATGGAACCGCCTCGATGCGCACGAAATCGATTTTCATCAACGTGTTGCCGATGGGTATGTCGCACTCGCGCAGGCAGAACCACACCGATGGGTGGAATGTAACGCAGCACTCCCCATCGAAGTCCTTGCAACACAGATTCGAGACACCCTCTCGCCGCATCTCCGTTCCGGTATGCGACGTGCGATATCAGGTCAATGAAAGGACCACTCCATGAAGCTCATGATAGCCGTCGTCCAACGTCAAGATGCTGGTGATCTCGTCGATGCGCTGACCGCCCGTAGCCACCGTGTGACACGTATCAGTAGCGAAGGTGGATTCCTCCGCGAAGGGAACATCACACTGCTCATCGCAGTCGAAGACGAACAAGTCGAAGCCGTGATGCAGCTCATTCATACGCACTGCAACATGCGCGTCCGATACATTTCGCCACTGCCACCGGTCGCCGAATCTGGTGAGTTTTATCCACCGACTCCGGTCGAAGTGCAGGTCGGCGGGGCGACCGTCTTTGTGCTGAATGCGGAATCCGTTACGCGCGTGCTGAGCTAGGCTTGCTACGCGACACCGCTGCTTTTTCTGTGATGTGAGGGGGTCGAATCGTGGATATTGGTGGAACACTCGGGGTACTCGGTCCCATGTTGGACTTGCTCAAATGGGTCGTTGCGGGGTATATCGTGCTGCTCTGGATGGCGAGTGTCATCTGGACCTATCGTGACATTCATGCACGCACCGAAGAAACCTTGTTGCAAGTTCTCGGGGTGTCCTTGGCACTCCTGATTCCATTTGCAGGTCTTGGCATCTACACGCTTTTGCGGCCGCGCCAGACGATTGCAGATCGCTACGAGCGTTCCCTCGAAGAAGAGTATCTCCGCCACGACATCGAAGAACAGTTTGTCTGCCCACAATGCCAACGCGGCATAGACCACGAATACATCCTCTGTCCGCATTGCCACACCGGACTGCGGCGCCGCTGTATTGCATGTGACCGTGTCATCGATTTGACCTGGGCAATCTGCCCGTATTGCGGTGATGACGGGTCCGGCATGGTCGGACGTACAACTAACGTGCGTCTCCCCCATGTCAGCCGATCGGACCATGCATGAAACGGATTTCTATTCTCTGTTTCGGCATTCTTCTGGCGTTGTCGAGCTGTGGACTTTCGCCCGCAGCCGCACCGCCTGCTGATGCAACCGGTCCCGTCACATTGCTGTCGGAGCGTTCTCCTAATCCACGTGCGTTTGGTGACCCCAAAGCACCGATTGTGATGCGCGAATTCAGCGATTATCAGTGACCATACTGCGAACAATACGTCCGTGAGACGTACCCCCAACTGATGAAGGACTACGTCGATACCGGCAAAGTCTATCTCGAACTCTACGATTACCCGCTGATGTCGATCCACCCCGGTGCGCTGATGGCAGCCCAAGCAGCAAACTGCGCCGCCGAACAAGGGAAGTATGGCGAAATGCGCACCCGGCTTTTTGCTGGTGCTGCAGACCAGTCCTGGCGTGATGGGTCACTCTCCGACCTGACGTTGTTCGGTGATTACGCCAGTGCCATTGGCATCGACCGTGCCCAGTTTGATAGCTGTGTGACGACCAATCGACACCTCCCACAAATCAAGGCAGACGTCGCATTCGCCGAACAAAACGGGATACGCAGTACACCGACATTTATCATCCGTGATCGGTTGTATGCCGGCGCCCAACCGTATGCAGTGTTCAAGCAAATACTCGATACAATGTTGGACCCGCCGTAGGGTGACGAGATCGAGTAAGGAACCGGGACTGCCTCTGGCAGTTCCGGTTCCTCTTTTGTGGTTTCAGGGAATGCCGTGGTCATGAGACATCGCTATGGTGGTTCCAGGATGTACAACAATGAACACAAACCTATTTCTTCGAAACCGTTCACTTCGACCGGCAACGCATGATTATTACCGCCCCGGATGTGATTTCGTTACCATTTCCGTCAGGATGTTCACATACGTTTTTGGGAGCACTGTGGCTGCGGTGCTGGTACACAACGAAAACGGTTGGATTGCCATCACGTGCGGGGAGCACATTCCAATGGCTCACCAGGGCTCGTTATGAACACATTTGTAGTATGCCGAAAGATGTGCACGGTATATCGAGAAAACGGATAACGCAGGAGATCCGCAACAACCCGCGACGATGGCACCAGGGTCAAGAACGTCTTTGTAGAAAAGCCGAGAGCACGCCCCGGCCACAAGTCGCCAGCTACATCCCTCGCATACTCGGGATGAGTACCACAAGCATGATGTCTGCGCAGGCATGCGCGAGCATGGAATGTTCTATCCCGAAACGGCGATACAATGTGCCAAATACTATTCCTGGGATGGCATTCAACAGGACCGTACTTACCATCACGATCATCGTCAATGGCACGATTGCACCCATTGCCGGCAGATGACCGACTCCAAAGAGCACGGCTGCAGCAACAATTCCTACATGCACTGCATAGTGCGGGGCAATCCGAAGTTTGGTCAAGAGCCATGCGATGATACTCATCGCACCGAGTCGCATCAAGACCTCTTCGGCAATACCACCATAGAGGACAGCGCCGAGTCGCGCCAGAATCGACACATCCGCCAACGCGGGAAGTTCTGGCATCCACGGCTCAAACAACTGGTCCAGCCCCCATACAAGCAAGCCGATAAACAGCCCAATGCCGATCATCGCGACAAGCGTCCGTCTGCTGAGCGATGCCCGAATGTGCGCATCATGCAACGCACTGCCGAGACCGACGGCTGCTGCTGCGCGCAGGCCGAAAAATGCCACGAGGCTCGCCAGGATGGTATTTTGGAGGAACGTTACCAACAACAGGACGGGAAACGGTGGTAATGCCGCAGAGGCCGCTTGCGGATTGATAGCCATGGCATAGGGCAATACCGTAGCAGATGCCATGCCACTCAGCACACCAAAGAGCAGCGCAGGCTTCACAAAAGACTGTTGTTGCATTATTCCACCCTTGCTCTGCGCGCTCTCGCTGAGCACCGCCGTCATCCACGCTGCTACGCGGCTATTCTACCCGATACGTTTGTTGAATCCGACGTGCGTTGAGCACGTCTTGCAGGATAATTGACGCGGCAACCTCGTCGATTTTCGCTTTACGTTGCTCTGGACGCAGGCCCGCTTCCATCATGATGCGATCTGCTTCAGCAGAGGTGTAGCGTTCATCACAGGTGCTCAACGGCTGCGTCACCAATGGCGTTAATGCGTCGATGAATGACCGAATGCGGCCTGCCTGTGGGCCTTCGGTGCCGTTGAGCGAGAGTGGCAATCCAACAACGATTTCTACAACATATTCGGTGTTGAGGATTTTGGTTAACTTTTGGACAAACACGGTGAATGGCTGTGCATGCAAAGTGGTATAAGCCGATGCAACGGTCTGCGATTCGTCACTGAGCGCAACACCTATGCGTTTTTCGCCGACATCGAGTGCCAATATCCGTCCGCGCAGTGTCGACATCCTGATTCCTTCAGAGAAAACGACGCCCGAGGTTCCCCTCGGGCGTCGCTGCAGACCGTGTTATGCCAATCCGAGTAATTGGCGGGCTTTGCCGATGACGGCATCGACATTGGCTGTTTCTTTGCTCCCTGCTTGGGCGACATCAGGACGCCCACCACCGTTCCCGCCCATGACGGGAGCGAGTTCTTTGACCAGGTTGCCCGCGTGTGTGCCACTCACACCTTTACCGACCATGACGAGCAATGCTGCTTTGTCGGCGACGACACTCGTCAACACCACGACGGCATTTGGCTGTTTGCTAACGAGTTGCTCGGCCAATTCACGCAACTGTGTTCCTTCGTTGCCATCGGCACGGGTCAGGACGTATGTGATTCCGTCTTTGACAGGTGCTGCGTTGAGGAGCTCGTCTGCTTGGTTGCCGGTCGCCGCGGCGGTGAGGGCTTCGAGCGCTTTTTGGGTAGTTTTGAGGTCGGTCAGCACGGCTTCGATGCGCTCGTTGATTTGGGCAGGCGATACCCCGAGGCGATTGGCTATCGCGCGCATCGCATCGAATTGCTCCTCGACCCATTGCTCGGCACCAATACCGGTAACCGCTTCGATACGACGGACACCGCCGGCAACACTCGCTTCAGAGACGATGCGCACCAGCCCGATTTCGCCGGTCCGGTTCACATGGGTGCCGCCACACAACTCGCGTGAATCGCGGCTGACATAGCTTGGTTCACCGACAGCGCTCCCCGAAGTCGCATGCACCAGCCGGACGCGGTCACCGTATTTTTCGCCGAACAACGCGATGGCTCCGTTGTCGAGTGCTTCTTGATACGGCATTTCGGCCCAGGTAACGGTCTGATCGGCACGGACCCAGGTATTGACTCGGCGCTCGATATCGCGTTGTTGCTCGACGCTGACGGGTTTGTTGTGCGTGAAGTCAAAGCGCAACCGCTCGGGTGACACTAACGAACCTGCTTGCGCGGCGTGTTCGCCGAGGACATCACGGAGTGCGCGTTGGAGCAAATGCGTGGCCGTGTGATTGCGCTGGATGTGGCCGCGGCGTACCCCGTCGACCACTGCGGTAGCCACGGTACCACGGGCAATAGACCCGCTGCTTACCACACCGAAGTGGACGATGACGCCGGGGATGGGGCGCTGCGTGTCGGTGATGGTGACGACACCAGTTGCAGTTGTCAGAGTGCCGGTATCACCGACCTGACCACCCGATTCGGCGTAGAACGGGGTCGTATCGAGGACAATTTGGACCTCGGTGCCCACGGCTGCGTCGTGCTTGACGTCGTCTGCGCTCACTATAGCGGTGATGGTGCCTTTGCCCTCGAGGTGCTGGTATCCAATAAACGTCGACGGGCTGAGGTTCAACTCTGCCCATACCTCGGTATCGGCACCACGCTTGAAGTTGGCGTTGGCACGGGAACGACCGCGCTGCGCGGCCATCGCGGTATCATATGCGGCGACGTCGACGGTCATGCCGTGTTCAGCAGCGATTTTCTCGGTCAAATCGAGGGGGAAGCCATCCGTGTCTTTGAGTTTGAATGCTTCTTCACCCGGGATAATCTGGCTGCCTTTGGTTTTTACCTGACCAATAATGGCATCGAGCTTGACCAATCCACTCGACAACGTGCGCAAGAATTGTGCTTCTTCGGCTTCGACTGTCTCGAGGATGAACGCACCGCGACTCTTGAGCTCGGGGTAGGTGTTGCACATCAAATCAATGAGCTTGGCCACCACATGGGTGAAAAATGGCTTATCGAAACCAATCAAACGACCCTGATAGACCGCACGTCGGAGAATCCGGCGCAACACGTAGGAACGACCCGTATTGCCAGGCAATACCCCGTCAGCGATGAGGAATGCAACCGATCGACTATGGTCGGCGACCGCGCGATAGGGTGCAACGTTGGCGCGATAATCTGCTTCGGTTTTGCCGGCGAGTGATTTGATGGTGTCGATGAGTGACACGAACAAGTCGGTATCGTAGGTGTTTTTGACACCCTGCATCACCATTGCGATGCGTTCGAGGCCCATGCCGGTATCGACCGACGGGCGTGGCAACGGTTGCATGGTGCTACGTTCAAACTGCATGAACACGTTGTTCCAGATTTCGACATAATCGGGATCGTCGCTGTTGACCCCTTCGGCTGACATCTTGGAGAGATCTTCGCCGAGATAGACCGTGATTTCGGAGCAGGGTCCACACGGACCGGTATCTGCCATGACCCAGAAATTGTCTTTTTCGCCGAAGCGCAAGACGCGGTCTGGGCTCGCGCCGGCTTTGACCCACATGGCAGCAGCGTCTTCGTCGGCAGGGACCTGCTCATTGCCTTGATAAACGGTGAACCAGAGGCGTTCGACGGGGAGTTCAAATACTTTGGTCAAAAGCTCCCACGCCATCGGAATGGCTTCGGCTTTGAAGTAATCGCCAAACGAAAAGTTGCCCAGCATCTCGAAAAACGTATGATGCCGCGGGGATGGACCAACCTCTTCGAGGTCGTTATGCTTCCCCGACACGCGCAGACATTTTTGGGCGGTCGTCGCACGGGTGTACGGGCGTTGTTCGAGGCCGAGGAAGGTATCTTTGAACTGCACCATGCCCGAATTGGCAAACATCAATGTCGGATCATTGCCCGGGATGAGCGAAGAGCTCGGCACAATTGTATGTCCACGTTCTGCGAAGAACGACAGGTAGGTCTGGCGAATCTGGTCACTCGTCAACTTTTTCATAGCGGCTCCGGTTGACACACTGCGGCAGGTGTGTTATCCAATCCATACATGTTTTGTATTGTAGCCGACGCATCGCAGAGGCGTCAACAATCCTCGCGACGCTCCGGCGTTCGGGGGGTGGGGAATTCATGCAAGCACTCCTCCGCGACGCCCGTCAGTGTGCGGTGTGTACCAACACCACCACCTATACCTGCGTCAACCCCAAAGCACACATCGATAGCATCGACCTTGATAGCCGCCCGTACGAACTGAGTATTATCGCGTTGCCCTACTGGGTCCAACAATGCGGTACGTGTCGTCATTGTGCGAGTGATGTGCGTATCGTTCACCCCGATGCACGCGCCATTGTCAAAACAACCGCATACTTGGCCATCCTGAATGACACCGGGTATCCGTTTTTGGCACGCGAATACCTCGCCGCAGCACACCTGTGTCGCATGACACAACGGTATGCCGAGGCTGGCTGGCATGCACTGCGCGCTGCCTGGAAGTGCGAAGATATGCTCCATCCGATGGCTGGTTTTTGTCGCACGAGCACACTGCAGGCGTTCGAGCTCGCACTCCAAAACGAACAACCAATCGGCGCAAATGCATTCGAAAGTGCGCTCATTATCGGCGATGTGTGGCGACGCAATGGGGATAATGCGGTTGCCTTACGGTTTTGTCAGCAAGCCCAGCGACTCGCCGAACATGCCCCGCAACGCGTGGTGGCGGAGCAACTCAGTGCTGCCATTGCTACCAGTCAGCGTGGTCGTATCAAACGAGCCACACCTACCAGTTAATCACAACCGTCGCTTCAGGGGTAGTGATATCCACCACCGCGACGCGCCCTTCACGGCGTTCGACGATGCGCACTTGCCCGTTGGGTGAGCTGACGACACCGCTACACCCCGGTGCCTCACGGGGAATTGGGATGGCAACCTGGTAGCTGTCTGCCCCGGTCAGCTCGACCGATGCCCAACAGGCGTCGTGATGCCAGCGATACGCCACATAGCCAGTACCGGCAGCATAGCGGACCGTGGCTGCTACATCGGTGAGGCCGGCATAAAACCACTGCGGGGCAACCAACGCGGTGCGCAGGTTAACGCTCTGATCTACCACCCCAACAGCTCCTTCAATGAAGGCATTCAACATCGTCGCGGCACCCCAGCCATCGGTGCTCAGCGTATCTGGCGTGCCGACGCCTTCTGCACCGTCAGGGTTGTACCACAAGAAGCTTCGCCCGCGGCTGAGCATCCCCAACCAGTAATAATCGAGTGTCGCAAAGCCGTAGGTTGCACGACCCATGCGGAACGCGCCGCGGGCTAACTCGCCACCAACCATGGGCATAATCCCGCCATTAACGTAGGAACCAGGTAACTCACCGGCACGCCCACCCAGACCAATCGCCCCAACTGGGAACGGTGGATCGATGGAATACCATTCGGCGAAAACGCCTTCCCGTCGACGACTAATATAGGTATCTAATATGGCATCACTCTGGGCATCGTCGAGGACGCCCCGATTGAGTGCGTATGCATTCGACAGGCTCAGCTGTTGTTCCATATCCACCCCGGGGATGGAATGTGGTTGATCAAAAACAAAATGGCGGTAGAACTGGCCGTTCCAGCTGAGGGCATTGAGGCGCTGGATGATTCCGTCGGCGATCGATCGCCAAACTGTTGCTAAGGCAGGATCACCGACGCGCTCTTCGAGCGTGGCCAACATCCGCAATGACTGCGCCATACCCGTGTTGTCGCCGTGGAAGATGCCCCACCGTGTGAATGCGTCTATTTCGTGACGGGGTATTGCAGCCCAGGCGACCTCGAAATCCCAGGTATCAATGGTAAAAGGCCGGCGCAACAATCCTTTGTTGGGGTCCCAACGGAGGGGGTTCTGCAGACTGTAATTGACCGCACGACGCATCCCATCGATATGGCGACGGGCAAACTCGTCACCGGCACCGACCTGCCATGCTTGGTAAATCCCTTGGATAAACAAATACTCGACATCCGACTCGACCGGCGTACGGTAGGGGACATCAGTGTATGGCGCACGTGCGAGGTAGTCGGGGAAGCTGCCGTCTGCCGATTGCAACGCCGCAAATGCGTTGAGCGTCGTGACCATCTCAGCATCGAAGTAGCGCGCCCCGCGCATCTGATAGACGTGATCGCGCAACCAAATCAGTGGGCTATCGGGCGAACGATAGCCATGGACGATGCTCCCATCGGCTGCCGGCAAATCGAGAATGGCGCCACGCATAATTGTTGTCGCAGCGGGGATGAACTGGTCATAGCGCTCGACGCCGGTATGCACTTCGGTCGTTGGATTCAAGGTGTAGAGCGCGGGATTGGTTGCAACAATGGTCCCTTCTGGCGTGCCATTGGGCATCCAGACCATACCTGCGGCGGCACCGGCGGCACCTCGTGGGGTAATCATGGCGCATGCGCTACCGCCACTGAGGTCTATTGGGGTGGTGGATATCGTACGCATCTTGGCATCATTGATAATCAGGCTGGCCGCGCCACTCGGACCATTGGGGATCGCCACACAGACCGATAACGGCAGAAAAGGTTGCACTGGTCCGGAGCTATAGATGTATGGCGTCGCCGCAACTGGCTCTTCGGCATAGGCCGTTTGACCAATACCCAAGCCGAGGACGACGAGCAGAAGGCTGAATAGCTGTGGCAGACGCTTCATGGAAGACTCACTAAATGTGGTAACACCTTATTCTAGAGGGTTCTGTTGGTTCTGTCGCTGATAATACGATGACAATAAATGGAGACGTTTTCGATTTAGAGGTGCGTTTTTCGATTTCGTACTTCAGCTTGCTACCGCAATTTTGCATACGTAATACGTTAGAATATCTAGGTTCCGTAAAATACAGAGGATGATATGCGTCAACGATTGTTTCTGTTCATGCTTCTATTGGCTGTGATCACATTTGGATTGCCCAGTGCCCGTGCTTCTGCGGCACAGCGTTGCTTCCCCGAGACGAATCATTGTATTGATGGCCGTATCCGCGAGTATTGGGAACAAAACGGCGGTTTGCCGGTGTTTGGCTTCCCAATCGGAGATATCGAAGAAGTCACCATCGAAGGCAAACCAATCCGCATGCAACGCTTCGAGCGCAACCGCCTCGAACTTCATCCCGAAAACGCCCGCCCCTACGATGTGCTTCTCGGACGCCTCGGCGCTGATCGCCTCACCCAGCAGGGTCGCGATTGGTTCACCTTTGCCAAAAACGGTGACACCGGCGGCTGTCAGATGTTTGGTGAAACGGGACACGCTGTCTGCGGTGATATCTTGAAGATGTGGAAGTCCAATGGCCTCGTCCTGGACAAGCAAAAAGCCGTCAGTACTGCTGAAAGTTTGGCACTCTTCGGCCTGCCGGTCTCAGATTTGCAGACCGAGACACTGTCGGACGGTAAGCAGTATCAGGTGCAGTGGTTCGAACGTGCCCGCTTCGAGCTCCATCCTGAAAACGTTGCGCCGTACAATGTGCTTCTTGGTTTGTTGGGGAATGAAGTCGGCGAGTATGACTATTCGTTGGATGACAAGCCAATGAGTGATTTGACATTGAAGTTGTGGGATTTTCCGAGTGGGATGCAGCTGACAGGAGAAGAGTCATTCACCCCTGAGTCTGTTGCAAAGAACTACGCAAACCCTGAGGCTGCACTCGAACTTTTTCGAACGACCCAGAGGCTTGATAGTTATGTATCCTATTTTTGGATTGGAGACCTTGTCGAGTATTCTGTAATCGGATCAGATGCAGTAACTAATCAGGTTACACATACGCGAACACCTTCTCAAGCACGTATACTTCTGGACGGGATGTACAAAGACAGTTACGAAAACAATGAAACTAATGTTTCATCATCAACTATCTTGCTACCTACTAAAAACGTTGATGAAGCAAGAGCCTATGTAATTAGTAACTACACTTGCAAATTTTCTAATGGAAACAATGGTACCTGCACTGACACAGTTGTTTATTTTCGAAACAATAACTTAGTCGGTCGCATTGCATTCTCAGGCAATTCAGAACACATAAATCTCCCCAAAATCACCGAATGGGCCCAGAAAGCCGCCGACCGGATGGGTCGATAAGTTAATCCCCATCCCCATAGACCCACGGCATGCCGTGGGTCTATGGGGATACACGCGTGCCGTGGGATTGATTTGACATCCCATTCTCAGCCCGCTATCATGTGGATATTGCGATGAAGAGGAAGAGTAACCCCTCATTACGACCCCCCAGAGAGCCGACAGTTGGTGCAAAGTCGGTGGTGTCGCGAGGTGTGAATGGGCCTTGGAGCAGCGGAACGAACGGCATAGCCTGTGTAGTACCCGCCGGAGCCTGCCACCGTTATCACGGCAGCAGATGTACCCCACACACGTGGCTGCATCGAAAAGAGCGTCAGCAATGGCGAATGCGGGGTGGCACCGCGGATGATTCATCCGTCCCCTTCCTTTCACAAGGGAGTGGCGGTTTTTTTGTACCCTTTTTTGAGCGTTGAGGAGCATCCCCATGGCACAGAAGCGCATCCTGACCGGTGATCGTCCCACCGGCAAATACCACCTCGGGCACTACGTCGGCTCCATCGCGAACCGTCTGCGCCTGCAGAGCGAATACGAATGCTACTTCATCATCGCAGACCTGCACACGCTGACCACCAAGCCCAATAAAGCCGAAATCCAGATGGTCGAGCAAAACATCCGTGACATGATTATCGACCAACTCGCCTGTGGTCTCGACCCCGAGAAGGTGACATTTTATGTCCAGTCGTCCGTCAAAGAAATCTACCAGATTAATTTGATTTTCGAAATGCTAGTTTCGGTGGCTCGCCTCAGCCGCCTCCCCTCCATCAAAGACATGGCCAAGGCTGCCCAAATCGACGACGAACAACTCCCACTCGGCTTGCTGGGCTACCCCGTCCTCCAGGCTGCAGACATTCTGATGCCCCGCGCGCATTTGGTTCCCGTGGGCAAAGACAACGAAGCACACGTCGAAATCACGCGTGAAATCGCACGCCGCTTCAACTTCTTGTACGGCGAGGTCTTCCCCGAACCCGATGTGCTCGTCCCCGAAGGCGGCACGTTGGTGGGCACCGATGGTCAAGCCAAGATGTCGAAAAGCCTCAACAATACGATTTTGTTGTCGGACGACGCCAAAACGGTCGAAACCAAGGTCCGTGCCATGTACACCGACCCCGCCCGCATCCGCGCCGATATCCCCGGCAAGGTCGAGGGCAACCCGGTGTTCATCTACCACGATATTTTCAATCCCAACAAGCCCGAAGTCGACGACCTCAAGGACCGCTACCGGACGGGCAATGTGGGCGACGTCGAGGTCAAAAAGAAGCTGGCGATTGCCATCAATAACTTCCTCGAACCCATGCGCGAACGCCGGGCAGTCTACGAGGCAAAACCCAAACTGGTCGACGAAATCTTGCAGGCTGGGAATGCCAAGACGCGCAAAATCGCCCAAGAAACGGTGCGCATGATGGACGACGCGATGGGTCTGTTGTACTTCAAGGATTAATTCCCCCGCGCGCCACAGTGATCATGGTGGCGCGCTCATCGTCTGTGTGTGAAAGGCCTGGATATGCAATTCATCCCGTCCCTCCCCGATATGCACGCGCTGACTAGCCAAGGCAACCTCTGCCCGCTGTATACCGAGATTGCAGCTGACCTCGAGACCCCCGTCTCGGCGTACCTCAAAACCGCCCAAGGCCCGTGGTCGTTTTTGCTCGAATCGGTCGAAGGCGGCCAACATTTGGCCCGCTATTCGTTCATCGGCACCGAACCATACCTCACCCTGCGGATGAGCGAGGGCAAAGCGCACGCTGTCCAGGCCGGCTACAAACAGACCATTAGCTACGATGATCCGCTGGAATTGTTGCAGTCGTATTTATCCGATTACCGTCCGGTCCGCCTCCCCGATTTGCCGCGTTTTGTGGGAGGTGCGGTAGGGTATATGGCGTACGAAACGGTCTGTAACTTCGAGCGGATTCCCCGACCCGCGCACGCAGATTACGAGATGCCTGACGCAATGTGGCAGTTCGTCGATACGTTGCTGGTCTTCGACCACGTACGCCACCGCATCAAAGTCATCAGCCACGTGCATCTGGATGCAGCGGATTTGGCGGCCGAGTACGAGCGCGTCACCGCCAAAATCCGCACCATCGTGGCACGATTGCGCCAACCGCTCCCCGCCGGAATGGCACTCCAAGAGGGCGAATCTGCCGAAAAAGTCATCCCCACATCGAACGTGTCGCTGGGGGAATACGTCGAACGGGTCTTGCACGCGAAGGAATACATTGCCGCGGGCGATATCTTCCAAGTGGTGCCGTCGCAACGCTTTTCGCGTCCCGTAAAAACTGACCCGTTCACGGTCTACCGTGCCTTGCGGACGGTCAACCCCTCGCCGTATATGTTTTATGTGACCGGGCCGGATGGCATTTTGGTGGGTGCGTCGCCGGAGTTGCTGGTACGCGTCGAAGAAGGCATCGTGACGACGCACCCGATTGCTGGGACCGTGCCCCGCGGCAAAACACCAGAGGAAGACGAGGCGTTGTCGCATCAGCTCCTCAACGACGAAAAAGAAAAAGCCGAGCATTTGATGCTCGTCGATCTGGGGCGCAACGACATCGGGCGCGTCAGCAAACCAGGGACCGTCAAGGTACCGCGTTTTATGCAAATCGAGAAATTCTCGCACGTGCAACACCTGGTCAGCCATGTGACGGGTGAATTGCGTGACGATATGCGCGGGATCGATGCACTGCGGGCGTGCTTCCCGGCAGGTACGGTATCGGGCGCACCCAAAATTCGGGCAATGCAGATCATCGCCGAACTCGAGCAATCACGCCGTGGGGTCTATGCCGGCGCCGTCGGCCACTTGGGATTCAACGGCGACCTCGACACGTGTATTGCGCTGCGCACTATCGTGATTGTGAATGGCGTGGCGTATGTCCAAGCCGGTGGCGGGGTCGTCGCCGATAGTGATCCCGAGATGGAGTATCGCGAGAGTTGCAACAAAGCGGCAGCGCCGTTGCGCGCACTCGAGCTGGCCGACCGCTTCACCACCGAGGGAGGTGTCGCATGATTCTGTTGATCGACAACTACGATTCCTTCACATACAACCTCGTACAGTACCTGAGCGAGCTTGGTGCCGATGTGGTCGTCAAACGCAATGATCAGATAACCGTCGCCGAGGCTGCTGCCATGAAGCCAGAGCGCATCGTGGTATCGCCCGGTCCCTGTACCCCGGTCGAGGCGGGGATTAGTATCGACATCATCAAAACGCTCGGGCCGACCATACCCACATTGGGTGTGTGTTTGGGGCATCAATCCATCGGCGCTGCATTCGGCGGGATTGTCGAGCGTGCCCCGTATGTGATGCACGGCAAACGTTCGGCGATGAATCACGATGGTAAAGGCCTGTTTGCCGGTTTGCCACAACACTTCATGGCGACGCGCTATCATTCATTGATTGTGCGCAAAGACGGCTTGCCCTCAGAATTGGTCAGCACTGCCTGGACCGATGACGATATCATCATGGGTCTCAAGCATGCGCAATACCCGATTTATGGCTTGCAGTTCCATCCAGAGTCCATCATGACCGAGCATGGCCATGCCATGCTGAAAAACTTCCTCGAAATCTAGGAACACGCGATGTGGCAGATACACGTCATCCCTGACAGCGCCATCAGCGCAGAACAAAAGGCTGAAATCCGGGCATTGCTCGATGCTGCCTTCGAAGGTGACCTCAGCGATGACGATGCAGACCATGCCGCCGGTGGGATCCGGGTGCTTGCATATGAGGGAGCCCGATTAATTGGGCATGCGGCAGTCATCAGTCGGCAGATGCAACGCAACAATACTACTGAGACCATCGGCTATGTCGAGGGCGTCGCTGTATTGCCGGCATCCCAGGGGCGCGGCGTTGGACGTGCGTTGATGGAGCGCGTCGCCATTGTGTCAAGTGGCATGTACCGCGTGACGATGCTTTCGACCGGCGAGCACGCTTTTTATGAAAAACTCGGCTGGCATCGTTTTTTGGGGGAAAGTTATGTCGACCACCACGGTGTGCACGTCCGTACGGCCGACGAAGACGACGGGCTGATGATCCTCGTGGCAGACCGCACCTGGAACATGCCCGGCTGCACTGTGGTCTGTGACTGGCGTGCCGGTGATGTGTGGTAGCCCATGGACAGATGTCCATGGGCTTGGAGTGGGTCTTTTGTCTTCAACGGTCCTTGGGGAGTGAGCGTACCTCGCCCGTCGGGGTAGACGGGTGAGGTATGCACCGTCAAGGCGAGGTATGCCCGCCCCGCATGTCTCTACGTGTTTGGCAACGCATCGAACAGTTGCTTCTTCTCGTCCATCCAGGCAATCATCGCAGCAGGGTTTTGCATCATGGCTGCCATCGCCTCCATCGCTTGGATGTGTGCAGCATCCTGGTCGGCGTACATCTGGCGGCCATGGGCTTGTGATTGCTTTGCCATATCGTCAAACGATTCGGCATGGAATGTCAGGTCGCAGGCACCGCCCAGCTGGGCACAGGTCATCGTTTTCATATCAGTCCTCTTTATACCGAATGTATTCTGTACACCACAAGGCGGTATTGTAACGCACGGCGCGTACGGTACCCAATACGGACGTTGTACGAGCAACAGGGAT
>JBJONV010000177.1:0-23579 GCA_046051665.1 Chloroflexota bacterium
CGTCGGTACAGACTCTTCTCGATACCCATACGAAAGAAGGCATCCATGAAAAAGATACCAATTGCAATCCTCGGGGCAACGGGCGCCGTTGGCCAACGTATGATTCAACTCTTGCACAATCACCCCTGGTTTGAAATCGCAGTGCTGACCGGGTCTGACCGTACCATCGGCAGACCGTACGGCGAACTCGTGCGTTGGGTGCTCGATGGCAACCCACCACCCGAAGTCGCGCACCTGATTGTACAGCCGAGTAATGTGGTCGCAGATGTGGCACTTGCGTTGTCTGCACTGCCGACCGATGCAGCACGTGAGTACGAACCACTCTGGGCTGCACACACCGCGGTCTGCTCCAACGCATCCGCATACCGCATGACCTCCGATGTGCCGTTGCTCATCCCAGAAGTCAACCCCGAGCATGTCAACCTCATCGACGACCAGCGCAAAGCACGTGGCTGGCGCGGTGCGTTGGTTACCAATCCAAATTGCTCGGTCATCGGGATTGCGCTCGCACTGAAGCCGATTATCGATGCCATCGGCATCGATTCCGTGTTTGTGTCGACGTTACAAGCAATCTCGGGTGCTGGGTATCCGGGCGTTTCTTCGATGGACATTATCGATAACATCATCCCGAACATCGCCAACGGTGTCGAAGAAGATAAAATCGAAACCGAGCCGACCAAGATTCTCGGGACCTATGGTGCGTCTGCAATCGGGTACCATCCGATGAAGATGAGTGCGCAAGTCACGCGCGTCCCAGTGATTGACGGGCATACCGCATTACTCTCCATCAAAACGGGAAAGAAGATTTCGATCGAGGAAGTCCACTCCATCATCGCAAACTTCCGCGCTCCAGAGTTGGTCCGTGGATTGCCGACCGCCCCACAACTCCCACTCGTGGTACATACCCATGCCGAACGGCCGCAACCGCGCCGTGATCGTGATGCAGGCAATGGCATGACGGTATCGGTCGGGCGCATCCGGAGCTGTCCAATCAACGATATGCGCATGGTCGTCTTGTCACACAACACCATCCGTGGTGCTGCGGGTGGTGCGATTTTGAATGCAGAACTATTAGTCGCCGCAGGATACGCCGGTAATCGGTAAAGGACAGACGATGCACATCTATGGCAGACATGCAGTGGCCGACTTACTAGGTGATTTTGTCGCATTCCGCAACATCCGCCCTGTCGACCCACGCCTTCCCGGTTTGGCAGATCTCGCGCCCAACACCCAACCTCGCAAGGGGGACGATGCCTATGCTGCGGTTGCCATTGCTATTTTGAATGCGGCACAAGCGACCCGCACCGACAAACCAATCCGGCAGTTCATGATGTTGGGTGACACACGTCAGAGTGATGGTGGAACGTACATGACGATCGCACAACGTTCGGGGTGGCACGGTGCAGCATTCATCTGCGACGAAAAACGTTCAGAAGATCCGTCTCTGGCTCTCTCGAACGATACGGGCGTATACATTGCCAATCGCTGGGCGAAGATTAGTCAGTTCGCAGAACAATTCACCGTCGACGAGCAAACCGCGGTCATTATCGACCTCGATAAAACACTGATCGGAGCGCGTGGTCGCAATCATCAATTGATTGATTCTGCACGGCTGACTGCCCTCAAACGGGCTGTCAGCGATGTCCTCGGGAACACGTACGACGATACGTTATTCAGCGAAACCTATCATCGCTTCAACCAACCACGCTTCCATCGCTTCACCGGTGACAACCAAGACTTCCTTGCGTTCATCTGTGTCATGGCAGGTGGCAGTATCATTACACCCGAAGCCTTACAAGCGATGCTTGAACAAGGCATCATGCTCAATTTTGCGCATTTTGTCGATTTAACCGGCGCACGCATTCAATCTTTTGGCTCACAACTCGAACCGTTCCACACCGAATTTGCATCGCTCTACCGAAACGGCGATATGACTCCGTTCAAATCATTTCGCTACCTCGAATATCTCGAGACCGCAGCACGATTTGGCTGTGCTCCTGAAGGACTCGATGCAATCGACATCCTCAACCGCGAAATTTGTATTACGCACGAAGTGTGGGATGCTGCACTGCAGTGGAAAGCCGCAGGCGCACTGTTGTTTGGCTTGTCGGACAAACCCGACGAAGCAGCCTGCGGGACCGGCGAAGGGCTTCCCATTCACCGCCTCGTCACACACATTATTGGCTCGTAGAAGGCGGCATCATGGATAATCGTACGTTACTTACAACTGCCAAAACCATTGCTGTGGTAGGTCTCTCGTCCAAACCTGATCGAGCCAGTTACCAGGTTGCCGCATACCTCCAGCACCATGGATATCGCATCATTCCGGTGAATCCCAAAGAAGAATTCGTCCTCGGAGAAAAAGGGTATGCGACGTTGCACGACGTACCGACGCAAATTGATATCGTCAATGTCTTTCGGGCTTCCAAAGATGTTCCACCGGTCATCGAGGATGCAATCGCCGTAGGGGCAAAAGCAATCTGGCTCCAACTCGAAATCACCCACCCAGAGGCCGAGGAAAAAGCTCGTGTAGCAGGCTTGACGGTAGTCTCGAATCGGTGCATCAAAATAGACCACATGCAGTCCGGACTCGCGTGACCCGACGCAAATACAGCAGGCAATCGCAACGTGTGATGCCTGCCGATACGTGCAACAGTGCTGACGATAATCGTCATTGCTGCAGTAATCAATAAAACGTCCGGTGCATATGCACCGGACGTTCATTTTGTAGATTGTTGTGTGTCTTAGCGTCGGCGCAGATCGATGATGAACATCACCGCAATCACAACCAACAAGCTTGGGAGGATCAGCATTTGCGGAATCACTTCGTACTTCATCCCGAAGATGAGCAACGATGATACTGCTCCAAGAATGGTGCAGACAATTGCCCAGTGGAGGTGTTTATGGAACCACACACGCATAAGCAAAAAGTACAGAAAGCAGCTTTCGGCCAGCGCAATGGTCAACGCAGCACCGCTGGTAACCACGACGTACTGCGAAGCAACCGCAACCGAGAACAGGGTCATGCCGATAAAAATCAGCCACGTCCAGCGTTCTACGAAGGCAACGAGGGTGAGAGCGATAGAGCCACCCAAAATGAACAAATAGCGTGATGCAATTTCGCTGACAAAGAATGCCATTAGTTGCTGCGGATCGACCAGCATCAACAACGCGACAGCGATCAACAAACCACCATGAACAATGCTTTTATTCGTTTGTATGTTGCCTAATCGCAGCGGGATTGTTTGTAATCCCTCAGACGAAAAGACTAACGGCGTTGGTTCGTTTACTTCTTGCATCGCTTCACTCCGAGCCTGCCGTATAGCGTCGATTACTTTTCTATGTCCACAGTATAGCCGAAAAGTGGGTGTGTTGTCTATCGGAATGAACGGTGATTCTGTACGTCATTCGGTCTATGTGCCTTTCTAGTGCCAGAAAAGTCGCGTGACCAATTGATTCCGGGTGTTTCTATTTGAAAACTTCTACCTCTATCAGGTTACTGTCATTCCACGTACACCTCTCAGACAGCGCCCTCCTACCGTATACTAACAACGCACACACAACAGCCCGGAAAACGATGAACACAGCACCATCCACACAGCGCATCGACGCAGTAAAACACCTCTTGCGCGAGCTAATTACCCCAAATGAAACGATTCGGGTTCTTGTCGTAGCGTTTCTTTGGTTGCTTACCTTCTGGTGCATCCAAATGCTCCAAGGCCATGTATCCACTGCATTCGTCGTCTATGGCAGAGTCCTCGCTACCAGTATTGCGGGATTGATTGTGCTCCGCAAAAACCGCACACCATGGAATTTTCTGCCAGAGATTACCCATTTTCTGGTTGCCGGGAGTATCCATGCACTCCTCCCATTGACATTGTTTTTGAGCATACGGACGCTCGTCCCGCAATCTTCGAATGTTGTCATGCCCACAGTCCTCCTCCTCAGTTTTGCGTTGGCAATCGCGCTTCTACGGGGCCAGCCGCTCCAACTCCGTGTGTTGATATTGGGCAATCTCGGGGTGATTGCAGCTGCATGGATCCTCAGCAAGACTGCTGTCGCAGCGCTGTGGTTATGCCTCGCATTGAGTTTTGTTGTCTGTGTCAACACCATCGTCGTCTGGCTCGCCCGCTGGTATACGCGTACCTTCCTTCCCGATACTCCTTCGCTGGTCGCCACGACCGCAGCCCAGTGTGTCGCGCTCGGTTGGCTCATCCCGTTGGTGAGTTGGTACGGCACGCGAATTCCGTCAACGTTTCACACGACGATTCTGGTCTTGTGCATCTGGCTCGGTGCAGCGATTATTGCTTTTTGGTATCAACATCTCGACGTTCGTGCTGGAGCACGCGCTGTCGCTGCCTTTGCGCCGTCGATACCGCTGGTTTTTGCGTACCCCTGGACACAATCCAACGGGCGACTCGTCGATACGATTGTGATGCTGATGCTGTGGGGTATAACGTTAATCCTGCTTCGTTCAGAATCGCGACAACCCGCTCCACACGACACGCTAGCCGACGAGTCTTCGCATGGAGTCAGGTAACCGAGGGTAACAGCAAGAAATCAATCGCGATGCTACGGTGAATTGTGTATCATGCCCAGGCATGTTTTGATCTAAGGAATGAAGAATGAAGCGCAACGACGCGATACGCCTGGGAATGCTCGCGGCACTGTGGGGTGGATCTTTTCTCTTTATGCGGATAGCATCCCCCGTCATCGGCCCTGCATGGGTTGCATTTGGGCGTTCTGGGATTGCAGCACTACTCCTCTTGGCATATGCGACGCTCCTGAAGGTCGATCTGCAATTCAGCGCATTTAAATGGAATTATCTGATATTAGGCGCATTCCAGAGTGCGGTGCCGTTTTTCCTCTTTGCATACGCCGAAACGATTTTGAGTGCATCACTCGGGGCAATTATCAATGCGACTAGCCCCCTTTTCGGCCTCTTGATTGGGTTGTTGATTCGTGATGAACAGTTTGCATGGGACCGTATGACCGGTGTCTTTGTGGGGATTTTTGGCGTCAGCGTGGTCGTCGGATTCAGCGATACGGCATATACCCCAGACTTACTACGCGGTGTCCTCATGGGCGCAGGTGCGGCGTGTTCATATGGGATATCCAGTAATTACACACGGCGCTTCGTGCGCGGGGCCCCTTCACTGGGCATGGCTGCATACAGCCAGTTATTTGCAGCACTGATGCTTACGCCATTGCTGTGGTTCTTCCCACCGACGGCTCCGATAACCACCGAGGCAATCTGGGCAATGCTCCTACTCGGCGTGTTGGCGACGGGGATCGCGTATATTCTGTTCTTTCGATTAGTGGTCGACGTTGGTCCAGTTGTTTCGCTGACGGTTACGTTCCTCGTCCCGGTGACTGCCTTGATCTGGGGCATCTTCCTCCTCGATGAACACATCGCGCCATCCCAATACATCGGGAGTGTAATCGTCTTGCTCGGGACTGCGTTAACAACCGGTGTGTTCCGACGCTTCTGGTCGCCACGTGCGGTGACCGGGTAAGCGACACGGGCTATTTTGAAAGCAGCACAGAAAAACTCCAGCCGGCGACGACTGGAGTTTTGTCTGTAGGAAAATTTGCTTTTCATTATGTCAATAAAAATCTCGGGAAAGAATTCAGCGGTTGGGTTGAATCAAACCTGGGATCTGCGCGATTGCGGTTTCGATATCGTCTGGTGTTACGTACCCATGAATCGAACAACGCACGCGTTGTAAATCCGCATCTCCCCAGAGTTCGATACCGCGTTGACGTGCCGATGCTACGACCGCTGCTGGATGCGTCGAAGCAAAACAAATATTCCCTGCGCGGTGTCGTGCGGCGCGTGGCGTCAGCATATCGACACCGGTAGTTGCAATTGCATCATACAGCCGCGCGCCTTGCTCCAACACATAGGACTCGAGGGTGGCGGAATCGACATGTTGATGGTAGCGCAACGCATTATTGAGAATGTAAACATCGATAAAATTGGGGTTGCCTACCTCGATTCGTGCCGCATCTGCATGGTAGTGGTACGCCGTCGGAATCGGTGCCGGGCTCGCAGAGCGCCACCCAACGATGGGTGCAAAATCCGGCATGATATTTCGGTTCCACATGACAATTCCGAGATGCGTTCCCAGTAACCACTTGTAACCACTACACACCACAAAATCTATCTCACGGGCATCCACATCGATAATTCCCAACGAATGGGTAGCATCGACAAGCACCCGCGCGCCTTGTGCGTGTGCAGCCGCAATGATTCCAGCCAAGGGAATGCGTCGACCAGTACGCGTGCTGACATGGCTGATATAGATAAGGCGTGTTTGTGGGGTAATCGCTGCGATTATCGCAGCTGCTTCGCGGTCTGGGTCTGGATGGTATGCAGGTACGACAGGGATGACGCCGTAGCGTTGGAGCCATCCAAATACATAGCGTCCACTCGGGTATTCGTCGTCGACACAGATGACTTCGTCACCCGCATGCCACTCGAATGCACTGACAATGCTCGTGATACCTGCCGAGCTACTCCCGACAAACGCAATATCTGCGGCATCGACTTTGAGCATGGCGGCGACACGTTGCGCACAGTCGTGGCGCGTCGCAAAGAACCGTTCACGCCCAGGCATCCCCAACGCTTTGTCGTGCATGAATTGCTCGATGGCGTCGCGATGCGAAGCGAGCATAGGCGTCTCACCACCTGCCGCCAGATGAACTGTCCCTGTGAGTCCGATAAAGTCGGTTTTCGGGTAAAGCATACACGGTACCTTCCAGACTAGCCGGCAGCGCGCATCGCCAATACGAGAGCGCCGAGCATTCCTGCCCGGTTACCCAACGCTGGCGGCACAATATACTCATCGATATGATCGACGATCGCAGGGCTACTGATGTATCCATTCAAACGTGCCAACACATTCCGCCGAATCATCGGGAAGAGGTGGAGCTGCTCCATCACACCGCCGCCGAGGATGATTCGCTGTGGCGACACAAACAACACCGTGTTCATCAGCGCTTGGGCGAGATAATCAGCCTCGAATTCCCATGCAATATGGTCGGCAGGCAAGAGGTTTGCTTTCATCCCCCAACGCTTTTCGATGGCTGGTCCTGCGGCCAACCCTTCAAGACAGTCATCATGAAACGAACAATTTCCGGCATACGTGTCACGGGGATTCCGGCTCAAGCGTTGATGCCCCGCTTCGGGATGCATCATGCACGGGATAGGTTGGCCATTTGCAATCACGCCTGCACCGATGCCGGTCCCCACCGTGTAATACACCACATGCTTGAGACCTTTACCCGCACCCCAGGTGAGTTCGCCGAGTGCTGCGGTAGTCACATCGAGGTCGAATCCGACAGGAATCCCGAGTGCTGCTTTGATCGGAGCGACAACGGGTGCATTGCTCCAGAACGGTTTGGTCGTGGGGGCGACACTCCCATAGGTAGGCAGACTAGGATCGAGCACAATAGGGCCGAACGAGCCGATACCGATGGAGGTCAACGGCGTTTTCGCATGGTGCTCAGCCAAAAAAGAAATGATTTGCGGAATATTCTCTTCGGGTGATGTCGTGGGGAATCGTACTTCTGCGCGGATATCATCTGGTCCTGCCACAATAGCACAGACCATCTTGGTTCCCCCTGTTTCAACCACACCATACAGTGCCATATATCCCTCACTGTTCTGTCTGCAGAAATCCACGCTCGCGCAGTTCGCGATACGTTCCGCGCGCAAGGATTGCGCCGTGCTCGAGTACCAGAATTTCATCGGCCATGTGCATGACTGCCGGTCGATGGGTGACGATCAAACAGGCGACCTTGGCACGTATCGTCCCAAATCGTTGCCATAATGACTGCTCGGTAACAATATCCAATGCACTCGATACATCGTCGATACACCACACTTGCGGCGTTTCGTAGAGCATCCGCGCAAAAGCGGCGCGTTGTACTTGACCACCTGACAGGCGAACTCCCCGAGAGCCAACGAGTGTGTCGACGCCCTGCTCGAATTGTGCGACATCGTATTCCATCACCGCACCATGGACTGCCGTCCCGATATGGTGTTCGACGTTTGGTCGGCCTTGGGTAATATTCTCACGCAGTGTATCCGAGAAAAGTCGCGGCACTTGACTCGTGTATGCCACCGAAGGAGGGACAAACCGTTCTGCTGTGTCGGTAATGCGTTCCCCATTCCACGAGATCGAACCGGTGACCTGCGGGAGCATACCCAACACGGCACGCAGGAGGGTGGTTTTGCCTGAGCCGACGGGACCAGTCACCACCACCAGCCGACCAGGAGCCAAATCAATATCGATATTTTTGATTCCGACTGCACCACTCGGCCACGTCACCCCTAAATCGCGGATTGCGAATGACTCGAGTGCGGGCATGGGAGCAACGGTCGCCGGCTCGGTCAACGAAAACATGTCACTCACCGGCTGGCCGTGTCCGACATATTCAAGCCGCTGAATCGATACTTTGAGCTGCTGCTGGCGCCCAATAAACACCCCAATCTCGAACAACAGCTCACTGATAATCCCCAAGTTATAGACAAAAAACGCGACATCACCCGCCCCGAAAGCACCCGTACGAGCAGATTGATTGACCATCAACATCATGATCGCAATGCCGATTGTGAGTGAGCTATGGAATGAAGCACCGAGTACACCGTCGTACAAGACCTCACGGAGTGTCGCATGTTCGCGCACGGTGTTGAGTGTTTGAAAGTGACGCAACACATGTTTCTCGGCACCAGCGACTTGGACTGCCTGCACCGATCCATATGTTTCGGCAATAAATCCGATGACACGACCGGTAGCCCTGCGACGCTCTGTGCGGTAGTAATAGATCTTGTCATAGGCAAACCGAGCCCCGACAACAATCATGATGAGCGGGAGAGCAATTGCCAATGTTGCATCGGGTGCGATGGAATACATCATCCAAAACGAAATCACGGCAAATGCGGACAACGCCAAAATATCGTTGATCTGGACGACGACTTGGGGTAATTCACCGATATCGTCACGCAACCGCGACACGATTTCGCCAGGGGAACCCTTCAGCGCTGCAACAGCGGGGAGTTGCAACAAGCGAGACAACAACGAAAAGCGCATCGCATTCATCGTTGGGATGCGCATTTTGATGTTGGTATAGGTGGCGATCCAGTACATCACGAAACGTACCAGTGCGATGCCCACAAACGCCCCGAGCAACATCCACGGAATCGAATGTTGCTGACCTGCTTGGAGTGTGTTGAGCACTTCACGGACGAGGATCCCTGGCAGGAGCTCGACCAACAGCTCTATGACGATGGCGACCAAGTTGATGACATACCACCAACCACCTTGGCGTATCATTTTGCGCATTAATGCGAGTGGTGTGGTCATGCGAGTTCCTGTTCTGCACCGTGTTGGAGGAGCTGGGCATAGCGTGAATCAGCTTGTTCGCGCAGTGCCGCTTCGGGGCCAAATTCTACCAATGAACCATTCGCTAGAATCGCGATGTAATCACACCGACGCACCGTTTGGAGGCGATGCGCAATGATAATCGTGGTTTTATCGGCGAGCACTGTATCGAGTGCTTTTTCGACCATACGCTCTGTTTCGGGGTCGATGCGTGCCGAAGCTTCGTCCAAGATAATCACCTGCGGTTGCTTGAGGTAGACGCGAGCCAGTGCAATCAGCTGTGCTTCGCCTGCAGATGTCGCCCCATTCGCAGCCAACAGGGTGTCGAGCCCATTGGGCTGCTGGGCGAACCAGCGATCGAGTCCGAGCGTGTGTAACGCCTCGAGCAGTTGTTCATCGCGGATAGCAGGATTGAAGAACGTCAAGTTGTCACGAACAGTGGCATAAAACAGCTGGACATCTTGTGTAACCAAGCCGACGTGCGTACGCAGCGACGCAAGCGTGTAGTCGGGGATTGCATGATCGCCGATGCGAATAGCGCCGCTGCTGACATCATACAAACGGAACAACAAGCGAATCAGCGTACTTTTGCCCGATCCCGTGCGACCGAGCAGCCCGACCACTTTCCCTGCAGGGATGTGGAATGTCACATCACGCAACACCGGTTCTTCTGGTTGGCCATCTTCGTCGTCTTGATACGCAAAGGTGACATGGTCAAATGTCACCGGTGGAATCTGTGCGGGCATTTCTTTCACGCCATCGACGAGTCTCGATTTGATGGAAAGGAGTTCGGCAATGCGCGAAATGCCTGCGGTGGCCTGTTGGAGCTGATCTATTTCGCTAGATATGGTGCGAATCGGCCGCATAATCATGTCGCCGTAGAACATCGTCATGACGATAAGGCCAATCGTGATTTCATTTTGTAGGTACAGCCAAACACCGACGGTCAACACCATCACCGTCAAAAGCGAGGATAAGACCACCGGTATCATCCACGTCAGGGATCCATATACACGGCCCAACGTGTCGTATTTATTCTTTTCGTCCATCAATTGCACAAGGCGGCGCAGGACATACGATCGCGCACCGAGGCCGCGTATGTCTTCGAGACCTGCCAAGCGCTCTTCGAGGAAGCCAAAAAGCTGCGCGGACGCCTCACGGGCAGACTCCCAATACGGCACAGCAACACCGCGCAATGCAAACAGCACCCACATGGCGACAACCGCGTACCCCAAGAGGAGCACCCCCAGGCGCCATTCTGTCCACATCAATACACCAACGGTCGACGTCAACAACAGAATGCTGCCACCAATTTGCAACACCATTTGCGAGAAAAATCGATTCAGACTGGCCACATCACCATCGATACGCTCGATCATAATGCCCGGAGTCTGTTTTTTGTGGAACGACATATCGAGATCGAGGGTATGTTTGGCAAGGTCAGACCGCAACGCATTTGCTGCTTGCCAGCCGGTTTTTTCACCGACGTAGGTCGCAGACATGGTAAACGCCTGTTGTGAAATGGCGGCAATCAAATACCAGATACTCAACCACACCAACACGTCGCTTGCAGCGCCTGCAACTGCAGCGTCGACAAATTGTGATAAAACCCTTGGCCCCACCAGCAGGAGGATGTTGTCTCCGATAATGAGCAAGACCAACAACGTCACCTGCCGGCGTTGTGGCCAGAAGTATGTCGTCAGCAAGGAACGATACCGGTTGATATTTGGGAGACTCATGATGCTCCTAGATACGGACGTACCACATGTAATAAGTTCTCGAGGCCTTGTTCTTGGGCCATCTGCATTGCCATTGTGCGACTGTTATATCGATACACAACATCCGTGATGGTTTGTGCGAGTGCGTCACTCACTGTACTCACCGAGATGGTATCGACATGCAGACGGGTACTGGTCAATTGTACCCGGAAAGCACGTTCAGCCCAAAAGGTATCACTCGGATAGAGGGGAATCGGCAAACTGGGAACCCCGGCACGTACCGCACGGTGGGTTGTGCCTGCACCGCCTGGGTGCACGATACAAGCAGCACCTGCAAAAACCTCGTCATGAGGCAGTCCTTGGTGCCAGACCAGTGTTTCGGGGCTCGATTGCAACGATGTCACATCCGCGGGCATGAGAGCCAAAACACGCATACCGAGCGCGTGCGCTGCAGTCACCGTCAGGTGTACGACACGCATTGCAGCAGGCGCCAAAAACGCACCATGTGTGACGATGACATATGGCTGGTTGACCCTCATGAAACGTCCCAAAGACGCTGGAATCGGCGCTTCGTTTGGAAGTAACCATTCACCGCATACTTTCTCGAGCGGGGATTGCACCACCTGCGGTTCAAGCAGTGCAGGTGATACCGCATACAACAGCGGAGTCATGCGATCTTGGCGTCGCTCTGCTCCTCGACCTGACCGAGACACCCCAATCGAAGGGATGCCAATCTCGTCTGCGAGGCCGCGTATCCTGCTGAGCGATGCAGGATGAATGACCAAGGCCACGTCCTCCAGGAGCATCTTGAACGCATTGCGTGCAGCATCCTGTTCCTGTATATGCCGAAACTTCGCACGCAATGAACGTACTCCCGAGACAGCGCTCTGTGCTTCGGGGATGTCCGGGTAGGTCGCACCATGTGTGATGTGCGATTCGACATGCTGCGGGAGTGCACGCCAATGCACACCGTGGCTTCGTATCCACCGCTCCCAGAGGGCATTACTGGCACAGATGACATGTAGGCCGTGTTCCGCGCAGCGACGTGCAGCGGCGACCATCGGACGCATATTCCCAGACGAACCCGTCGCCACAAAGAGGACAAAACGTCGGTTCACGCGTAGCACCCTGCGGTATACTTGTTGAGAACATTATCAAGGAATGGGCATGTTTTCACAATTACCCGCGTTGTTGCGGACGCTGCGTGTCCCTGAGTGGTTTATTGCACCAAAAGATGGTGACGAGCGCAATATGGCTCGTGGCATGTACGATGGCATGGGGGTCGGCGTCGTGGAAGGCGTCCAAATCTTCATCCCCGTATTGTTCACACGCCTCGGTGCCGACCCACTCGCAGTCGGGCTCCTCTCGTCCATGCCTGCCGTGGCAGGATTGCTCCTAGCAGTTCCAATTGGTATGCGGATTGCCCGTAGTGAAACAGTCATTCCCTGGTATGCGTGGAGCCGCTTGCTCTTGTTCTTGAGCTTTCCGCTCATGGCTGTCGTACCCATGTTATTCGATGCGCACACCGCCATTTTGGTGATGTTGGGCATCGCGGCGCTGGCGACCATACCGCAGACGAGTTTGACACTCGTCTTCAATGTGGTGATGGGATCGATTATCGATGTCAAACGCCGCTATTTTTTGATGAGTCTGCGTTGGTCGATCCTGGGCGTCTGCAACGGCATTGCGGTGTATCTGGCAGGGCTCTATTTAGCAAAAAACACCGGTTTCGAGAGTTATGCGGTTGTCATTGGTGTTTCGTCGGTGTTCATTGCGATGGCGTTTTTCCCAGCCCGCAAGTATGAAGTTCCGCCAGAACGCCGTGAGAAAGTCATCCCACCGACAACAATCGGCGATGCCCTCAGAACGATGCTCGATAACTTTCGGAAGTACCCCGCATTTCGGCTGTTTGTCGTCTGCCAGGCGGTCTTTCAAATCGGACTGACCATGTCCGTTCCGTTGTTCCCATTACATTGGGTGCGTGTCCTCAATGCAGATGATGCCGCAATCGGTACGGTCTCGATGATACAAAGTGTGACGCTGTTGGTCGGCTACACCCTCGGCACCTATTTTGCGACACGCTATAACGCACGAGTGCTGATTCTCTGGGTCTGCGCCATTGGGCTCGGGATTTACCCACTGTTGACGGCTGTCGTATCGAGTATGGCACCATTGATGTTTTTTGCCGCGGTATGGGGTGTCTGTACTGCTGGGATTGAATTAGTTATCTTGGATGTGCTACTTGATAGTTGCCCGCCAGGGTATGTCACCGCAGTCATGCCGTCAGAACGTATGGTCATGTTTGCAGTCCGCCTCATCGGCCCCATCCTTGGTACTACATTAGCACGTGAGACATCTACCACCATTGCATTGATCGTCGCCGCAGCACTGCACTTCATCGGCGCAGCGCTATTCATCTATTACCGGATCGGGACAAAGAAAGCCAGCGAAATTTACCACTCGCCGGCATAACCGATTGCATGGTCCCCTGCGTGTGCAGCAATCATGGCATGACGGAGCTCCGTCAACTGTCGAATGTGCAAGACGTCGTGGGTAACCCATGACCACAACATATCTGCGGCGGTTAATCCTACTAGGTGCTCCGCATTGACCGGTTGTTCCCAATTCGTTTTGGTGAATGCCTCCAGCGAGGCAATGCTGTTACGTCGTTCGGTCAAAAACCCATCGCGCCACACCGAAAAGAGCTGGCCCGAATAGTTGTGTGCGGTAATCCACCCTTCGGGGTCGATTGCAGGAACGACGGATTCAGGTGCGCTCATGGTTTGAAAAACGCGCGTTCGAAAATCGTACTGCTCTTCGTCATACAAATGACCCATGACCTGTTTGAACGTCCACGCTCCCTCAATATAGACAACGGACGCTTCTTCCTCGCTCAGATCACTGGTCAACGCGGCTATCGTCACAGCATGGGCGGCCAACATATGGCACATTCGGGCGATATTCATGCGTTCTCACTCTCGTCTGCTTCGTCTGCTTGATTCTACCCTTTTTTGTCTCCATTTGCCCCACGTCACCAGATTCCACCAATGAACACAAAATATGTTGTATACGCAACATATCGACACGAGACTGCGTATTGGTCACACTAGAGACCACTCACCAAAACGGAATCAGTTTTTGACAGACAGTGATGCATCTGATACAAATAGTTTGTATGCACAAAGTATTGAGAAGATTGCGATGAGCGCACCAACCGCGGCACAAGAGCTTGCCCTCCTGCTCGCTAAATTCTCGGGTATTGTCACGATGACGGGTATCGGCGAGATTTTGGCAGTACTGCAGCAACACGACATTTCGACGCCACGCTTCGCGGTGTTGAAGCTCCTCGATGCCAAAGACGGTGCGACGGTTTCGACTATTGCGTACGAACTCGGCTTGACAGTCGGCAGCACCAGTCAGCTCATCGACCGGCTCGAAGTCGATGGCTTGGTACAGCGGGTCGAAGACGAATCTGACCGCCGTATTCGCAGGATATATCTGCATGATCGGGGAGCATACCTCATCGAGCAGCTTAAAACGCTGCGACGACGCCAAATGGAAGATTTGATGAGCAACCTTCCCCATGACTTGATGGTGCAACTCTCTACGGCGCTGACAGCAGTGTTCCCGTATATCACAAAGGAAGTCGATTGAGTACACACATCGGAGAACGCATCGATTATGCCGAGACACTCCCACATCGCACCAAGCTGATTATTCTTGCAGGGGTGCTCCTTGGGTTGTTTTTGTCGGCCCTCGATCAGACCATTGTTTCCACGGCAATGCCGGCGATTATCGCCGATCTCAAAGGTCTCGAGTATGTTGCCTGGACGTCGACTGCGTACTTGCTCGCCAGTACAACGATGGTGCCGATATATGGCAAACTCTCTGACCTGTATGGGCGTCGGGTAATCTTGTTGACCGGTATTGCGGTATTTTTGGTTGCATCGGTCCTCTGCGGCACAGCACTCGATATCTTCCAGCTTATCGGCTACCGTGTTTTGCAAGGTCTGGGCGCTGCAGCATTGACTTCGACTGCATTCGCAATTCCTGCCGATTTGTTTTCGCCCGCAGAACGACCCCGCTATATGGGGTTGTTTGGTGCAGTCTTTGGTCTATCGAGCATCTTGGGACCATTCTTGGGTGGTTTTCTGACCGATACGCTCAGCTGGCGTTGGGTATTTTATGTCAATTTGCCGTTCGGTATCATAGCATTTCTGTTTATCTTGCGTACCATGCCGACACTCGCGAGCGGGCTCAAAGCAGCCATTGACTGGGGTGGCAGCATCACCCTGGTGCTTTCGGTCGTGCCGTTATTGCTTGCACTAACGATGGACAAAGCAATCCATGCATGGGATTCACCGCTGATTTTGGGGATGTTTGCAATGGCATTGGTATTTGGAACGGTGTTTTTGTACATCGAAACGAAAGCCGAATCGCCAATCATCAAGTTATCGCTTTTCAAAGACCAGATATTCAGCGTGACAATGTTGTCGTCGTTTCTCAATGGGGCGGCCTTCTTTGGGGCGTTTCTCTTTCTGTCACTCTTCCTGGTCAATGTCGCTGGTGTGTCGGCGACAGAATCAGGAACGTCGCAAATTCCGTTGATGCTCAGCTTTGTGGTCGGCAGTATTGTCGCATCGCAGCTTGTGGCACGTACCGGACGCTACAAACCGTTCATCTTATTCGGTTTTGCGATGATGCTCATTGGCTTCTACTACATGACACAATTGACAGTAACAAGTAGCACCCAAGACGTCGTATGGCGTATGCTCATCCTCGGTATCGGGTTGGGACCAACCATACCGCTCTTGAATTTGGCTATGCAAAACGCAGTGCCATTCGCATACATGGGTACTGCGGTCGCAAATCGCCAGTTTTTCCAGCAATTAGGGCAAGCCATTGGTGCTGCGGTATTTGGCGTCATTTTGACCACAACCCTCACGGACCAAATTAAAATCCAAATGGAGCCGATTAAAACTGAATTGCCAGCGGAATACCAAACACAGTTCGAATCATTCGATCTCAAAGAATCGGCGGCTGGTTCTGCGGAAGGTGGAACACTCGAAGAGAAGATGACCGCCGCTGTGAATACGGGCTTTGATACCATATCATCGCAACTGACTGCGGCAATAGAGCAAAAAGATCCGGTCGCAATTGAAGCCCTTACCACAAACCCCAACCTGCCTGAAGATGTGAAAGCGGGCTTGATCGCAGGCCAAATCCCAGCGGCTGCACTCCCGAAGATCCTTGCGGGTATCGAAGCTGGTCGTGCTCCTGCTTTGGAAAAAGCGCTTGAGATGAGCAATAAAATCAATCAGGCCATCAAACAGGCGTTCACCAACAGCATCACACAGATCTACCGTGATGCGATATGGTTGGTCGCGGTTTCTTTTGCCTTGGTCTTGTTTGGTCTGCCAGAGGTCCCCCTGCGCAAGACCAATCGTGACGCACCGGTCATCAGCGAATAGTACGTGATTGTTATTCATGGCGCACTATTGCAGGAATGCAATAGTGCGCTGTGGTATGATGCGGGCAATTCATTCCTCCTGGATGTATATGCAGATACGCCACATAACGGCAACAGCGCCGATACGCATTTGTGATGTGGGGGGCTGGACCGACACGTGGTTTGCCGGTCACGGTTCTGTGTGCAGTCTCGCGGTGAACCCTGGTGTAAGTGTGCATATTCGAGTATCACCACGCCAGTTGTCTCGGCAGAGTATTCACCTGGATGTGCAGAATTATGGCGAATCGTTGCGGTACCCAGACGAAACAGCGCGACACCCCCTCCTCCAGGCTGCAATTGCCTGCAATCCCATTCCCGAACCTTTTGATGCGGTCATTACCGTTCATTCTGAGATTCCTCCGGGATGTTCGGCAGGCACGTCTGCTGCCGTTTCGGTCGCACTCATCGGTGCACTCCGTGCGGTCCAGGGTATTCGTGAATCACCGGAGCTCCTCGCACGAGCCGCCCATGCCCTCGAGACAGAGGAACTTCAACAACAAAGTGGCATCCAGGACCAGATTGCTGCAGCATACGGTGGCTGCGTCCACATTACGATGACGCAGTACCCGACGTCCCAGGTCAGGGCGATATCACTCCGTTCCGAAACAGCCAAGGCGCTGCATCAACAACTCCTCTTGTACTACATTGGGAAGCCACATTTATCGACACACATTCATCAGCAGGTGATTGATCGCTTTGTGACGCTCCCCGATACGCATGTGTTGTTAGAACCATTGCGGCGTGCGGCCGATGAAGCTGCTACGGCACTCCATACTGGTGATTTGCAGCGCTATGGCGCTGCATTGCAAGCCAATACAGCAGCCCAGCGTGCATTGCACCCGGCGTTGATTTGTGCCGAAGCCGAACACCTCATCGCAATTGCGCAAACATACGGTGCCTACGGGTGCAAAGTCAACGGCGCTGGTGGTGACGGAGGTTCGGTGGCCATTTTGATGAGCTCGGATGCAGATGCGCAACGTGCGTGCATCGCTACGATTACTGCTGAACTCCCACAGATGACCCGCTTACCCATTACCCTGGCCCCACACGGGATACAGATAACCGAATCGTACGAATGAGGACGACATGACAACATTTCATCTCCATCCCGGCATGTGGCGTGACTGCGATCACGTATTAGTCACACACGATGAGCTTTCTGCGACGTTGTTCACCTATGCGAGTGGGGTGCTTGCGGTGCGCTTGCGCAATGCCCATGGCGAGATTGTGCTGCTACCGTATCAGGGCCAACAAATTTGGTCAGCTACCATAGACGGGCGGAGCCTGGGTATGCAATCAATGTTCGACGAGCCACAGCCGACGACGACGTATCTCCATACGTACGGCGGTTTTTTTGTGCATTGTGGTGCAACCCGTATGGGTGTACCTGGACCGACGGACACGCATCCGCTTCACGGCGAACTCCCGAATGCACGATACCAGCAGGCGTGGCTCACCATCGGCACAGACGACCATGGAACGTATATTGCGCTGAGTGGCTCGTTCCGCTATACCGTGGCATTCCAAGACAACTATGTCGCGACTCCCGAAGTGCGCTTTTATGCGAACCGTCGCGTCTGGTCTGTGTCTATGACCATTGCCAATCAAAAGAAAACCGCGATGGATTTGATGTACTTGGCACATATCAACTACCGCCCCGTCGATCATGCGGTTTTGCAGACGACCGCACCGTCTACGGCAGAGGCAATCCGGGTGCGCCGCAGTATTCCATCGCATATCACGCCGGCACCTGGGTATCGCGAGTTCATTGCCGAACTCGCCACCAATCCGACGGTGGCGACCACATTGACGCCGGGTTTGGGTTTTGATCCTGAAGTTGTGTTTACGATCGATGCGATCGCCGACGAACAAGGTTGGGCGCACAGTATGCAACGCTTACCGGATGGAACCGCAGATTATGTCGCCCATCGCCCCGATCAATTACCATATGTCATTCGTTGGATTTCGCGTACCCCCGATCAGGACTGTCTTGGCTTTGCAATGCCATCGACTGCCGAACCAGAGGGGTATACGGCAGAAAAAGCCAAAGGAAATCTCCGTTCTATCGCCGGGCAACACACATGGCGCTGTGATTTTGTAGTGGGAGTTCTCGACACGCACAAAGCCGCAGAATTGGGGGATTTCTTGGCGACGCTGACTGCGTAACCACAAAAAACCGCCCTGTGCAGACGTGCACAGGGCGGTTTTTCTTTGTCGTAACCTTACGCGGTGAACTTCTCTTTGATGAGCAACACGATGCCGACGGTTAATGGAACAAGACCGACAACCAACCCAACGCTGACGGCCGTGAGTAAGTACGGTGAGCTTTGGTGTGCGTATTGGTCGACGTTCGCAGCAAAGCCCTTTTGCTCGGCCATTGTTGTGGCATTGAGTACGGCATAGCGAAAAACGAGCGGTAACAACGTCAGTGGGATGCCGATAAACACAAGCAAACGGGCGAGCATACTTAGTTCCCTTTGAGAATTGCTTCGATACGTGCGATTTCGACCGCAGAAAGTGGCGCAGCAGCGAGTGCACCGACACATTCCTTGATTTGATCGACGGAACTTGCCCCAATCAACGCGGTCGTGATGCGTGCATCACGCAACACCCACGCGAGAGCCAACTGGGCGGTGTTTTGGCCGCGCTCATTGGCAAGGTCTTTGAGCTTGCCGACTATCGCCAGACGTTCTGGTGTGACACGATCTGCTTTGAGGAAGCCGTGCGGTTTGGCTGCCCGGGAACCTTCGGGGATACCCTGCAAGTAGCGATCGGTCAGCATACCCTGAGCCAACGGTGAGAATGGGATACAGCCGACACCTTCGTCGCCGAGCAAATCGAGCAACCCTGTCTCTTCGATCCAACGATCAAACATGTTGTATGACGGCTGATGAATAAGACACGGCGTTCCCAACTGCTTGAGAATGGCAAATGCTTTTTTTGCTTCCGCAGGGCGGTAGTTTGACAGCCCTACATACAGTGCACGACCACTGCGCACGATACTGTCGAGCGCCTGCATCGTCTCTTCGAGCGGGGTGTCAGGATCGGGGCGGTGGTGGTAGAAGATATCGACATAGTCGACACCCATGCGCTTCAAACTTTGGTCGCAGCTCGAGATGAGGTACTTGCGTGAGCCCCATTCGCCGTACGGGCCAGGCCACATATAATAGCCAGCTTTTGACGAAACGATAATCTCATCACGGTAGGGTTTGAGGTCTTGGCGGTAAATCTGGCCGAAGGTTTCTTCGGCTGAACCGGCTGGTGGCCCGTAATTATTCGCCAAGTCGAAGTGGGTAATCCCCATATCGAATGCAGACAAGACCATTGCACGTGATGTTTCGTAGCGATCGACGCCACCGAAATTGTGCCAAAGACCCAGCGACAATGCAGGCAACTTCAAACCGCTTTTCCCGGTGCGGTTATAGCGCATTGCGGCGTAGCGTTGTGCGTCAGCGACGTACGGCATATGAACTCCTTTGTTGATGTACCCATATTATCTTACCGTATTCTGTCGCGAAGTAATGAACAGCACGCACCCGAGAATCAATACATTGCCTTGATATTTGGACCACGACATACCATCAGACATCAGGGAGTGTTTTTGGGCTAAAATATGCTCACAGCAAACCTGGAGGAATTATGACAATACAAGAAACATTCCCTGTATTGACGAGCAATGGCTATCCGCTCGATGCGTCGCCCCAGCGAATGGGACGATTGGTTGCGTCTGATCCGGGGACCCCTATTGCATCATTGCGCGAACAATATGAATCACAAGGGTATCTGTGGCTCAAAGGGTTGTTGCCACGAGAGGGTGTGTTGCGCTTCCGCGAGCGGTTCTTCCGTGCATTAGCACCTGCTGGATTGCTCAAGCCCGGCACCCATCCTCGTGATGGTATCTATAGTGGACAGAACGAAGACAATCAACTCATCGCGAAAACCATGCACGAAATCGTCCGCTGGTCTGCATACGAATCGTTCTGTCTGCAGGAGCCCATCTGGCAATTCTATGAGCAGCTCTTCGATGGGGCTCCGTATTTACACAAACGCAAGTTGATTCGGTACACCAAACCACACGATGTAAGCTCAACAGGGGCACACTATGACTTGGTGTATTTGCGTGCAGGGACGGACCGTGTCGCTACGAGTTGGATACCCATCGGCGACTGCCCGGCCGAAATGGGAGGTCTTGTGTATTTGGAAGGTTCGCATGTCGCCGGCCGCCAAATGGAGAAAGAATTCAGCGCACTGAACCAAGGATTAAGTCGCGAGGAACAAATCAGTGCGTATAACAAGAGCATGTCTGCGACCGGCTGGCTGACCAAAGATTTGCCTGCCTTGGCAAACAAGTGGAATTTACGCTGGCTGATTGCTGACTACGAAGCAGGCGATATGGTCATTCATAGTGCATACATGATTCATGCTGCCACGGGCAATGATGTGCAGGATGGAACGATGCGCCTCTCGACGGACATCCGCTTCCAACGCGTAAGCGATGAAGTCGATGTGCGCTGGAACAATCACTATTCAATGGATGACATGCTTTGACACGATATACCCCCGATCAGGTACCGTTGCTCGAGTTTGACCCGAATCCACGGGCATTTATCAACGCAGACGAACACTACTTTCCCCTTGATATTCCTTCGACGTTGGTTTTTTGCTTCTTTCATGAAGTCATTTCCAAACTCGTCACTGATGGAATTGCACGACAAGTCCACGCACTGCGATCAGAGGTCGGTGCACATCCGCTGTATGTGATTCGCTTGGTCGATGGGCCAGAGGTATGTCTGATGCATCCCGGACTGGGTGCTCCCATGGCTGCAGCATTGCTCGAAGAGGCAATCGGACATGGGATTCGTTCGGTGGTGGCGGTCGGCGGTGCGGGGTCGCTCCGCCAAGAACTGACGCTGGGACATGTTGTCGTACCGACGAAGGCGCTCCGAGACGAAGGCACGTCGTATCATTATGTCGCGCCAAATCGCTGGATCGAGGCACAACCACATGCGACGACTGCGATTACGGCGGTCCTCGACGAACACCGCATCCCGTATGTGACGGGGGCAACCTGGACGACCGATGCGTTTTATCGTGAAACCCGTGAGAAAATCGCGACACGGCGGGCCGAGGGTTGTTTGACTGTCGAGATGGAAAATGCAGCGCTCCTTGCTGTCGCACAGCTCCGCGGCATTACCATGGGGCAAATTCTCTACAGTGGCGACGATCTGAGCGGCGTCCAATGGGACAGTCGCAGTTGGCATAGCCATGGCTCGCTCCGCGAACAATTAACCTACATCGCCGCCGAAGCTGCGCACCGATTACGCTAATCAGCGCGCTCCGCAGATGTGTTCGTTGCCCTGCTCATCGAGCAGGGCATTCTAATGGACTTCAAATAGTCACGCAATACCCAACTGATATACTACCTACAGGTCGCACAGAACACACCATGTGACCGAAAGGTGGAACCAATGAAACTCGAACGATTTACTGAAAAAGCCCAGGAAGCCTTCCAAGAAGCCCAGAGCATCATGAGTACGATGCACCATACGCAACTCGATGTGGAACACATTTTCTTGGCGCTGTTGCGTCAGAATGATGGGCTTGCCGGGAAGGCATTGCAGAAACTCGGCGTCGATGCAGACGTCGTTGCACAGCGCGTCGAATACGAGCTCGAAAAATCTCCCAAAGTCTATGGCCAGAACATTTATGGCAATCAGGTATACATCACGCCCCGTACCCAGCGCCTCGTCAAGCGCGCCGAGGAAGAATCCCAGCGCTTGAGTGATGCCTTCACCGGTGTGGAACATATTTTGGTGGCGATTCTCAATGAACGAGACGGCGCTTCGCAGCGCATCTTGAACAGCTTTTCTATTACGCAAGAACGGTTATATCAGGCACTCATGGACATCAGAGGCACGCAGCGTTCGGATACACAAAATCCGGAAGCCAAATACGAAGTCTTGTCGAAGTACAGCGTCGATTTGACTGCAATGTCTGCCGAAGGAAAACTCGATCCAGTGATTGGTCGCGAAGCCGAAATCACCCGGGTCATACGTATCCTGAGCCGCCGCACCAAGAACAATCCCGTCCTGGTAGGCGAACCGGGCGTTGGCAAAACAGCTATCGCCGAAGGCTTGGCGCAGATGATTGTCAATCGTGCTGTCCCGCAACCACTCCTCAATAAAAAGGTCGTTGCACTGGATTTGGGTGCGATGGTCGCCGGGTCAAAGTTCCGCGGGGAATTCGAGGAACGCCTCAAAGCAGTGATGGACGAGGTAAAAGGCAGCAACGGACAGATTATTCTGTTTATCGATGAGCTGCATACTGTCGTCGGTGCAGGTGCTGCGCAAGGATCGATAGATGCATCCAACATGCTCAAACCGTCGCTTGCACGTGGCGAAATGCAGGTAGTTGGCGCAACGACGCTCGACGAATACCGCAAGCACATCGAAAAAGACCCTGCGTTGGAGCGCCGCTTCAGTCCGGTGTTTGTGGAAGAGCCCGATGTACCTACTACAATTGCGATGCTCAAAGGACTGCGCCACCGGTACGAAGCACACCACAATTTGAGCATTAGTGACGAAGCCATCGAGGCGGCAGTACGACTGTCGAACCGCTTTATCATGGACCGCTTCTTGCCAGACAAAGCAATCGATTTGCTCGATGAAGCAGCGGCAAAACTGCGGATTGATATGTTTTCGATGCCCAAAGAAATTGCCGCTCTCGAAGAGCAGATGAAGAGCATCGGTGCAAACGAGGAAGAAGCAAGCCAAAAGCGCGACTACGAAAAAGCCGCCATTCTGCGCGCTGAGTACCTCAAACTCGAGGTCCAGTTCACTGAACAACGTGATGCATGGCGCAAAAGTGCAAACATTTCGGAAGTCGTTGGCGCAGAAGATATCGCACACATCGTGTCATCGTGGACGGGCGTGCCTGTCACACGTATGATCGAAAAAGAGCGTG